>JBEBWI010000037.1:0-19461 GCA_040392345.1 Leucobacter soli | reverse complement strand
TGGCAAACATCAAGTCGCAGATCAAGCGCATCAAGACCAACCAGAAGGCAACCGATCGCAACCGCGCGTACAAGAGCGAGCTGCGCACCGTCGTGCGCCAGGCGCGCGAGGCCATCGCCGCAGGCGACAAGGCCGTTGCCGAGGCCAAGGTGCAGCACGCGTCGCGCAAGCTCGACAAGGCCGTCTCGAAGGGCGTGATCCACAAGAACCAGGCCGCGAACCGCAAGTCGAAGCTCGCGGTCAAGGCCGCCGCGCTCTAGTAATCCCTAGCGGATCGAGAAAACCCCGCCTCGGCGGGGTTTTCTTTTGCCCCATGCGAGAATAGAAGGCAATGTCTCCACGCAGCGTGAACCCACCCGCCCCGGCCGCGACGGCCCCGGCGCAGATTCGTAATTTCTGCATCATCGCCCACATCGACCACGGCAAGTCGACGCTGGCCGATCGCATGCTGCAGATCACCGGTACCGTGCCGGATCGCGAGATGCGCGCGCAATACCTCGATCGCATGGACATCGAGCGCGAGCGCGGCATCACGATCAAGTCGCAGGCGGTGCGCATGCACTGGGATGTGGAAGGCGCCTCCTACGCGCTGAACATGATCGACACCCCGGGCCACGTGGATTTCAGCTACGAGGTCTCGCGCTCGCTCGCTGCATGCGAAGGCGCGATTCTGCTGGTGGACGCGGCGCAGGGCATCGAAGCGCAGACGCTCGCGAACCTGTACCTCGCGATGGAGAACGACCTCGAGATCATCCCGGTGCTCAACAAGATCGATCTGCCGGCAGCAGACCCCGAGCGCGTCGCCCGTGAGATCTCTGATCTCATCGGCGGCAACCCCGAGGACATCTTGAAGGTGTCGGGCAAGACCGGCATGGGGGTCGAGGAGCTGCTCGACCGCGTCATCGAGCGCATCCCCGCACCGGTCGGTGACGCGGATGCCCCCGCGCGGGCCATGATCTTCGATTCGGTGTACGACTCGTACCGCGGGGTGGTCACCTACGTGCGCATGGTCGACGGGCGACTCTCGCCTCGCGAGAAGATACAGATGATGTCGACCGGCGCGGAGCACGAGGCGCTCGAGATCGGGGTCTCAGCTCCCGAACCGGTCGCGACGAAGGGGCTCTCCGTAGGCGAGGTCGGGTATCTCATCACGGGTGTGAAGGATGTGCGCCAGTCGAAGGTCGGCGACACCGTCACCGGCAAGCAGCGCGCGGCGTCAGAGGCGCTGCCCGGCTACACCGACCCGAAACCGATGGTGTTCTCCGGCCTCTACCCGATCGACGGCAGCGACTACCCGGTGCTGCGCGAGGCCCTCGACAAGTTGAAGCTCTCCGACGCGGCGCTGCAGTACGAGCCCGAGACCTCGGTCGCGCTCGGCTTCGGATTCCGTTGCGGCTTTCTGGGCCTGCTGCACCTCGAGATCATTTCGGAGCGACTGCGTCGCGAGTTCGACCTCGATCTCATCGCGACCGCTCCCAGCGTGATCTACCAGGTCACGCGGGAAGACGGTCATGAGGTGACGGTCACCAACCCGTCCGAGTATCCCGACGGGAAGATCTCGAGCGTGCGCGAACCGATGGTGCGCGTCGCGATTCTCGCGCCCAAGGACTACGTCGGCACGATCATGGAGCTGTGCCAGAGCCGGCGGGGCAATCTGCTCGGCATGGAGTACCTCGGGGAGCGCGTCGAACTGCGCTATGCCATGCCGCTCGGCGAGATCGTGTTCGACTTCTTCGACCATTTGAAAAGCCGCACCCAGGGGTACGCAAGCCTTGATTACGAACCGATCGGCGAGCAGGAGGCCGACCTCGTCAAGGTCGACATTCTGCTGCAGGGAGACAAGGTCGATGCGTTCAGCGCGATCGTGCACCGCGACAGCGCATACCACTACGGCACGATGATGACGGAGCGTCTGCGCAAGCTGATCCCCAGGCAGCAGTTCGAGGTGCCGATTCAGGCGGCTATCGGCGCCCGGGTGATCGCACGCGAGACGATTCGCGCGATTCGCAAGGATGTGCTCGCGAAGTGCTATGGCGGCGACATCAGCCGAAAGCGTAAGCTGCTCGAAAAGCAGAAGGAAGGCAAGAAACGCATGAAGATGGTCGGCCGCGTCGAGGTGCCGCAGGAGGCGTTCATCGCTGCGCTGTCGGGCGACGTGGAGGGCAAGGAGCAGAAGAAGTGACCCGCCGCTCCACTCACGTGGACCACGAGGTGGTCTACGCGGCCGTCGGCGCCTCCGCAGCGCCCGATCTGCTGCGCTTCCCACCGGAGGGGGCCACCCCCTTCGCCGACGAGCTTCGGTTGGGGAGCGGCGCCGACCGCTTCCTCACCGCATCGAGCCTGCTCATGACCTGGGGCGCCCAGCGCGGCACGGGCATCACCGTCGCGGACGTCGTGCACGGTGACGGGGGGCACTACACCGGGGTCGTATTCGCGAGCGACGGCACCCCAGAGGTCGCGGCCACCGCCGACGTGCAGTTCGGCCCCGACGGGGAACCGTACCTGACCGCCGGCACCACCGCTCGTCTCGTCTGGCCGGGCGAGCGTCTTTCGCGCCGCATCCGTATCGTCTACACGATCGACGAGCCGCGTCGCGTGGGCTTCGCCTGGGGCAGCGCCGATGGCGAGGGCGTCATCGGAGAGGAAGCGTTCGTGGTCGAGCACCGCGACGACGACTCGGTGTGGGCGACCGTGCGCGGCTTCCTGTGGGCTCCGGCGGCGGGGCTGCTCGGTCTCAAGGGGCGCGCCGCGATCCGCCTCGTCATGAAGGAGGCCGCGGGACAGCTGACCGCGCTCGCCCCGGGCGCGGCCGCGGTTGCCGATGCGACGGCGGCCGACGCGGTCGATGCGGCCGGCACCAAGCTGGAAGCCACGGAGTCTGAGTTCGCGGATCCGGCCGAGGCTGAGGCGGAGACCGAGGACACCGATGCGGTCGACGGCGAAACGGCCGAGGCCGACGGGGATCGCGTCGATGCGGCGACCTCCAGGGCTGACGGTACAGGCACCGACGACTCGGGTGCCGAGCAGCCCGACGGCGCCTAGCGGTGCCCGGCGCACTGCCAGACGGCGACCCTGCACCGCCCGACGGCGCCCTGCCGGTAGGTGCCGCGGTCGACGCGGCACGGCGCGACTTCTGCGTGTACGTGCACGTGCCCTATTGCCGGGTGCGCTGCGGATACTGCGACTTCAACACCTACACGGCGAGCGAGCTCGGCGACACCCGGCGCGACGACTACGCCGGGCAGGTGCAGAGCGAGCTGCGTTTCGGCGCGGGGGTGCTGCGCGACGCGTCGATAGCGGATCGCCCGGTCTCGACGGTGTTCTTCGGCGGGGGCACACCGACGCTGCTGCCCGCGGCGGATCTCGCCGCGATGCTCGGCACGATCCGCGAGGTGTGGGGGCTCGCCCCCGGAGCCGAGGTGACCACCGAGGCGAACCCGGATTCAGTGGACGCCGGCTATCTCGAGGAGCTCGCCCGGGCCGGCTTCACCAGGGTCAGCATCGGCATGCAGTCGGCGGTGCCCGCGGTGCTCGCGACGCTCGACCGCACGCACACCCCCGAGCGCATACCCGATGTCGTGCGATGGGCGCGCGACGCCGGGCTGCAGGTCAGTCTCGACCTCATCTACGGCACACCGGGGGAGACCCTGGACGACTGGCGCGCCTCGCTCGATGCCGCGCTCGCTTGCGAGCCGGACCACCTCTCCGCCTACGCGCTGATCGTCGAGCGCGGCACGAAGCTCGCCGCGCGCATCAGGCGCGATGAGGTCGCGGCCCCCGACGACGACCTTCACGCCGAGATGTACGAGCTCGCCGACGAGAGGCTTCGCGCCGCGGGGCTCGAGTGGTACGAGATCAGCAACTGGGCGAGGTCGCCCGGCACGCGTTCGCGGCACAATCTCGCCTACTGGCGAGGCGCCGACTGGTGGGGCGCGGGGCCGGGGGCGCACAGCCACGTCGGCGGCACCCGGTGGTGGAACGTGAAGCATCCGCGGGCCTACGCGGAGCGCATCGCCGCGGGTGTGTCTCCCGCCCACGCGCGGGAGACGCTGAGCGCGGAGTCGCGACGCAGTGAGCGAGTGCTGCTCGAAACCCGCATCGCCGAGGGCCTGCCGATCGACGTGCTGACGCCCGATGAACGGGTCGAGATCGCCCCGCTGATCGCCGAGGGGCTCATCGACGGTCGGTCGGCGCTCGCCGGCCGGGTGGTCCCGACACGTCGGGGGCGGCTGCTCGCGGACACGCTCGTGCACAGACTCCTGCGATAGACTTGGCACTCAACTTGTGCGAGTGCCAAAGGGGAGGTGCGGGGTGGTCTCGGAACGCAGTCTCGCGGTGCTGCATGCGATCATCGGCGACTACGTGGCGTCGAACGAGCCGGTCGGCTCGAAGTCGATCGTCGAGCGGCACCGGTTCGGGGTGTCGGCGGCGACCATTCGCAACGACATGGCGCTGCTCGAGGAGGAGGAGCTGATCGCGGCTCCGCACACGTCGTCGGGCCGCATCCCCACCGACAAGGGCTATCGGCTCTACGTCGACACGCTCGCCAAGATACGCCCCCTCAGCGCCTCGCAGAAGACGGCGATCGAGCGATTCCTCGGTGAATCCCACGATCTCGAAGACATGCTGGCGCGCACCGTGCGGCTGCTCGCGCAGCTGACCAACCAGGTCGCCGTCGTGCAGTACCCTTCCCTCAAGCGCACCCAGGTGCGCCACATCGATCTCGTCGCGGTCGGGGAGAACCGGGTGCTCTGCGTGCTCATCCTCGGCACCGGAGTGGTCGAGCAGCAGGTCGCGAGCCTGCCCTCGGCACAGGTCACCGAGGCCTGGGTGCACGGAGTGCGGGATCGGCTCGCCGGTGCCACGGTCGGTCACGATCTCGAGTCGGCGGTCGGGGCGGCGCAGCAACTGTACGACACGCTCGACGAGTGGGCGCAGCCGGATGAGATCGAGCTGGTGCGCAGCGTGCTCGCGGTCGTGCTCAGCCAGCTGCAGGCCAACAGAGGCGATCGCATCACCATCTCGGGCGCCGCGAATCTCTCGCGCGCGGGGGAGTTCACCGGCAGCCTGCCCACCGTGCTCGACGCGATCGAGGAACAAGTGGCGCTGCTGCGGCTCTTCGGCGAACTGGCCCACGACGGGCGCGAGGTCGCAGCCTCCATCGGGCGGGAGAACGAGCCCTACGGTCTCGGAGGCGCGTCGGTCATCGCCTCGAGCTACGAGGTCGACGGCGATACCCGTTCGACCCTCGGCGTGCTCGGCCCCTTGCGCATGGACTACGCGTCGAACATCGCCACCGTGCGCGCCGTCGCCCGCTATCTGAATCGATTCATCGACGACGAGTGAGCCCCGGGCGGCGCGAGCCGCCCGACCCACACCCTGAACTTGCACACCACACCAACGAGAGGCTGCACCCAGTGGCGGACCACTACGAGACGCTCGGCGTATCGCGCGAAGCATCTGTCGACGAGATCAAGAAAGCGTACCGGAGGCTTGCGCGCGAACTGCATCCCGACGTGAACCCCAGTGAAGATGCGGCCGAGCGCTTCAAGCTCGTGACGCACGCGTACGACGTGCTCAGCGACCCGAACGAGCGGCAGCGGTACGACATGGGCGGCGATCAGGCGGGCATGGGCGGCTTCGGCGATATCTTCGAGACGTTCTTCGGCAGCGGTTTCGGCGGCGGCCAGCGCGGGCCCCGGTCGCGTACGGAGCGCGGTGATGACGCGATGATCCGCGTCGATGTCGAGCTCGCCGACGTGATCTTCGGTGTGCAGCGGGAGATCAGCGTGAACACCGCGGTGCTCTGCGACACCTGCTCGGGCAGCTGCTGCCAGCCGGGCACCGCCCCCGTCACCTGCGACGTCTGCGGCGGAGCCGGTCAGGTGCAGCGGCAGGTGCGCTCGCTCTTCGGCAACGTCGTGACGATGCACCCGTGCGGCAGCTGCTCGGGCTACGGCAACGTCATTCAGCAGCCGTGCATCGATTGCGGCGGCAAGGGGCGCGTGCGCGAGCGGCGCACCCTTAACATCGACATCCCCTCGGGCATCGACACCGGCACCCGGCTGCAGATGCGCGGCGGCGGCGAGGTCGGGCCGGCTGGCGGCCCCAACGGCGACCTCTTCATCGAGTTCCGAGTCATGCACCATGATGTGTTCAGTCGCGATGGCAATGACCTGCTCGCGACCGCGCAGGTGACCATGACCGACGCGATCCTCGGCCGCACGACGAAGGTCGACGCGCTCGACGGCGAGGTCGAACTCGAGGTTCCGGCAGGGGTGCAGTCGGGCGACATCATCACGATTCGCGGACGAGGCATTCAAGCCTTGCGGTCGACCGCCCGGGGCGACCTGCGGGTCGCCGTGCAGGTCGTCACCCCGACAAAGCTCGCTGGTCGCGAGAAAGATCTGGTGCGGCAGCTCGCCGCGCTGCGCAAAGACGAGCCGCCGCTGCTCGGCGAGTTCCAGCAGGGCTTCTTCGGGAAGATCCGAGACCGCTTCTTCCGCCAGGGCTAGGCCGTGGCGAACCTGTACTACCGCGAGGATCTGCCCGACGGCGATTTCGCGCCGGGCGCGACGCTCGAGGTCGTGGGCGACGAGGCGCGGCACGCGGTGCGGGTCAGCCGGCTGCGCGTCGGCGAGCGCACGGTGGTGGGCAACGGCGATGGCGCGCTCGGCTTCGGCGAGGTCTCGATAGTGGATCGCGACCGCTTCGCGGTGCGCCTCGACCGTGTGGTGCGTCGCGCCGAGCCCGAATGCCGGGTGGTGCTCGTGCAGGCCCTGGCCAAGGGGGGCCGCGACGAGCGCGCGGTCGAGCAGGCGACGGAGTTCGGCGTGGACCGTATCCTGCCGTGGGAGGCGCGGCGCTCGGTGTCTCGGTGGGGTGCAGAGAAGGCCGGGCGCGGGGTCGCGAAGTGGCAGCGGATCGCGCGCGAGGCCGCGAAGCAGTCGATGCGCGCGCGCATCCCGGAGGTCGGGGCCGCGGTGCAGCTCGCAGAACTGCTCGCCGCGACAACGGAACCCGGGGTCGAGACGCTGGTGCTGCACCCGCGTGCCGAGCTGCGGCTCAGCGAGTGGGCACGCAGCGGCGCGGGTGCGGGGAACCGGGAGCTCCGGCTCGTGATCGGACCCGAGGGCGGTCTCGACGACGAGGAGCTCTCGCTGCTGGAGGGCGCGGGCGCCCGCCTGCTGCTGCTCGGCGAGACGGTGCTGCGCACCTCTTCGGCGGGCCCGGCCGGCATCGCCGTGCTGAATTCGGCGCTGGGCCGCTGGTAGCACTCGCCGTCCCGACACGCGCTGAAGCGGCTCGGGGTCGCGGGCGATAGACTGCATTGCATGGCAGCAGACACCATTTTCGGCAAGATCGTGGCGGGGGAGATCCCCGTCGAGAAGCTGGCTGAGACGGAGCGCGTGATCGCGTTCCCCGACATCGCCCCGAAGGCCCCCGTGCATATTCTCGTGCTTCCGAAGACGACGGAGTACGAGAACGTGGTCGAACTCGCGGCGGGTGACCCGTCACTGCTGGCCGAGATGGTGGCGGTTGCGCAGCAGCTCGCCGAGCAGTATGCGGACGGCGATTTCCGACTCGTCTTCAACAGCGGTGCGAACGCCGGGCAGACCGTGTTCCACGTGCACGCCCATGTGCTCGCCGGCGGCCTCGAGGAGAGCTCGGTCGGTGGACTCTGATTCTGACGCACGTCCTATCGGAGGCGAGGGGCCGCCGGACGAGGTTCCGGGCGGCTCAGTCTCCGGCGGCGCAACACTGCAGCGCACGGTGCTGCTGACCGGGGTGGACCTCGCGTCGTTCCTCGGACACCGCGATCAGCTCATCGCCGACCTGGAGCGGCAGCACCCGCGCGTCGAGTTCCACGCGCGGGACCACGTGCTCTCGCTGAGCGGCCCGGCCGATGAGGTGCGGGCGGCCGAGCAGGTCGTCGCCGAGGTGCTCGAGGTCGCGCGCAAGAGCGGGGCCGTCTCGCGCCATGATGTGCGCGAGGTGACGCGCATGGTGCAGCGGGGCGATGGTCCGACCGCCTCGCAGGTGCTCAGCGAGCCGATTCTTTCCGTGCGGGGGCACGCCGTGCGCCCGCAGACCCAAGGTCAGCGCGCCTACGTCGATGCGATCGACCATCACACGGTGGTCTTCGGAATCGGCCCGGCGGGCACCGGTAAGACCTATCTCGCGATGGCCAAGGCCGTGCAGGCGCTGCAGCGCCGCGAGGTCGCGAAGATCATTCTGACGCGGCCGGCCGTCGAGGCGGGGGAGCGGCTGGGCTACCTGCCCGGCACCCTCGAGGACAAGATCGATCCATACCTGCGGCCGCTCTTCGACGCGATCGGCAGCATGATGGATGCGGAGACCGTGCCGAAGCTGCTCGCGAGCGGCACGATCGAGGTGGCGCCGCTCGCCTACATGCGCGGGCGCACGCTCAACGAGTCGTTCGTGATCCTCGATGAGGCGCAGAACACCACTCCCGAGCAGATGAAGATGTTCCTCACCCGTCTCGGCTACGGCTCGAAGATGGTGGTGACGGGCGACATCACCCAGGTCGATCTCCCGATCGCGACGAGCGGTCTCCGCGTGGTGAGCCGCATTCTGCGGGGGGTCGAAGACATCCATTTCGCGGAGCTGACCTCCGACGACATCGTGCGGCACAGCCTCGTCGGGCGCATCGTCGACGCGTACACCGAATACGAAGAGAAGCGCAGGCAAGAGGGAGTCGCACAGTGAGCGTCGAGATCAACAACGAATCAGGCATCGCTGTCGACGAATCGGTGCTGCAGCGCCTCGCCGCGTTCGTGCTGGAGTCGTTGCACGTGAACCCGCAGACCGAGCTCGGCGTCATGCTGGTCGACGAGGCGGCGATCGAGCAGTTGCACGTGCAGTGGATGGACGAACCGGGCCCGACGGACGTGCTGAGTTTTCCCATGGATGAGCTGCGACCCGGCCGCGCCGACTCCCAGACCCCGGCGGGTCTGCTCGGCGACGTCGTGATCTGCCCGCAGGTGGCCGCGGCACAGGCGGATGCGGCGGGGCACGACACCGCTCAGGAGATTCAGGTGCTGCTTGCGCACGGCATGCTGCACCTACTCGGATTCGACCATGCGACTCCCGATGAGGAAGCGGAGATGTTCGGGCTGCAGCGCGATCTGCTGTTGGGCTTCGCCGGTCGGGAACGCGGCCGATGACGGGAGCCGTCATCGCACTGCTGATCGGTGCGGCGGTGGTGCTGCTCGCGGTCGGCGGCCTGCTCGCCGCGAGCGACGCCGCGCTCGGAGTGCGTTCCCGCGCCGAACTGCTGAGCCTCGCCGACGACTCGTCCCCGCGCATCGGCCGTGCGATCCGGGCCATCGCCGACGACGGCGCGGCGCACGTGAACGCCATCGGCTTCGGGCGGGTCTCGGCCGAGACGCTCTCGGCCGTGCTCATCACGCTGGTGCTCGCCTACACGGTCGACAATCTCTGGCTCGCCCTTCTGCTCGCCGCACTCATCGTCACTGCGACGACGTTCGTGCTCGTGGGATCCAGCCCGCGCACCGTCGGTACGCATCATCCCGAGAGCGTGATCAGATTCTCGGCCCGGTTCGTGCGTCTGGTGCGGGTGCTGCTCGGGCCGGTGGCGGGCGCGCTCATGCGCTTCGGCGACCGCGTCACACCGGGTCGCAGCTCAGGGGTCGCGCGTATCCGCGACGAGCAGCAACTGCTCTCGATGGTGGATCAGGCGACCGAGCAGGAACTGCTCGAGGAGGATGACCGGGATTATATTCACTCGCTCGTCGAATTCGGCGACACGCTCGTACGCGAGGTGATGGTGCCCCGTATCGACATGACCACGATCGACTCGGATCAGACCGTGCGCGAGGCGCTGGAGCTGCTGCTCTCCTCGCGGCATTCGCGCATGCCGGTGGTGGCCGCGGGCGACTCCGACGAGGTGGAGGGCGTCGCGTATCTTCGCGACGCGAGCGGCTTCGTGCTGCGTCGGCCCGAAGAGGCCGAGCAGGCGACGGTCGCGCGCATCATGAAGCCGGCGATCTTCGTGCCGGAGCTGCAGCGGGCCGACGACCTCTTACGCCAGATGCAGCGCGAGGCGAACCACCTGGCGCTCGTCGTCGACGAGTACGGGGGCATCTCGGGGCTCGTGACACTCGAAGATCTGATCGAGGAGCTCGTCGGCGACATCAGCGACGAGCACGATCGCGAGGAGCCCGAGGCCGTGCTGCAGGAGGATGGATCCTTCCGCGTGAGCGCCCGCTTGCCCGTTGACCGTCTCGGAGAGATCTTCGGCATCGAGCTTGAAGACGACGAGGTCGACAGCGTCGGCGGTCTCGTCGCGAAGCATCTCGGCCGGCTCGCGGAGACCGGCGACACGCTGCTGGTCTCCGGCATCGAACTGACTGCGCTCGAGACCGAGCGCAAGCGGCAGCGTCTGGTCACCGTCGCCGCCCGCTGGGTCGGCAGCGACACCGGCGAGATCGCCATTACAGAGGAGAAGCAGGATGGTTGAGACCGCACCGGAGCCCGACGGCGAGTTCAGGGCCGGCTTCGTGTCGTTCGTGGGCCGCCCGAACGTGGGCAAGTCGACGCTCACGAACGCGCTCGTCGGCGAGAAGATCGCGATCACGAGCCCGAAGCCGCAGACGACGCGGCGCGCGATCCGGGGAATTCTGCACCGCGAGGACGGGCAGCTCATCATCGTCGACACGCCCGGTATGCACCGGCCGCGCACCCTCCTCGGCGAGCGGCTCAACGCCCTGGTCGAGTCGACGCTCGGCGATGTCGACGTCATCGGATTCTGCGTGCCGGCGAACGAGAAGCTCGGGCCCGGTGACCGCTTCATCAACGACCGACTCGACGATTTCCCCCGCGCGAAGAAGGTCGCAATCCTCACCAAGGTCGATGAGGCCTCGAAGAGCGAGATCATCGATCAGCTGACGAGGCTCGGCATGCTGCGCGAGTGGGACGCCGTGGTCCCGATCTCATCCGTCACATCGGAGCAGCTCGACGTGCTGACTCGAGTGCTGCTCGACCTCATGCCGGTTTCCCCGCCCCTCTACGAGGCCGAGACGACCACCGACGAGCACGAGGACGACCGCATCGCCGAGCTCATTCGCGAGGCCGCGCTCGAGGGGGTGCGCGACGAATTGCCGCACTCGCTCGCGGCAACGGTCGACGATCGCGAGGAGCGCGAGGACGGGCTGCTGGAGATCTACGCGAGTCTCTACGTCGAGCGCGACAGTCAGAAGGGCATCGTCATCGGCAAGGGCGGATCGCGCCTGCGGGATGTGGGGGAGCGTGCCAGACACGAGATCGAGGCGCTGCTCGGTCGTCGCATCTATCTCTCGCTACGGGTAAAAGTGGCCAAGGAATGGCAGCGAGATCCGAAAGCGCTCGGTAAACTCGGATTCTAAGAGGTGGCAGCGCAGCCGCTCCGATCCCAGGGGGAACCATGTACGACATCACCGACCAAGCACAGATCCTCACTGTATTCCAGAGCTACAGCATCTTCGGCGTCATCTGGTACGTGCTCACCGCGATCGCGTTGTGGCGCATCTTCACGAAGGCCGGCTACGCGGGCGTGCTCGCGATCATTCCGATCGTGAACATCATCTTCCTGGTGAAGATCGCCGGCTACTCGGGGTGGATGACGCTCCTCTACCTGATTCCGATCGTGAACATCATCTTCGGGATCTTCGTCGCGATCCGTCTCGGCGAGCGATTCGGTAAGGGAGGAGCCTTCTCGTTCTTCCTGCTCTGGCTGTTCGCGATCATCGGATACTTCATCCTCGGCTACGGAAGCGCACGCTACACCCCGAAGAACTGATCCATTCGTCGAGCGCCCGCCCCGCCACCGCGGCGAGGCGGGCGCTCGCGCGTCCCCGGCTCGTTCCCCGGCGGTGCTATGCTGAATCCGTGCTGTTCCGCTCGCTTCTCCTTAGCTGCCGCGACGAGTCCTAGTTTTCAGGCCTCACTCGTCGCGGTGTTCGTGTTGGCTGAGCAGAACTGAGAGCGAGAGAAGAGCAAGACGATGAAGAACACGCAGCAGGCTTCGGCCATGCCGATCCACAAGTACCGCCCGTACCACGAGATCATCAGGGTCGACCTCCCGGATCGTACGTGGCCGTCGAAGCGGATCACCGAGGCGCCGCGCTGGTGCGCGGTCGACCTGCGCGACGGCAACCAGGCGCTGATCGATCCGATGAGCCCCGAGCGCAAGCGCGTAATGTTCGATCTTCTCGTCAAGATGGGGTACAAGGAGATCGAGGTCGGTTTCCCGAGCGCGAGTCAGACCGACTTCGATTTCGTGCGTCACCTGATCGAGGACGACGCCATTCCGGAGGACGTGACGATCCAGGTGCTCACGCAGGCGCGCGATCACCTGATCCGACGCACCTACGAGTCGCTGATCGGTGCGAAACAGGCGATCGTTCACCTCTACAACTCGACCAGCGTGCTGCAGCGCGACGTCGTATTCCGCGAGGACAAAGATGGGATCAAGCAGATCGCGCTCGACGGTGCGCGGCTGTGCGTTGCGAGCGAATCCATCTGCGAGGGCACCGAGATCTTCTACGAGTACTCGCCCGAGTCCTACACAGGCACCGAACTGGAGTATGCGCTCGAGGTCTGCAACGATGTGCTCGAGATCTTCCAGCCGACCCCTGAGCGCAAGGTGATCATCAACCTGCCGGCCACGGTCGAGATGGCCACTCCGAACGTGTACGCGGATTCGATCGAGTGGATGAGTCGTCGACTGCACCACCGCGAGAACGTGATTCTGTCGCTGCACCCGCACAACGACCGGGGCACGGCGGTCGCAGCCGCCGAACTCGGCTACATGGCCGGTGCCGACCGCATTGAGGGGTGCCTCTTCGGCAACGGTGAGCGCACGGGCAACGTCGACCTGGTCGCGCTCGGCATCAATCTCTTCACTCAGGGCATCGATCCGCAGATCGATTTCTCGAGGCTCGACGAGGTACGTCGCACCGCCGAGTACTGCAACCAGTTGCGCGTCCACGAGCGCAGCCCCTGGGCGGGCGACCTCGTCTACACGGCCTTCTCGGGGTCGCATCAGGATGCGATCAAGAAGGGCTTCGAGCGTATGCAGGCCGATGCCGAGGCGGCCGGAGTCTCGGTGGACGAGCTCGAGTGGGCGGTCCCGTATCTGCCTGTTGACCCGAAAGATCTGGGGCGCTCCTACGAGGCGGTGATCAGGGTCAACTCCCAGTCGGGCAAGGGCGGCGTCGCCTACCTGCTGAAGACCGACCACTCGCTCGATCTCCCGCGCCGTCTGCAGATCGAGTTCAGTGCGGTGGTGCAGGGCTTCACCGACAGTGAGGGCGGCGAGGTCTCGAGCGATGAGATCTGGCGCATCTTCCAAGACGAGTACCTGCCGACCACGGCCGGTTCCCAGTTCGAGCAGTGGGGCCGTTACGAGCTGTTCCGCACCGCCTCGACGAGCGCCGGCGACGGTGTGACCGAACTCACGGTCGACTACCGCGACGGGGAGGGCGAGCACCAGGTCACCTCTCGCGGCAACGGGCCGATCGATGCCTTCATCAACGCGTTGAACGATGGCGATCACCGGGTCACCCTGTTCGATTACGTCGAGCACGCGATGAGCGCGGGCGGCGACGCGGTGGCGGCCGCATACGTCGATCTCGAGGTCGACGGCCAACGGTTGTGGGGAGTCGGCATCGATCCCGATACGACGCGTGCCACGCTGAAGGCCATCGTCAGTTCGGTGAACCGCGCGGTGCGGAGCCGGGCGGACGTGCCGGTGGCTGCGCGCGGCTGAGATGCGCTTTCGGGGCGGGGTCGCGATTCATGCGGTGGATCACGGCCCCGCTTCGTACGTATGTTCGACTTCTCGGCGTGTGCGATCCCTGAATTCGGCTGCGCGCGCATAGGGTTGCCATGTGATTGCTTCGATACGTGGTGAGGTGCTCGGCGCGGGCGCCGGCTGGGTGGTGATCCTCGTCGGCGGCCTCGGCTTACGGGTAGAGGTGCCGACCGGTCGCCTGATCGGCGTGAGCGTGGGGGAGCGGCTGGCGTTGCACACCTCGCTCATCGTGCGCGAGGATTCCCTGACGCTGTTTGGTTTCGAGACCATCGACGAACTCGAGGTGTTCGGCCACCTGCTCGCGGTTTCCGGCGTCGGTCCGCGAAGCGCGCTCGGGGTGCTCTCCACAATGACGCCGGCCGAGATCGCCGTCGCGGTCGAGGCGGAGGACGAGAAGCCGTTCAAGAAGGTCTCGGGTATCGGTCCGAAGACGGCGAAGCTGCTCGCGGTGTCGCTGGCGGGCAAGGTGACCTCGCTGGCCTACGGGCGGGCGGGAGGGGTGGCGGAGGCCGACACGGGGGGCTCGCGCGGCGGGGTCGAGGCCCGCGCCTCCGACAACGTCGAGCAGGCCCTTGTGGGACTCGGCTATGCGGAATCGCAAGCCGTCCAGGCGGTGCAGGATGCGCTCGAATCGGGCGCTCCGGAGCAGGAGGCCGGCCTGCTGCGCGCGGCACTGGCGCTGCTGCAGGCGCCGCGCCCACAGAGCCGCGGCGCAGTGAGCGGGGCCGGGAGATGACGGGCGAACTGTCTCCTCAGGTCACCCCGGGGGAGCTGAACTTCGAAGGAGCGCTCAGGCCCGAGTCCCTCGATGAATTCATCGGCCAGACCAAGGTGCATCGCCAGCTGCGCCTGCTGCTCGACGCGGCGCGCATGCAATCTCGCACTCCCGACCATATCCTGCTGGCCGGCCCGCCGGGACTCGGCAAGACGACGCTCTCGATGATCGTCGCGTCGGAACTCGGCAAGCCCCTGCACCAGACCTCCGGCCCCGCGATACAGCACGCAGGCGACCTCGCGGCCGTGCTCTCGGCGCTGACGCCCGGAGAGGTGCTCTTCGTCGACGAGATCCATCGCATGGCGCGCAGCGCCGAGGAGATGCTCTATCTCGCGATGGAGGATTTCAAGATCGACATCATGGTCGGCAAGGGTGCGGGGGCGACCTCGATTCCGCTGGAGCTCGCACCATTCACGCTCGTCGGCGCCACGACGCGCGCGGGGCTGCTGCCGAATCCGCTGCGCGATCGGTTCGGCTTCACCGCGCACCTCGAGTTCTACAACGAGGAGGAACTCGCCGCGGTGGTGCGGCGTGCCGCGGCGCTGCTCGACTTCGACATCGCGGAGGCCGGCGTCACCGAGATCGCCGGCAGATCGCGCGGAACGCCTCGCATTGCGAACCGCCTGCTGCGACGGGTGCGCGATTACAGTCTGGTGCACGACACCGCGGGCGATAGCGAGGCCGTGCACGCGGCGCTCACGCTCTACGACGTCGATGAGCACGGTCTCGACAGGCTCGATCGTGAGGTGCTCCGGGCGGTTGTCGAGCGGTTCGGCGGCGGCCCGGTGGGGCTCTCGACCCTTGCGGTTTCGGTCGGGGAGGAGGCGGAGACCATCGAGGCGGTGGTCGAACCCTTCCTGGTGCGTTCCGGGTTGCTGACCCGTACGCCCCGCGGGCGAATGGCGACGAGACGAGGCTGGGAACACACGGGTGTTCCACTGCCTGATGCCCTATAGTCGATAAGGTTGCCCGACGCACCGCGTTGCGCTCCCCTTGATCGTCCACCGAAAGGATCGCCGTGGTTCTCGACCCGATGTCGTACATCATGTTTGGGCTCATCGCCGTGCTCATCTTCTTCATGTTCCGGAACGGAAAGAAGCGTCAGGCAGCGATGCAGCAACTGCAGAGCAACCTCCGCCCCGGCGCCGAGGTCATGATGCAGTCCGGCATCTTCGGCACGATCGAGGAGGTCGACGAAGAGGAGAACCGCATCACGGTTCGCAGCGGCACCTCGACGTTCGTGGTGCACCGCAATGCCATCGGTCAGATCGTCACCCCGGTCGAGTCGGAAGAGGCCGAGCCCGCCGGGCTCGCCCCCGATGACGATCCTGAATTCGGCGAGCGGGTCGCTGACTCGGCTCCCGAAGCGGCAGCCGAAGAGACCGATGCCAAGCCCGAGAACGGCGAAGGCGAGCAGCCGAAGGCGCAGTAACGCCCGGCAAGGCGGACCGTTGGCGCGCGTCGCCCGATCTGCTTGATCATTCACACCGAAGACAGAAAGTAGTCGACTCGTGGCGCAGTCACCCGCCGTGAAGCGCGCTCAGCGCTCGCTCACCGCTCTGCTGGTCATCATCGTTGCCCTCGTGGGTCTGATCGCCCTGGGCGTCTGGCGCGGCGAGGCGACGTGGACCCCGAAGCTCGCCCTCGACCTGCAGGGCGGCACGCAGATCATCCTTGCCCCGAAGCAGACCGACGGGCAAGCAGTGACCGGTGAGCAGCTGCAGCAGGCGGTCGCGATCATTCGTCAGCGTGTCGACGCCTCGGGCGTCTCCGAGGCCGAGATCACGACCCAGGGCAGTCAGAACATCTCCGTGTCGATTCCCGGAAAGGCCGATGAGGCGACGCTGCAGCGCATCGAGGCTTCGGCGAAGCTCGACTTCCGTCCGGTGCTGTATTACGCGGCCGGCACTTCGAGCGCGACCTCGGAAGATGCCGAGGCGGCCGATACCGAGATCACCGACGGCAGCGGCGAGGATGGCGCGGTCGAGGAGACCGCGACTGAGGGCGACACCGCGGAGGAGAGTGCCGCGAATGCCGACGCCGCGGCGGAGGGCGACTCGACCGGATCCACCGGCATCGACCCCGATCCGATCCCCGATACCGCATACGACGCGGCCTGGCTCACCGAGGCTCTCCTCACGGAGTTCGACGAGTTCTCCTGTACCGCGGAGAACGTGCTGGGGCTGAGCGAAACTCCGGTCGATCGACCGCTCATCACGTGTGACCAGTACGGTATGTACAAGTACATCCTGGGCCCCGTCGAGATGGGCGGCGAGACCATCACCGATGCGCAGGCGGTCATCGGCACCACCTCCACCGGCGCCACGACCGGGCAATGGGTCGTACAGATGACGCTCAACGCCGAGGGCACCGAGACCTTCGGCCAGATCAGTACGCGCATGTACGGCGCGACCCCGCCGCTCAACCAGTTCGCGTTCGTGCTCGACGGTCTGGTGCTGTCGGCCCCCGAGATGAACGGTCAGATCCTCGACGGACGGCCCTCGATCAGCGGCTCCTTCACCGAGGAATCGGCGAAGTCGCTGGCCGACCAGCTGAAGTTCGGCGCGCTGCCGATCGGCTTCACCGTGCAAAGCCAGGAAGACATTTCGGCGACACTCGGGTCGAACCAGCTGCAGGCCGGCCTGCTCGCCGGGCTGATCGGCCTGGCACTCGTGGTCGTGTACTCGCTCTTCCAGTATCGTGCGCTCGGTTCGCTGACCGTCGCCTCGTTGCTGATCGCGGGCGTGCTGACCTACCTGCTGCTGACCCTGCTCTCCTGGCGCCAGGGCTATCGGCTCTCGCTCGCCGGCGTCGCGGGCATCATCGTCGCGGTCGGCATCACCGCCGACTCGTTCATCGTCTACTTCGAGCGTATCCGCGATGCCCTGCGCGACGGTTTCTCCCTTGAGAAGTCGGTCGAGCACGGATGGAAGAAGGCATTCCGCACCGTGCTCGCCTCCGACGGCATCAACTTCCTCGCGGCGGCGATCCTCTTCATCCTGGCGGTCGGCAGCGTACGCGGCTTCGCGTTCACCCTGGGCCTCACGACCCTCGTCGACATCGCGGTGGTGGCACTGTTCACACACCCGATGATGACACTCCTTGCACGCACGAGGTTCTACAGTGGCGGGCACCCCTTCTCGGGGCTCGACCCGCAGAAGCTGGGCGCCGTGTATCGAGGACGCGCCGAATTCCGCGCACCGGTGATCGCCAACAACGGTGCCGGCAAGAAGAACCAGGCCAGTCAGAAGGAAGCTCAGCGTCGGCAGACAATCGCGGAGCGGAAGGCTGCAGCAGCAGGCCAGGAATCGATCATCGAGACGGCTTCGACCGGGAAGGAGAGCTGAGATGGCTCGTCGCACATTCGCCGAGTTCGGCAACGCGCTCTACACGGGCGAGAAGTCGATCAACTTCATCGGTCGTCGCAAGACCTGGTACGCGATCTCCGTGGTGCTCATCATCATCGCGATCGCCGGCCCGTTCCTGCGCGGCGGATTCACCTTCGGCATCGAGTTCACGGGCGGCAGCCAGTTCCAGGTGCACGTGGCAGACGGCGGAACACGCGACCAGGCAGCAGCCGCGGCCGCCGTCGAGGAGATTCTGCCGGGCTCGGCACCCCGCATCTCCCTCGTCGGCCAGACCGATGTGCGCGTGCAGACCGAGCAACTCGACGAGACCGAAGCGCGCGAGCTGCACTCGGCGCTGGCGGCGGCCTACGGAGTCGAAGAGTCCGAGATCACCGCTTCCTATATCGGCGCACTCTGGGGGCAGGACATCACGAGGCAGGCGATCATCGCGCTGGTGGTCTTCATCCTGTTCGCGGCGCTCGTGATGGCGCTCTACTTCAGAACCTGGAAGATGTCCCTCGCAGCGTTGATCGCGCTGTTCCACGACTTGATCATCACCGCGGGCATCTACGGCATCTCCGGATTCGAGATCACTCCCGCTGCGATGATCGGCTTCCTCACGATTCTCGGCTACTCCCTGTACGACACCGTCGTGGTGTTCGACAAGATCCGCGAGAACACGGCTCCCGGTGAGTTCACCGAGCGGCGCACCTTCGGCGAGTCGGTGAACCTCGCGGTGAACCAGACCCTGGTGCGCTCGATCAACACTTCGGTGGTGGCGCTGCTCCCGGTGGCCTCCATCCTCTTCATCGGCGCATTCGTGCTTGGCGCGGGCACCCTGCGCGACATCTCGCTCGCGCTGTTCATCGGTATCCTGGTGGGCGCCTATTCGACGATCTTCATCGCGGCCCCCGTCTATGCGCAGCTGCGCGAGAACGAGCCCGATCTGCGCAAGCACGACGCCAGGGTGGCGAAGCTGCGCGCCGCAGAGGCATCGTCCGAGGTCGACTCGGAGCAGGGGGCAACCGCCGGATCGGGGTCGAACCGCGAGTGAGGGCTGCTCGGTTCGTGATGTGGGTGCGCAGTGGTGTAGCGTTCAATCATTCACGGGCAGGGAGGTGAGGCATGTCGAACGGTGACGCTTCGTCAGCCGGTGCCGTCTCGCTCAAGAGATTGGTACCGCGCATCTTCTCCCGCGCCTCGGCCCCCGGGGCGGTCGATCAGCTGATCCGAACGGTGCGCAGCGGTTGGCCGAAGGCCGACCTCTCGATCATCGAACGGGCCTACGTGACCGCCGAGAAGTCGCATCGCGGTCAGAAGCGGCGCAGCGGCGAGCCGTACATCACGCACCCGATCGCGGTGTCGCAGATCCTCGCCGAGCTCGGTGTCGCCCCGGTCGTGATCGCCGCGGCGCTCCTCCACGACACGGTCGAAGACACCGACTACTCGCTGGAACAGCTCACCGCCGAGTTCGGCGACGAGATCGCGATGCTCGTCGACGG
>JBEBWI010000036.1:0-19543 GCA_040392345.1 Leucobacter soli | reverse complement strand
CCGCCGTTGCCGCCTTCACCGCTGTCGCCGCCACTGTTGTCGTCGCCGTCACCATCGTCGCCGTCACCATTGCCGTCACCCTCGCCGCTTCCCTGATCGTCGGTGTCGAGACCGAAGAAGACGTCGAGTGCTGCGAGCGCCTCGTCGGCGAATCCCCACTGCTTGGCCTGCTCGGCCGCCCAGTTCGCATCGCCCTCGGTCGTCGCCGGGTAGCGATTGGTGTTGCGACTGCCCGGCAGGCCGTCGATCCACCAGAACTCGGTCATGAACTCGGTGAAGGTGCCGTTGCCGTTGTCGCGGATCCAATCCTTCTGCACCGCGGCGGCGCCGTCCCGGTTGTACTCGATGAGATAGGGAACCTGGAGCTTCGGCGCGATCTCGAGCGTCTGCGTCGTGTCTCCGCCCGGGTAGTAGGTGACTTTGTGGCTCGCCGATGCGCTCGTGGTCTGGTATTGGGTGTTGATTCCCGCGAGCTGACCCGTGGCGAGTTCGCCGTAGAGGTACGAGAGCTCGGAGGCGGAGTCACGGATGTGCAACACGTTGCCGCTGAGCCCATCGAGTCGGAGATCGAAGACGTAGACCGTTTCGACACCTGCGGCGGCAGCCCTGTCGTTGATGTCGCGGACCACGGCACGCGTGTTGTGGCACCATGTGCCACCGAACAGGATCGTGTGGTCCCCCGGGGTGGCGAGCAGATGCACGAGTTCGGGGTAGGTGATCGACTTCAGCACGAAGTTCTCGGCCTGCGCGGCACCCAGGATCTCGCCGCCGTAGGCGTTCGCGTCCAGGTACTGCGCCTGATGCCGGGAGTTGATGGCAGGGGCGAGGAATTCGAACTGCGACTGCGTACCGAGCGCTGCCTGACCATCGACCGCGACCGTCTCGAACAGGGCTGCGACCTGATCCCGATAGGCGTCGCCTCCGTCGCTGGTGTCGACTTCACCGCCGAGTGAGGCCACGATGCGATCCGCGCTCCCCGCTTCCGTGCGGGTGCGATCGTAGATGACCAGGTACGGATCGGAATCGCCGCCAGTGAACTCCGGAGTGGTGTCGACGTTGAGGTAGTTCGTGGTGAGGTTCGTCCAGAGCGCTGCCACCGCAGAAATACTCGATGTGCGCACGTCAACGTCGTTGCCATCGAGCCGCGGGTCGAACGTGTACACCTTCTCGACCCCGTACTGCTGCGCGATCGCATCGATGTGAACCGCAGCGGACTGCACCGCGGGGTCTTCTGGCCCGCCGATGAGCAGGGCGTACGCTCCGTCGCGGTTGAGCAGGCTCTCGAACCGCTCGTAGGTGACCGCTTCGAAGACCGAACCGGTGCGCAGCCCGGGGATCGAGTCGGCGAAGTAGTCGACTTCAGCAACGGGTGCGGCGTGCGCAACCGACACGGAGGTGACCGCTCCGGTGAGTGCGAGAGAAGCTGCGAGCGCGGCGGCTGCAATGGGTCTTCCTCGTCGGATGGTGTTCATTCAATGCGTCCTTCGGTAGTGGTGTCGTGCGGGAGATCTTGATCAGTCGTTGGCGCCGGATGCCTCGAGCGGATCGGTCGCGCCGTTCTTGCGGCGGCGCAACCACCACCAGGCGAGCAGACCACCGCCGGCGAGGACCAGCCCGCCCAGGGTTGCAGGTCCGGCCAGGTTCACCGCAGCGGGTTCGGAAGCGGAGTCGGTCTGTGAACTGGTCGACTTCGACTGGGCGCTCGTGCTCGTGGCCTTGGTGTTCGAAGTCGTTCCGCTGCTGGTCTTCTTGGCGGTAGCGGACTTGTCTGTCTGAGTCGTGCTCGTCTCGTCTCCGGTCGTCTGCTCGGTGTCCGTCGGCGCAGTTGTGGTGCTTCCCGAGCCGGTCGTGGCGCTGTTCGACTGCTGCGGGCTCGCGGCCTGTGCCGGTGCAGGAGCCGACGTTACGGGAGCAGGCGTCTCAGTGGTCGGCGCGGGGGCCGGTGCTGGAGCCTGTACGGTCGCTCCGGCGAGCACGGCCGGGGGCGGCTGCTCTTCAACGGAGTCGTAAGGCCAGCCGCCGATCGCCTGGCAGGCCACCGGATCGAAGGCGAGACCGCAGATGTCGCAGACGTCACCGGCCGCGAAGGCCGGAGCCGCGCCGGAGATGCCGGCGACGTTACCGATGCCCGTGAGTGGTGCGGCGCCGAGCGCGACTGCGAGTGCACCGCCCGCGATCAGGCGTTTGACAGGGAAATGACGCGTCATCGAGTGTTCCTTAGTGGGTGTTGGTGAGGGTCTTGGCGCCGGGCAGCTCGCACTGCCCCACGGGGACATCGTCGGGGATCGTGAAGCCGGCGGGTTTCTGCGGGTTCGAGTCGGGCTGCGCTCCGGCATCAGATCGGATGCCGGCGACGGGGGTGGGCCCATCGTTCTGGGCCGTCGCAGCTCTCGCCTCCGAAACGGTCGTCACCCGCGCGCCAGTGAAGATCGAGTCGTCAAGCGTGCCCTGCCGACGTGCCACGATGGTGGCTGCGGTCGCGGCGGCGGAAACATTCGACATCGTGCTCGCAGTGCCCGCGATCGCACTGATCGGGATGAGAACGACGAGGATCTCGACGGGAAGCCCGACAGCGGTGAGCACCGCGGTGGCCGTGATGATCGCGGTCCCCGGCACGCCGGCGGTGCCGAGCGAGACCAGGAGGCAGAGCCCGGCGAGCGCGACATAGTCCCAAACCGAGTAATCGATGCCGAGGGAATTGATCGAGAATACGGCCACGAGGATCGGCCAGATGCCCGCGCAGCCGGGCATGCCGATCGTCGTGCCCACGGGCGCGGTGAAGGATGCCACGTCTTCGGGTACCCCGACCTTGCGGGTGAGCGTGGGGATCGTGATCGGAAGGGTGCCGACGCTCGACTGAGTCGTGAACGCAGTGTACTGAGCCGGGGTCAGATACCTGAACCATCGCAGCGGATTGACGTCGGCGAAGACTCGCAGGAGTACACCGTTCACGACATAGGCGTTGAAGAAGGCGATGCCCATCGCGAGCACCAGCACGCCGATGAGCGAGAGCACGGTCTCGATGCGTGTCACAGCGGTCGCAGTGGTGGTGGCGACCAGCGCGAGCACAGCATACGGGGTCAGCTCGATGATGAAGCCGACCGCGACCATGATGACCTTCTTCGTGCCATCGATGAGGTTCTTGAACGCGAGCAACTGCTTGTCCCCCGTGCGATTCGCGACGAGATAGGCGATCGAGAAGAGGATGGCGAAGAAGATGAGCGGGACGATCCCGTTGCTTGAGAAATCACCCGCCAGGTTCGAGGGCAGCAGATCGAGCAGCACCTGGTTGAACGGCTTGACGAGACCGGTGAGCGAATCCCCGCTTCCGTTCTGCGTCTCGAGCTGCACACCGGTGCCGAGGCCCAGGCTGAGCGCGATCGCGAGCGTCAGCACGATTGCGATCGCGTTGGTGAGCAGCAGCCAGAAGATGCTCGAGAGTCCGATGGTGCGCAGCTTCGCGGTCGACCCGAGGGACGTCACGCTCGAGAGGATGGAGATGAAGATGAGTGGGGCGACGATCGCGGTGATCACCTGTATATATGCGTCGCCGATGAACGCGACAAGGTCGAGATGGCCGTTGAATGCGATGCCGATTCCGATGCCACCGGCCAGCGCGAGGAGTACCAGTGTCGTGAACCCGGTGCGCCGCACCCGGAGGCCGATGAGAACCAGGAATGCTGCGATGGTCGCCACGAGTGCGAGCACAGCGAGGAGATCGAAGGAGTCTGCCATAGGGTTTGCCTGTCGTTCGGAGGCGGGACCCTTGTGACGTTATCGAATGTTTAGTTATGACTCCGATTATGTTTCGGCATGTGACGTCGTGTGACGAGTCGGTGAACGCTGAGAGCTGCCGATGAGGTTCGCATGTGCAAGGCAGGAGCGGAGACGGTGAAAGGCAGGTCGACCTGTGTGGTCAACGGTGTCCGGCTGCGTCCATACTGCGTAGTTCCTTCTTCAGCTCGGCGACCTCGTCGCGCAGACGGGCTGCAAGCTCGAACTTCAGCTCGGAAGCCGCGAGGAGCATCTGCTCGGTAAGCTCGGCGACCAGCTCTTCGAGCTTGGCTGCGCCCTCCCCCGCGATCGCGCCAGCGCGAGCCGCTGCCTTCCCCTTGGCGCGCTGCGCGGACCCGCTCTTCTTCTGCGCGTGCTGTGACACTCGGGTCGCGAGCACCTCTTCGGTGTCGGCGGCCTCACGATTCAGGAGTTCAGTGATGTCGCCGATCTTCTTGCGCAACGGCTGCGGATCGATGCCCCGCTCCGTGTTGTAGGCCACCTGAATCTCTCGACGCCGGTTCGTCTCGTCGATGGCCTGCCGCATCGAACGCGTGATCGTGTCGGCGTACATGTGCACCTGGCCCGACACGTTGCGGGCGGCCCGGCCGATGGTCTGAATCAGCGACGTGCTCGACCGCAGGAACCCCTCCTTGTCGGCGTCGAGGATCGCGACAAGAGACACCTCCGGCAGGTCGAGCCCCTCGCGCAGCAGGTTGATGCCGATGAGTACGTCGAAAACTCCCGCCCGCAGCTCGGTGAGAAGCTCGACCCGGCGCAGGGTGTCGACGTCGCTGTGCAGATAGCGCACTCGCACCCCTGCCTCTTCCATGAACGTCGTGAGCTGTTCCGCCATCTTCTTCGTGAGCGTGGTCACGAGCACGCGCTCGTCCCGTTCCGCGCGCAGCCGCACCTCTTCGAGGAGATCGTCGATCTGACCGGAACTCGGCTTGATGATGATCTCCGGATCGACGAGCCCGGTCGGCCTGATGATCTGTTCGACGATGCCGTCCGCACGTTCGAGCTCGTATTTCCCCGGTGTGGCCGAGAGGTAGACGGTCTGACCGACGCGATCCTTGAACTCGCCGAACTTGAGTGGGCGGTTGTCGAGGGCGCTTGGGAGTCGGAACCCGTGCTCGACGAGTGTGCGTTTGCGGGAGGAGTCCCCCTCGTACATCGCGCCGATCTGCGGCACCGTGACGTGGGACTCGTCGATTACCATGAGGAAGTCGTCGGGGAAGTAGTCGAGGAGGCAGTGCGGAGCCTCCCCCGCTTCGCGCCCGTCGATATGGCGGGAGTAGTTCTCGATGCCCGAGCAGAAACCGATCTGCTCCATCATCTCGAGGTCGAAGGTGGTGCGCATGCGCAAGCGCTGCTCCTCGACGAGCTTGTTCTGTCGCTTGAGCTCGCCGGTGCGCTGTTCGAGTTCCTCGCTGATGGTGCCCATCGCCCGCATCATCACGTTGCGACTCGCCACGTAATGGGACCCGGGGAACACGGACACCGTGTCGACCTGTTTGATCACGTCGCCGGTGACGGGGTGGAGATAATAGAGCGCCTCGATCTCATCGCCGAAGAACTCGATGCGAATCGCCAGTTCCTCGTACATCGGAATGATCTCAACGGTGTCGCCGCGCACGCGGAAGTTGCCGCGCACGAACTCGATGTCATTGCGTTGATACTGCATATCGACGAAGCGGCGCAGCAGCACATCGCGATCGAGGTGATCGCCGACGATGAGTGGCACCATCGCCTCGTAGTACTCCTCGGGCTTGCCGAGACCGTAGATGCACGAGACCGTCGACACGACGACGACATCGCGACGGGAGAGCAGCGCGTTGGTCGTCGAATGGCGCAGACGCTCGACCTCGGCGTTGATCGAGCTGTCCTTCTCGATGAAGGTGTCGGTCTGCGGCACGTACGCCTCGGGCTGATAGTAGTCGTAGTAGGAGACGAAGTATTCGACGGCGTTGTTCGGCAGCAACTCGCGGAACTCGTTTGCGAGCTGCGCCGCGAGCGTCTTGTTATGGGCCAGGATGAGGGTGGGCCGCTGCACGGCTTCTACCAGCCAGGCGGTCGTTGCGGACTTGCCGGTGCCGGTAGCGCCGAGCAGTACGATGTCGGTCTCGCCCGCACTGATGCGGGCCGCGAGCTCTTGGATCGCCTGAGGCTGATCGCCACTCGGCTCGTACTCGCTCACCACTTCGAAGGGTCGTACGCTGCGCCTGGGTTCCATGCCATCGAGACTACTCCCGGCCACCGACAGGGCGCTGGGGCGAAACGCAGACCGCTCTCTCAGGCCGCTGCGTCGGCCGCGTCGAAGCGCGACGGGAGTGGCAGGTTGCCCGCACCCGACGTGCGTACCTCGTCGAGACCTTGCCAGGCTGCAGCGCGTGCCAGGAGTGCGACGGCGGCCTCCGTGGCGCGGTGCGGAGCGCTGGGTTCCCTCCAGGCGGCCTGCACGAGAAGCTTGCGCCCTGCGCGATCGGCTTTGAGATCGATCCTTCCGGCGAGCCTGCCTTCCACCATGAGCGGCAGGCAGTAATAGCCGTACCGGCGTTTCTCTTTTGGCGTGTATATCTCGATACGGTAGTGGAAATCGAAGAGGCGTTCGGCGCGCGGGCGGAACCACACCACCGGGTCGAAGGGCGTGAGCAGCGCATCGGGCGCGAGACGGCCGGGCACCGTCGCGTCACGGTGGATCCAGGCCGCCTCTGGGCGCCCGGCCGTCGTGCCCCAGCCTTCGACCGACACCGGGATCAACTCGCCAAGATGCTCGAGCGCGCGAACTGCGACCTGCGCCTCCTGCCGTTTCAGACGATGGTAATCCGCAAGATCTGCGAGTGTGGCGACGCCGAGTGAGCGAGCCGCACGCGCGACGAGCTCTCGCTGCGCGTCGAGGCGATCCACACCGATCAGGTGCTCGGGAGCGAGCGCGTTCTCGGCCAATGCATATCTGCGTTGAAAGCCCTCCCTGCCGGTGGCGACGACCTCGCCCCAGGCGAAGAGGAGCTCGACGGCGTGCTTCGTGTCGCTCCAATCCCACCAAGGGCCCCGCGAGCCCCGGGGTTCGCTCTCCAGTTCGCGTACGAGTTGCGGCCCGTCGCCGTGCAGTCGCCGACGCACCTCCTCGATCGTCGGCGCGAGGCGCTCCGCGCGACCGTCCCTCAGATGCCGGGCTCGGTAGTCCTCCATCCGCCATCCGAACAACGGCCGTTCCGACACCGGGATGAAGGCCGCCTCGTGCGCCCAGTACTCCGTGTACTCCCCGCTCTGCCACAGGTGCCGGTCGAGCGCCGCCGGATCGTATGCACCGTGCCTGGAGAAGACCGGCAGATAGTGGCTGCGCGCGAAGACGTTCACGGAATCGATCTGCAGAACGTGCAGTCGCGCGAGCGCCGGGTCGAACGGCCGTCGGACGCGCAGCCTCGGAGAGTTGGCGAATCCCTGCGCGGCAAGCGCCACGCGTCGCGCTTCGTTCGCACTCAGGGAGGCTCCGGATCCACGAATCATGCCTCAACGCTACCGGCAGGTGGCGGATGAGGAAGTGCGAATGCGAATGCGAGATAATGGAGGGATGGTCGCCTATCGCTCATTCACAGTCACTCACGGTCGCAATATGGCGGGAGCCAGGGCGCTCTTCCGGGCCGCCGGCGTCAAGGGCGAAGACCTCGGCCGCAAACCGATCATCGCGGTGGCGAACTCGTTCACCGAGTTCGTGCCCGGCCACACGCACCTCGCGCCCGTCGGCCGCATCGTCTCCGACGCGATCACCGCCGCGGGCGGCATCCCGCGCGAGTTCAACACGATCGCCGTCGACGACGGCATCGCGATGGGCCACGGCGGCATGCTCTATTCGCTGCCTTCCCGCGATCTGATCGCCGATTCGGTCGAGTACATGACCAATGCCCACTGCGCCGATGCGCTCATCTGCATCTCGAACTGCGACAAGATCACGCCGGGCATGCTGCTCGCCGCCCTGCGTCTGAACATTCCGACCGTGTTCGTGTCGGGGGGACCCATGGAGTCCGGTCGCGCGGTGCTCGCGAACGGTATGGTGAAGACCCTCGACCTGGTCGACGCGATCTCCGAGGCCGTCAACGAGAACGTTTCCGACGAAGACATCCGGCGCATCGAGGAGTCCGCGTGCCCGACCTGCGGCTCCTGCTCGGGAATGTTCACGGCGAACTCGATGAACTGCCTCACCGAGGCCATCGGGCTCTCGCTGCCGGGCAATGGCTCGACGCTCGCCACGCACACCGCTCGTCGCGCACTGTACGAGAAGGCCGGCGCGCTCGTCGTCGACATCACCAAGCGCTACTACGACGATGACGACGCGTCGGTGCTGCCGCGCAGCATCGCGACGCCCGAGGCGTTCGGCAATGCGATGGCGCTCGACATCGCAATGGGTGGATCGACGAACACCATCCTGCATCTGCTCGCCGCGGCTCACGAGGCCGGCGTGCAGTTCGGCCTGGACGAGATCGATGCCGTCTCGCGCCGTGTGCCCTGCCTCGCGAAGGTCGCCCCGAACGTGGCGAACGGCAAGACCTATTACATGGAGGATGTGCACCGGGCCGGTGGCATCCCCGCACTGCTCGGCGAGCTGCGTCGAGGCGGGATGCTCGACGAGCAGGTGCACACCGTGCATGCGCAGACTCTCGGCGAATGGCTCGATGAGTGGGACGTGCGCGGCGGCAAAGCTTCGGAGGAGGCCTTCGAGCTGTGGCACGCGGCGCCCGGCGGAGTGCGCTCTTCGACGGCGTTCTCGCAGTCGGAGCGGTGGCGCGACCTCGACCTCGATGCGGAGAACGGCTGCATTCACAGCGTTGAGCACGCCTACTCGAAGGATGGCGGCCTCGCGGTGCTGCGCGGCAACATCGCGGTGGACGGCGCGGTGGTCAAGACCGCCGGAGTCGATGAGTCGATCTGGACGTTCTCGGGCCCCGCCGTCGTCTGCGAGTCTCAGGATGAGGCGGTTGAGAAGATTCTGAACAAGCAGGTCGGCGAGGGCGACGTCGTGGTCATCCGCTACGAGGGCCCCAAGGGCGGCCCCGGCATGCAGGAGATGCTCTATCCGACCTCATTCCTCAAGGGTCGTGGCCTCGGCAAGGCCTGCGCGCTGATCACCGACGGGCGTTTCTCGGGTGGCACTTCTGGTCTGTCCATCGGGCACGTCTCCCCTGAGGCCGCAGCGGGCGGCATCATCGCGCTGGTCGAGGACGGCGACATCATCTCGATCGACATCCCGACGCGCGCGCTCTCCCTCGATGTGCCCGTCGAAGAACTCGATCGGCGTCGCACCGAACTCGAAGCGAACGGAGGCTACCGCCCGAAGCACCGCGAGCGGCAGGTCTCCGATGCCCTGCGGGCGTACGCGGCATTCGCGCAGTCGGCCGACAAAGGCGCTGTGCGCGTGGTGCCCTACGACATCTGACACCCGATGTAACGTGAATGGCCGGCGACTCGAAGGAATCGCCGGCCATTCGCGTTATACGGTCTCAGCGAACCAGAGGCCGAGCTCGCGCTCCGCCGAGAGCGTCGAATCGGAGCCGTGCACCAGGTTCTGCTGCACGTTCAGCCCCCAGTCGCGACCGAGATCGCCGCGGATCGTGCCGGGAAGCGCGACCGTCGGATCGGTTGCTCCGGCGAGTGCGCGGAAGCCCTCGATGACGCGGTGACCGCGCGCACGAATCGCGACGACCGGGCCGGAGGACATGAACTCGATGAGCGGTTCGTAGAACGGCTTGCCCTCGTGCTCGGCATAGTGATCGGCGAGCAGGTCGTGGCCGGCGATGAGCATCTTCAGGTCGACGAGTTCGTAGCCCTTCGCCTCGATGCGGCGCAGGATCTCGCCCGTCAAACCGCGCGCGACGCCGTCGGGCTTCACCAGGATCAGGGTCTCTTCGGCGGACATGCGTACTCCTTCGAATTGCTGCATCGTGTTCGTGGGGCGTGGCCCCTCATCGAGTGTAGTGGTGCGGGTGAGGGCGAGGCTGTGCGCCGCCGCCACTCGTCACTGCTGCGCGCGGATCCACGCGAGACGATCGCGGTCGATGCGTGCGCCCCGGATCATGCAATACACCCAGAGCGCGGTGAAGATGACGCCGACGATGAGCGCCATGGGCAGCACGATCGCGCTCAGCAGCATGAGCGCGTGCACGGCCCAGCCGATCCAGATCCCGACCTTGCCGACCCGCATCAACGCCAGCGCGAGAATGATCACCACGCAGAGGCCCACACCGCCGTATATGCCGAGTTCCCGAGGCTCGGTGATTCCCAGCCCGAAAACCGTCATGCCGATGAGGAACACCACGATGAGTTCGAAGCCGAGCACGATCGATGCGAGCGCCCGCTGGGTCTTCGAGGCCATGCCCTGGAGCGTGTCGGCGCCTGAGACCCGCATCGCCGTGTTGTGCGCGAAGGCCTCCGAGGGCGAGAGCTGCAGCTCGGGCTCCTCCTCGCCCCGGGGCGACTGCGATCCACCGGTCATGCGATGCCCCAGCCCTCGGCGCGGCTGAACGCGATCGCCTCGCCCGCGAGCACCACCGAGCCGACGACGAGCACGGCCCTGCCCTCTGCGCGAGCGGCCCAGTCGCGGGCGACGTCGAGCGCCTCGGGCAATCCCTCGGTCACTTCGACTCGGACGTCGCCGAACGCCTCCGCACCGATCTCCGCGAGGGCTTCCGCGCTCAGGCTGCGCGGCGAGTCGACCCGCGTGAGATAGACGGCGTCGGCGATCGGGGCGAGGGCCTCGAGTACCCCGAGCGCGTCCTTCTCACCCAGCACGCCGGCAACGATCGCCAGCTCGGTGAAGGCGAACGACTCGGTCACCGCACGCGCGAGCGCCTCGGCCCCGTGCGGGTTGTGCGCGGCATCGACGTAGACGACCGGCCCAGTGCCGAGCAACTGCAGTCGGCCGGGCGAGGTGAGCTGGCCGAGGCCCTCTTCGAGGATCTCGTCCGAGATGGGCCGTTCGGCACCGAAGAACGCTTCGACCGCGGCCACGGCGATCGCCGCGTTCTCAGCCTGATGGCTGCCGTACAGTGGCAGGAACGCCGGCTCGTAGCGATGCCCGGTGATGCCTCGCACCTGCACCTGGCGCCCGCCCACGGCGAGCTGATCGTCGGCGATCTCGAAATCGCGCTGCGCCAAGTACAGTCGCGCATCCCGTTCCGCCGCGGCATCGGAGATCTCGCCGAGCGCGTCCTCGTGCTGGAACGCAGAAATCACGGTCGCACCGGGCTTGATGATGCCCGCCTTGGTGCGCGCGATCGTCGCGAGGTCGTGTCCGAGTACCGCGGTGTGGTCGAGCCCCACCGGGGTGATGACGGCGACCTGGGCGTCTGCGATGTTCGTCGCGTCCCATTCGCCGCCCATGCCGACCTCGACCACCGCGACATCCACAGGCGCGTCGGCGAAGGCCGTGAAGGCGAGCACTGCGAGCGCCTCGAAGAAGGTGATCGGCCCCTGGCCGCTCGCTTCGAGCTCGGCATCGACCGCCTCGAGCGGGAGCCTCAGTTCCTCCCAGGCCGCCGCGAGCTGCGTGCCCGTGATCGGGGCGCCGTCGAGCTGGAATCGTTCCGTGAAATCGACCAGGTGGGGGCTCGTGAAGAGCCCGGTGCGCAGCCCGTGCGCACGCAGTAACGACTCGATCGCGCGGCTGGTGGAGGTCTTGCCGTTGGTGCCGGCGATCTGAATCACCGGGAACGAGAGCTGCGGCGAACCCGCGAGCTCGGCGAGGCGGCGCACGGGCTCGATGCGGGGGCGCGGGCTCGCTTCTCCGACCCGTGTCAGCAACTCCTCGTAGACGTGCTCGGCGGCACGCGCGGAATCGGTCATCGTGCGCTCCTGTCGGTCGCGTCGATCGTGATCACGATCGGGTGCTTCTCCGTGCCGAGGGCGTCGGCCGCGCTCACGTGCACCCCGTCGCCGGGTGTCGGCGTGTGGCTCGCGATTTCGTCGATCTGCTCGGTCGCCTGCACGGCGATCGCGGTGGCGAGCGTCTCGCCCGCGATCAGATCCGCGTGGGCCTCGAGCGCGGCGGCGTGCTCGGGCGCGACGTTCAACGCCAGTACGATGCGGTCGCTGACCTCGAGGCCCGCGTGCTTGCGAGCCTCCTGCACCGCACGGATCGCGTCGCGCGCGACGCCCTCCGCCTCGAGCTCGGGCGTGGTCTCGGTGCGCAGCAGCACGAAGCCCCCGCCGGGCAGCAGGCCGAGCGCGTCGCGATCCACCCCGCCCTCGCCGGTGGAGAGGGCGAGTTCGTACTCACCGGGTTCCAGCGCGATGCCGCCGGCCACCACCGTGCCGTCGACCTCGCTCCAGTCGCCCGCCTTCGCGGCTGCAATCGCCTGCTGCACGCTCTTTCCGAGGCGCGGCCCCGCGGCACGGGCGTTGACGGCGAGCGTGTGCACGATACCGTGCTTCTCGGCGCTATCGTCTTGCAGCGTCTTGAGCTTCACCTTCTTCACGTTGAGCTCTTCGGCGAGGATGCCTGCGAAGGGCTTCAGCGACTTCTTGCGAGAGGTGACCACCTTGAGCTTCGCGAGCGGCAGCCGCACGCGAAGCCGTTGCGCTTTGCGAAGCGCGAGCGTCTGAGAAGTGATCTGGCGCAGTTCGTCCATGGCCGCGACGAGCTCGTCGTCGACGGGGAACGCTGCTGAATCGGGCCAGTTCTCGAGATGCACCGAGCGGCCGCCAGTGAGGCCCCGCCACAGCTCTTCCGCGACGAGCGGGGCGAGCGGCGCCGCGACGCGCGATACCGTTTCAAGTACGGTGTACAGCGTGTCGAACGCCTGGCGGTTCTCGGCCTTGCCGTTCTCGCCCGATACGCCCTCCCAGAACCGGTCGCGCGACCGGCGTACGTACCAGTTCGTCAGCACCTCGGCGTACTCGCGCAGCGATTCGGCGGCCGAGGTCGTGTCGAGCCCGTCGAGGTGCGATTCGACATCGCGGATCAACTGCCCGGTCTTGGCAAGAATGTAGCGGTCGAGCGGGTCGTCGCTGTCGGTGCGCCAGCTGCCCTCGATGCCGTCGGCGTTCGCGTACAGGCTGAAGAAGTACCAGGTGCTCCAGAGCGGCAGCAGGAACTGGCGCACGCCCTCGCGAATGCCCTCCTCGGTGACGATGAGGTTGCCGCCGCGAACCACGGGCGACGCCATCAGGAACCAGCGCATCGCGTCCGAGCCGTCGCGGTCGAAGACCTCGTTCACATCGGGGTAGTTCTGCAGCGACTTCGACATCTTGTTACCGTCGGAACCGAGCACGATGCCGTGACTGATCACGCTCTTGAAGGCCGGCCGGTCGAACAGCGCGGTGGCGAGCACGTGCATCACGTAGAACCAGCCGCGGGTCTGACCGATGTACTCGACGATGAAGTCGGCGGGCTGGTGCGTGTCGAACCATTCGCGATTCTCGAACGGGTAGTGCGCCTGCGCGAACGGCATCGAGCCCGAGTCGAACCACACGTCGAAGACGTCTTCGATGCGTCGCATAGTGGATCGCCCACTCGGGTCATCGGGGTTCGGCCGCGTGAGGCCGTCGATGTAGGGGCGGTGCAGATCGACCTCGCCCGTCTCGGGGTTCGCCGGTAGCGCGCCGAAATCTCGCTCGAGTTCCTCGAGCGAACCGTAGACGTCGACGCGCGGGTACTCGGGGTCGTCGCTCTTCCACACGGGGATGGGGCTGCCCCAGTATCGGTTGCGGCTCACCGACCAGTCACGCGCCCCCTCGAGCCACTTGCCGAACTGGCCGTGCTTGACGTTGGCCGGCACCCAGTCGATCTCCTCGTTGGTCTCGAGCATGCGTTGCTTCAGATCGGTCACGCGCACGAACCAGCTCGAGACGGCCTTGTAGATGAGTGGGTTGCGGCAGCGCCAGCAGTGCGGGTAGCTGTGTTCGTAGCTCTGCTCGCGCAGGAGCCGTCCGGAAGCCTTGATGATGCGGATCAGCGGGCGGTTGGCATCCATCCAGAGCTCACCCGCGACGTCGGTCACTGAAGAGAGGAACCGCCCGCCGTCGTCGAGGCTCACGATGGTCGGCATGCCGGCCGCGCTCGCGATGCGCATGTCGTCCTCGCCGTATGCGGGGGCCTGATGCACGATGCCGGTGCCGTCGCTCGTCGAGACGTAGTCGTCGACGAGGATACGCCAGCACTGCTCGGTGCCCCACACCTCCGCGTCGGCGAAGTAGTCGAAGAGGCGCTCGTATCGCACATCGGCGAGCTCGGCGCCCGTGATCGTGCGCTCGATCGCCGAGGTCGCGGCCTCCGCCGATTCGTAGCCGAGATCTTTGGCGTGCGCGCCGACGAGGTCGGCGGCGAGGAGGTAGCGGGGATCGCCCGCGACCGAAGAATCGGCGTCGTCGCGCGAGTCCGCAGCTCCCGCGGGTCCCGCGGGCACGACCGCGTAGACGATGGCCGGGCCCACCGCGAGCGCCTCATTGGTCGGCAGCGTCCATGGTGTCGTCGTCCAGGCGAGCGCGCGAACACCCACGAGATTGAGCTCGGCGGCCCGCTCCCCCTCCAGCGGGAAGGTGACGGTGAGCGAGGGGTCCTGGCGCATCTGGTAGACGTCGTCGTCCATGCGCAGCTCGTGGTTCGACAGCGGGGTCTCATCGCGCCAGCAGTAGGGCAGTACCCGGTGACCTTCGTATGCGAGGCCCTTGTCGTAGAGCTGTTTGAAGGCCCAGAGCACGCTCTCCATGAAGCTCAGGTTCAGCGTCTTGTAGTCGTTCTCGAAATCGACCCAGCGCGCCTGGCGGGTCACGTACTCCTCCCATTCGCGCGTGTAGAACAGCACCGATTCGCGCGCCTTCTTGTTGAAGACGTCGATGCCCATCTCCTCGATCTCACTCTTCTCGGTGATGCCGAGCTGCTTCATCACCTCGAGTTCGGCGGGCAGACCGTGCGTGTCCCAGCCGAACCGCCGCTCGACCTTCTTCCCGCGCATCGTCTGGAAACGAGGGAAGACGTCTTTCGCATACCCGGTGAGGAGATGCCCGTAGTGCGGCAGCCCGTTCGCGAAAGGCGGGCCGTCGTTGAACACCCACTCCTGGGCGCCTTCGCGACGGCGAATCGACTCGCGGAAGGTGTCGTCGGTCTCCCAGAAACCCAGCACGCGCCGTTCGATCTCGGGGAATGACGGTGACGGCTGCACACCGAAAGCTGCGCCTCCGGTCTCCGGGGCGGCGTGCTTCGGCGTCGCCTGTCGTGCTGCGTCGGTCGACTGCTGGGGGTACGGCATGGGGTCCTTCTCGATTCCGGCTGCTGACGCTGTGTATCGCTGCCGGGACGAGGCGCGGATCGCTGCCGATCCCCACTCCGCGGTACCACCCCGCTTACCCGGGTCGAGCCCGAGTCACTTCATTCGGCTGTGACGGGCCGCACCCGTTCGGTTCTAGCAGACGGTGCGCGGATCGCTCCGCACGACGCCGTTCTTCCGAAGACTCCCCGGTGATAGCCGGATCCCAGTCGATGCGCCCAGCCTACCGTATGCACGGCCGTGCACACCTGTGAAGGGAGGCGGGAGCGCCCACCTCGAGCAGGCCCGAGGTCACTGCCAGAGCCTCGTTGGTAACGACTGGGTAACAAAGCTGATGCCTCTAAATACCTGATCAGAATGGTATCCCCCATTGACAATGACGCGTATTCCGCCTTCGTCGCCTTGCGCGATAGGTGAAAAGGTTGTTAGCGTCGACATCAGCGTAGAGCGCTCATTCAGAGCCGCTCATCGCGCCCCTCGGAACGAAATTCGCTGAGATACGGCGAGGCGACTGCGGGCGCGATGGCAGGTGGCCGATCAGCACTCCGCAATACGATACCGGCCTGTCGGAAGGCCCCGGTTCAGTGCACCCGCAACCGCGGGTGCCGGCCCGGATGATTCGGCGTACTCGCCGAGCGTCTTCGCGACTCGAGGAGTTGAACAAGTGAATCCCGCAATCGAACAGACCATTCCTTCCTCGGGAGAAGTGGAGTACGCCATAGAGGTGAAGCACGCCTACAAGGTGTTCGGACGCCGGGAGAAGGAAGCAGTGCGTCGACTGAAGGAGGGCGCCGATCGCGATGAGCTGCGAGCCCTCGGCACAGCGGCGGTCATCGACGCGGATTTCTCGGTGCGCCCCGGTGAGATCTTCGTCGTCATGGGCCTTTCCGGCTCGGGCAAATCGACGCTCATCCGTATGCTGAACGGATTGAACCCCGCTTCGGACGGATCAATCACGGTGTTCGGCAGCGAGATCGTCGGACGGAGCGCTGGCGAGCTTCGAGAATTGCGTCGCGATCGCATGTCGATGGTGTTCCAGCACTTCGCGCTGCTCCCCCATCGCAGCGTGCTCGACAACGTCGCCTACGGCCTCGAAGTCCAGGGTGTCCTGCTCCCGGAACGCCGCGAGCGGGCACGCGCCTGGCTCGAACGCGTCGGCCTCGCAGGGTGGGAGGATCACCTGCCGGGCGAGCTCTCGGGCGGCATGCAGCAGCGTGTCGGCATCGCCCGTGCGTTCGCCGCGGACACCGATGCGTTGATCATGGACGAGGCGTTCTCGGCCCTCGACCCGCTGATCCGCCGCGAGATGCAGGAGCAGCTCATCGAGCTGCAGCAGGAGCTCAACAAGACGATCGTGTTCATCACCCACGATCTCAACGAGGCGATGTTCCTCGGCGACCGGATCGCGGTCATGCGCGACGGTCGCATCGTGCAGGTCGGCACCCCGAACGACATCCTCACCGACCCCGCCAACGACTATGTGGCCCAGTTCGTGCAGGATGTGGACCGGGCACGCGTGCTCACCGCAGGAGACGTCATGGAACCTCCGCGAGCCGTGGTGTTCGCCTCGGCGGGCCCGCGCACTGCCCTGCGCACCATGCGCGACCTGCAGACCTCCGCCTGCTTCGTGACGACCGCTGGGCGCAAGCTGCTCGGCGTCGTTCGGGATAAGGACGTGCTGAGACAGGTGCGCGAAGGCAGTACCGATCTCACCGAACGGCTGCGCCCCACGCCCTCCATCGTGAGCAAGGATCAGCTCATCGGCGATCTCTTCGAGCTCGCTGTCGAGAGCCCGCTTCCGGTCGCCGTCACCGACGAGCAGGACCGGCTCATCGGCGTCGTGCCGAGAGTGACGCTGCTGGCCGCGCTCGCCGATCTGCCGACCATGACGACGGAGATTCCCGTCATCGAGCCGACGCCGGACGTTTCCGCGGACACCATCACCGAGACGCTCGCCGAAACGCTCACGACGGCCAGCGAGGAGGCTCAGGCATGAACGACTTCCGCATTCCGCTCGGCAGCTGGGTCTCCGACGGACTGGACTGGTTCAAGGGCACCTTCGACTGGTTGCTCAAGCTCATCACCGTGGTCGTGAAATGGCTCGTCGAGGGATTGGCCGATGCGCTTCTCGCAGTGCCCTTCCCGGCGCTCGTTCTCGTGTTCGCGCTGATCGCGTGGCTCGTGCGCTCGTGGCAACTCGCTGTCGGCACGATCTTCACCATGCTGCTCGTCGTCGCGATGGGCCAGTGGGAGAATGCGATGCTCACGCTCGCGCTCGTGCTCATCGCAGCACTCATCGCCGTCGCCGTCGCGGTGCCGCTCGGCATTCTCGCCGCGCGCAACGACACCTTCAGCGCGGTGATCAGACCCGTGCTCGATTTCATGCAGACCATGCCTGCCCTCGTCTACCTCATTCCCGCAGTGGTGTTCTTCACCGTCGGATTCGTGCCGGGAGTCTTCGCCACGGTGCTCTTCTCGCTGCCGCCCGGAGTTCGCTTCACCGAACTCGGCATCCGCGGTGTCGATGCCGAGACGGTCGAGGCGGGACACGCATTCGGATCGACTCCCGGAAAGATTCTGCGCGGCATCCAGCTGCCTCTCGCGGCACCGACGATCATGGCGGGCGTGAATCAGGTCATCATGCTCGCCCTGTCGATGGCGGTCATCGCAGGCATGTCGGGCGCGAACGGCCTCGGCAAGGAGGTCGTCTCCGCGCTCTCCACACTGAACATCGCGAAGGGCGTCGAAGCGGGCCTCAGCGTGGTCGTGCTCGCCGTGTTCCTCGATCGCATCACTGCGGCGCTCGGAAATCCGAGCGAGTACCGGAATTCCCTGCTCGGCACGCTGCGCAAACGCCGTCAGTCGCGGCGCACAGCCGCCGTCTGACCTGCATCATCCACCGATCACCCGCGCGATTCGCGCGGAACGAAAGGAAACAATGAAGAAACGACATCTCACCGCAACGATCGCGCTCGCCGCTGCGGCGAGTCTCGGCCTCGCGGGCTGCGCGAGCGGCTCCGACTCCTCAGGTGACACCGGAAACGATTCGGGAAGCGGGAGCAAGGGAAGCATCACGCTCGGCTATCTTCCGGGCTGGACCGATGGTCTGAGCACCGCATACCTGCTCGAGGATCAGCTCACGAAGCTCGGTTACGACGTGACGTTGGAAGAGCAGACCGAGGTCGCGGTGCTTTACGCGGGTCTCGCGGGCGGCGACTTCGACATGTACCCGTCGGCCTGGTCGGAGGCAACGCACAAGCAGTACATGGAGCAGTTCGGCGATCAGATCGAAGATCTCGGCGCGTACTACGACGGCGCAGTGCTCACGATTGCCGTGCCCGAGTACATGGACGATGTGAACTCGATCGAGGATCTCAAGGGCGCTGCGGATCGCTTCGGCGGTGAGATCATCGGTATCGAACCCGGAGCCGGCCTCACCGAGCAGACCCAGAACGTCATGATGCCCGAGTACGGCCTCGACGGGGAGTATGAACTCGTCACGTCCTCGACCGGTGCGATGCTCGCAACCCTGCAATCGAAGATCGATGCAGAGGAAGACGTGATCGTCACCCTCTGGCGCCCCTTCTGGGCGAACGCGGCCTTCCCGCTCAAGGATCTCAAGGATCCCAAGGGCGCGATGGGCGCCCCCGAGGCGCTGCACTTCCTCGGCAAGTTCGGCTTCTCGGAAGACTTCCCCGAGGCGGCCGAGTACATCGCCCAGATCAAGCTCGATGACATCGCCTACGGTGCGCTCGAAGGCCTCGTGACGAGTGACGAATTCGAGGGCGACCCCGAGGGTGCCGTCGATGCCTGGCTCGCTGAGTACGCCTCCTCCTACCCCGGCATCATCGCATAGTCCCTCTGCGCGGTGCTCGTCCTGTTCCGCGCGATGAGCACCGCGCCTGGCATCCGGGGCGCGGTGCCGGTGCTCATCCATCGGCACCGGCTCCGGGTAGGATGGTCGAGTTGACCATCAGGCACCAGCACCGCCCGTTCGGGCAGTGCGACTACGCGGTGCCGCCCATAGCGAAACCGGAGTAGACGCATGAGCGTGATCCCTGACAAGCCCCAGCTCGAAGGCCTCGAAGCGAAATGGGGGGCCGCCTGGGAGGCGCAGGGCACGTACCGGTTCGATCGCGAGGGGGTGGATCGCGGCGCTGTCTACAGCATCGATACTCCCCCGCCCACCGCGTCGGGTTCGCTGCACGTGGGCCACGTGTTCAGTTACACGCACACCGACACCGTGGCGCGCTATCAGCGCATGCGCGGCAAGCGGGTCTTCTACCCGATGGGCTGGGACGACAACGGTCTTCCGACCGAGCGGCGCGTGCAGAACTACTACGGGGTCCGTTGCGACCCGTCGCTCCCCTATGCCGCGGGTTTCGTACCACCGCACGAGGGCGGCGACGGCAAGAGCATCAAGGCCGCCGACCAGCAGCCCATCTCCCGGCGCAACTTCATCGAGCTGTGCGAGCGGCTCACGGTCGAGGACGAGAAGCAGTTCG
>JBEBWI010000035.1:0-19938 GCA_040392345.1 Leucobacter soli | reverse complement strand
AGATGGCCGGCCTCACGGCTGCGCGTGTGCGCTGGTTCGGGCAGCACCCGGAGGCGGAGGTACGCGCGAGCGACGTCGAGGGTTCGGCGGATGGCACCCGGTTCACGCTGACGATCGATGGGGAGAGCCACCCGGTGCACTTCCGCGTGCTCGGCGAGCATCACGTCGCCAATGCCCTTGCGGCCGCCGCGGTCGGTGCGGAGCTCGGACTGAGCGGTTCAGACATCGTCGCGGTGCTGGAAGCGGCCGAGCTGGCCGCGCCCGGCCGCATGCAGGTGCTCGGCGGGCGCGACGGCATCACGATCATCAACGACGCCTACAACGCCAGCCCAGATTCGATGAGCGCCGCGCTGAAGACACTCGCGCAGATCGCGCGCCCGGGCGCGCGCACCGTCGCGGTGCTCGGCGTCATGAACGAGCTGGGCGAGCACTCGGGCGAGGAGCACGACCGCATCGGGCTCTTGGCCGTGCGCCTCCGCGTGAGCGAGCTCGTGGTCGTCGGTGCAGAGGCGCGAAGGCTTCACATCTCGGCCATCAACGAGGGGGCGTGGGACGGGGAGAGCGTCTTCTTCGAAGATCGAGACGCGGCCTTCGACTACCTCATCGGAACGCTCAGACCGGGGGACACCGTGCTCGTGAAATCATCGAACGCGGCGGGGCTGCAGGCCCTCGGCGACCGGCTCGGGGAGGCCTACGCATGATCGCACTGCTGCTCGCAGGCGGGCTCTCGATGCTCTACTCGCTGCTGCTCACCCCGCTCTTCATCCGGGGGTTCCAGAAGCTGCACTGGGGCCAGTTCATCCGCGAGGACGGCCCGAGGTCGCACTTCGCGAAGCGAGGCACGCCGACCATGGGCGGGCTCATCTTCATCTCGGGCGCCGTGATCTCGTACTTCCTCGCGAAGCTGCTCGCCGGTGAAGTGCCGACGCCCTCGGCACTGCTCGTGCTGCTGATGACCGTCGGCCTCGCGCTCGTCGGTTTCATCGACGACTTCCTGAAGACCCGGAAGCAGCAGTCGCTGGGGCTCGGCGGCTGGGCCAAGATCCTGGGTCAGGTGCTGGTCGCGGTGCTCTTCGGCGTGCTCTCTCTGCGCTTCGCCGACGCGTCCGGTCTGACTCCGGCCTCGACGCACATCTCGCTCTTCCGCGATCTCCCGTTCGACTTCATGTCTCTGGGGGCCGTGGCCGGCATCATCCTCTTCCTCATCTGGATCGTCGTCATCGTGACTTCGGCCTCGAACTCGGTGAACGTCACCGACGGTCTCGACGGTCTCGCGGGCGGCGCCTCGATCCTCGCGATCGGTGCGTATGCCGTGATCGGCTTCTGGCAGTTCAGCCAGCTCTGCGCGCGCCAGGTCGAGGCGGGCTGCTACGTGGTGCGCGACCCACTCGATCTCGCGGTCGTGGCCGCCGCGCTCGTGGGCGGGCTCGTCGGCTTCGTCTGGTGGAACACGAACCCGGCCCACATCTACATGGGCGACACCGGCTCGCTGGGCCTCGGCGGCGCGATCGCCGCACTCGCGATCCTCACCCGCACCGAGCTGCTGCTCGTGCTCATCGGCGGCATCTTCGTGATCGAGTCGGGCTCGGTCATCGTGCAGCGCATCTACTTCAAGCTCACGAAGGGGAGGCGCATCTTCTTGATGAGCCCCATCCATCACCATTTCGAGCTCAAAGGCTGGGCCGAGACGACGGTCGTCGTGCGATTCTGGATCATCGCGGGCGTCTTCGTGCTGAGCGGCATCGGCGCCATCTACGCAGAATGGACCTTCCTGCAATGACGATCGAGGCCCGCGAGCGCGTGCTCGCGCTGAGCAGCTGGCACCACGACTGGTCGGGGCTGCGCGTGGCAGTACTCGGGCTCGGCGTCACCGGGTTCTCGGTCGCCGACACCCTGGTCGAGCTCGGCTCGCGGGTGCGAGTCATCTACGGCGCGGAGGATCAAGAGCGCGAGCGTCTGCTCGACGTGATCGGCGCGGAGCGCGCGCTGCTCGTCGGCGACGAGGCGCAGCTGGACGACCTGCGCGCCTTCGACCCCGAACTCGTGGTGGTGTCGCCGGGCTACCGCCCCGATCACCCGCTGACAACCTGGGCGGCGGCACAGGGCACCGTGGTCTGGGGCGATATCGAGCTCGGCTGGCGGCTGCGCGACAAGACCTCACGCATCGCGGACTGGCTGTGCGTGACCGGCACCAACGGCAAGACCACCACGACTCAGCTCACCGCCCACATGCTGCTCGCGGGCGGCCTGCGCGCGGTGCCGGTGGGCAACATCGGCGTGCCCATCCTCGACGCGCTGCGCGACCCGCAGGGCTACGACGCCCTCGTCGTCGAGCTCTCGAGCTTTCAGTTGCAGCGTCTGGGCCGTATCTCACCGTACGCGAGCGTCTGCTTGAACCTCGCCGACGACCACCTCGACTGGCACGGCGGCGTCGAAGGCTACCGCTCGGCGAAGGCGAAGGTCTACGAGAACACCCAGGTGGCCTGCGTCTACAACCGCGCGGACGAGGCGACGATCGCCATGGTCGAAGACGCCGATGTGGTGGAGGGCGCCCGCGCGATCAGCTTCGGCCTCGACGCGCCTCCGGTGAGCGGCTTCGGCGTCGTCGACGGAATCCTGGTCGATCGCGGTTTCCACGCGAGTCGGCGCACCGAAGGGTACGAAATCGTCACCCTCGAAGAACTGCAGGAACACGACCTGGCGGCCCCGCACCTGGTGCAGAACATCCTCGCCGCGTCGGCGCTCGCCCGCGCGCGCGGGGTGGAGCCCGAAGAGATCGCTCGGGCGATCCTAAGCTTCACGATGGATCAGCACCGGGTGCAGCGTATCGGTGAAGTCGCCGGCGTGAACTGGGTCGACGACTCGAAGGCGACCAACGCGCACGCGGCGGACGCCTCGCTGCGCGCCTTCGACGACGTGGTGTGGGTGGTCGGCGGGCAGCTGAAGGGCGTCGACATCGCATCGCTCGTCGAGCGTCACACGCATCGGCTGCGCGGCGTCGTGGTGCTCGGGGCCGAGCGGGCCGCCGTACTCGAAGCACTTGAGCGACACGCACCGCAGGTGCCGCGCGTCGAGGTGAAGCCGGGGGAGACTGAAGACACGATGACCGCGGTGGTGGCTGCGGCGGTGTCACTGGCCGGGCCGGGCGATACCGTGCTCCTGTCTCCCGCGGCCGCATCGTTGGATCAGTTCAGTGACTATGCCGATCGCGGGCGCCGATTCCAGGCGGCCGTGCGGGCGCTCGGTGGAGGTGGCGCGGGTGACGACGACGCATCATCCTCGGACGGGCCCCGCTAGCGACGGCGGCAACGGAGATGGCGAGCCACGGAAGGCGGCCTCCGGCTTCGCACGTATTCGCCTCGGCGGCGATCTGAAGTCGACCTCCGACCCGACGGTGGTGCTGCTCTACGCGGTGACCCTGCTGCTCGTGGGCATCGGACTGATCATGGTGCTCTCATCTTCATCGATCACCTCCTATCTCGACGACCAGGGCTTCTTCGGCGGATTCTGGAGGCAGGCGACGTATGCGGCCATCGGAATTCCGCTGATGCTGATCGCCGCGTCGTTCCCCATCTCGTTCTGGAAGAGGTGGGCGTGGGTGTTCCTGGGCCTCGGCGTGCTGCTGCAGCTTCTCGTGTTCACGCCGCTCGGCATCGAGGTCTACGGCAACCGCAACTGGATTCAGATCGGTTCGTTCGGCGGTCAGCCCTCCGAGATGCTCAAGCTCGCGCTCGTCGTGTGGATCGGCGCGATCCTGCTCGCGAAGGAGCCGCTTCTCGGCAAGACCAAGCACGAGCTCATTCCCGTGGTGTTCCCCGGCGCGGTGCTTGCGCTCGGCCTGGTGCTGCTCGGCCGCGACCTCGGCACGACGCTCATCATGGGTGTGACCGTGCTCGGCGCGATGTTCTTCGGAGGGGTGAGCTGGAAGTCGCTCGGCATGACGGCGGCGGGGGCTGCGTTCTTCGCCGCGCTGTTCGTGGTCACGAGCGAGAACCGCATGAACCGGCTCTTCGGCCACGCGAGCGGAAACGACGACTACAGCGGTCTCGGGTGGCAGCCGCTGCACGGCCTCTGGGCGCTCGCGGGCGGCGGGGTGTTCGGCGTGGGCCTCGGCGGGTCGAAGGCGAAGTGGTCCTGGTTGCCCGCCGCCGACAACGACTACATCTTCGCGATCATCGGCGAAGAACTCGGTCTCGTGGGCGCGCTGCTCGTGATCGTGCTGTTCGTGGTGCTCGCCGCGGTGATGCTGCGGGTCATCGCGCGCGCTCGCGATCGCTTCGGCAGGGCGGTCGTCGGCGGCATCCTGGTATGGATCGTGGGTCAGGCGTTCGTCAACATCGGGGTCGTGATCGGCGTGTTTCCGGTGCTCGGCGTGCCTCTGCCGTTGATCAGCTCGGGCGGCACGGCGCTGATCGCCTGCCTCCTCTCCATGGGCGTGGTGATCTCGATCGCCAAGGACGGCGCCGCCTACCGCGCCGAACTCGAGACCGAGGCGGTGCGCCGATGACGAACTACCTCCTCGCCGGCGGGGGCACCGCCGGGCACGTCAACCCGCTGCTCGCGCTCGCCGACCATATCTCCCAAGTGGATCCTGGCGCTACGATCGTCGCGCTCGGCACGCGCGAGGGGCTCGAGTCCCGACTCGTGCCCGAGCGCGGGTACGAACTGCTCTTCGTCGACCGCTTGCCGTTCCCGCGTCGCCCGAGCCTCGCGGCGCTCAAGTTCCCAGGCAGGTTCCGGGCGGCCGTTCGCTCGGTGGAGGGCATGCTGCGTGACCGGCGGATCGACGTGGTGGTCGGCTTCGGCGGGTACGCATCGACTCCCGCGTATCTCGCGGCGCGGCGCGCGAACGTGCCGTACGTGATCCACGAGGCCAATGCCAAGCCGGGGCTCGCGAACCGACTGGGCGCCCGGTACACGCCGTACGTCGGCGTGACGTTCCCGGGCACCCCGATACGCGGGGCGCGGGTGACGGGGATGCCGCTGCGGCCCGAGATCACCGGACTCGATCGTGCGGCGTCGCGCGCGGATGCCCGGGAGCACTTCGGGCTCGACCCCGAGCGTACGACACTGCTCGTCACGGGCGGATCGCTCGGAGCGCGCGCACTGAATCAGGGCGTCTCGGGAAGCGCGACAGAACTCGTCGCAGCCGGCGTGCAAGTGCTGCACGTGTGGGGTGGCCTGACCGAGCTCGTCGATCCCGGTGTGCCCGGCTACGAGGTCATCTCCTATTGCGACCGCATGGACCTCGCCTTCGCCGCATGCGATCTCGCGGTTGCGCGGGCGGGATCGACCACGGTCAGCGAGCTGTCGGGGCTGGGCGTGCCCGCGGTGCTCGTGCCCTACGGCTCCGGCAACGGGGAGCAGCGCTTCAACGCCGCGGCCGTCGTCGCGGCGGGCGGCGCGCTGCTGGTCGATGACGCCGACCTCGGCCCGGGCTGGGTGCACGGCACCCTCATCCCGCTGCTGGGCGACCGCGATCGGCTGGTGCAGATGGGTGAACGCGCACGCGCCGCCGGAGCCCTCGACGGCACCGAACGGCTCTACGCACTCGTGCAGGAAGCGATAGTCTAGGGTGTTCGCCCCAGCCGGGGCGCCCGCCCCGAAGGAGACTCGATGATCTACCCCGACCTCACCTTGGAGGTTCCCGAGCACCTCGGACGCGTGCACTTCGTCGGTATCGGGGGCTCGGGAATGAGCGGCATCGCGCGCATGATGCACCAGTCCGGTGTTCCCGTCACCGGCAGCGACCGCAGCGCCAACTACAGCACGAGGGCGCTCGAGGAGCTCGGCATCCCGGTCGCGATCGGGCACGACGCGGCGAACGTGGGCGACGCGGACACCCTGGTCGTCACCGGTGCGCTCTGGCAGGACAACCCCGAGTACCAGTTCGCCCTCGCGCACGGTCTGCCGGTGCTGCACCGCTCGCAGGCGCTCGCCTGGCTGGCGCGAGGCGGGCGGGTCGTCTCGGTTGCGGGCGCTCACGGCAAGACCACCTCTACCGGGATGATCGTGACAGGATTGCTCGGGCTGGGCGCCGATCCCTCGTTCGTGAACGGTGGAATCATCGAGTCGCTCGGCGTGAGCTCCGGGCCCGGGAGCGACGAGCTCTTCGTGATCGAGGCCGATGAATCGGACAAGTCGTTTCTCCTCTACGACACCGCGATCGCGCTCGTCACCAACGTCGATCCCGAGCACCTGGATTTCTACGGCTCCCGCGAGGCGTTCATGCAGGCCTTCGTCGATTTCGCGCGCGGATCACGCGAGCAGGTCGTGATCTCGGCCGACGATCCCGGCGCGCAGGAGGTGCGCGCGGCGCTCCCCGAGAACGTGCGAGTGCGCACCTTCGGCGAGACTGCGGGCGCCGACGTGCGTCTGGTGTCGGTCGACGACTCGGGCCCCGTGAGCTTCGAGGTCGAGGTCGATGGATTTCGCCACCGCGCGCGACTGCAGGTCTACGGTCGCCACAATGCCCTGAACGCGGTCGGGGCGCTCGCCGTGCTCACCGGCCTCGGGTACGAGGCCGGGCCCGCACTCGACGCGATCTCGGGCTTCGGGGGCACGAAGCGTCGATTCGAGTTCCACGCGGAGGTCGGGGGCGTGCGCGTCTACGACGATTACGCCCATCACCCCACCGAGGTGGCGGCGCTGCTCGATTCGGCGCGCGCGGTCGTCGGCGAGGGCAGACTCATCGCGATCCACCAGCCTCACCTGTTCAGTCGTACGAGCCTGTTTCATCGGGAGTTCGCCGAGGCGCTCGAGCGCGGTGCCGACTACACCGTGGTGCTGTCGGTCGACGGTGCGCGCGAGGACCCGGTCGAGGGGATCACCGGAGCCCTCGTCTCCGAGGATTTCTCCGACCCCGACCGCGTCGACTACATCGACGACTGGCAGCGCGCGGCCGATCATCTCGCGACGATCGCGCGCCCGGGCGACGTCATGGTGACGATGAGCTGCGGCACCGTGTACCAGATCATTCCGCAGGTCGTCGAGGCGCTGCGCGGTCGATTCGGACCCGCGAGCCAGTGACGCCGTGAAGCGACCCGGCGGATTCGACGGCGGCGGGAGGCCGTCCGAGCACGACCCGTTCGAACCCGGGCCGCTCGGGCGCGACTCCGAGCGGTCGCGGGTCGCCGACGCCGGCTCTCACCCAGAACCCGAGCCGCCCGCACCGATCGTCTTCCCGCGCGCGGTCGCCGAACCTCCCTTCGGGGCCGCGGCGGCGCGGCCGTTCGGCGCCGACGCAACGCAATCGATCGCCGGTGGAATCGACGCCGATGCCACGCAGCCGCTCGACGATGCCGTCGACCGAGCGGTCGCTGCAGAGCTCGGCGCGGCCGAGGTCGCAGGTGAGATCGGGGCCGAACGCGATGGCCGGCTCGAGTCCCGTGATGCGGCGGCCGCCGAGGTCGGCGGCGAGATCGTTGGCGCCGGCGGCGCCGATGGTGAGCTGGGTCCGGGCGGGTTGCTCGGGCTGCTCTCGCGGCGCACGGGCGACTCGGTGCTCGCCGCCGAGCGCCGGCTGAAGCAGGCCGAGCGCTCACGGCGGTCGCGCGAGCGGCGCGACCGCAAGCGGTTCACCGCGCACGCGCGGAGACGGCGTCGGAACTGGCTCATCGCAGTCGCCGCGGTCGCCGCACTCGCACTCTTCGTGGTCGCCGGGGTGTTCACCCCGCTCATGGCGGTGCGGGAGGTGCAGGTCGTCGGCGCGACCCAGGTGAACGTCGCCGATGTGCAGACCGCGATGTCGCGATTCGAGGGGATGCCGCTCGCGCTCGTCGACGATCGCGAGGTGCACCGCGCGCTCGAACCCTTCGCGCTGATCCAGCGATACGCGATCGAACGGATCCCGCCGCACACTCTGCTGATACGCATCGAAGAGCGCGACGCGGTGATCGCGCTCGAGCGCGACGGCGCGCTCGGACTGTTCGACCCGGCCGGGGTGCTCGTCGGCTCGGCGACCGAGCGGCCTGAGGGAGTGCCGGCAGGGGGCGGCGCAGTCGCAGACACCGCCTCGCCGGCGTTCCAGGCGGCCGGTACCGTGATTCGCGACATGCCCGCAGACGTGCGGTCGCAGCTCGCTGCGGTCGAAGCCTCGAGCGCGCAGGACGTGGAGTTCGTGCTGGCGAGCGGCACTCGAGTGATCTGGGGTGAAGCGGCCGAGACGCAGCGGAAGGCTGCGGTGCTGCGCGCGATGCTCGCATCGATCGGCCAGGCATCGCTGATCGATCTCTCCGCACCGGACACCCCGGTCTTCAGATAGCTGCGCGAAGGCGATCGACGCTCGCGCGTGATCGGGGTGCATCGGGACTCCGGCCCGGCGCACCCCTGGATGGGGAGCACCGGAACGGCGCCCATCAGAAATGTCTTCGCGAGGATCGGTGTGTCGGAGCGGGAACGCCACGCCCAGACCGTAGCTTTGGACTCGTAAATGTATACCCGAATACTAACTCTCACCTTCAGGTAGAAGTTGAAAGTTGAGGGGAAGGACCCACGTGTCAACGAACCAGAACTACCTCGCAGTCATCAAGGTTGTCGGCGTCGGCGGCGGCGGGGTCAACGCGGTCAACCGCATGATCGAGCTCGGCCTGCGCGGCGTCGAGTTCATCGCGGTGAACACCGACGCTCAGGCGCTGCTGCTGAGCGATGCGGATGTGAAGCTCGACATCGGGCGCGAACTCACCCGAGGCCTCGGCGCGGGCGCCGACCCCGAGGTCGGCCGTCGTGCAGCCGAGGACCACGCCGACGAGATCGAGGAGGCGCTCACGGGCGCTGACATGGTGTTCGTCACCGCGGGCGAGGGCGGCGGCACCGGCACCGGCGCGGCCCCGATCGTCGCCCGCGTGGCACGCTCGGTCGGTGCGCTCACCATCGGCGTCGTCACCCGCCCCTTCAGCTTCGAGGGGAAGCGCCGTTCGGCGCAGGCCGATGCCGGCGTGCACGCCCTGCGGGAGGCCGTCGACACCCTCATCGTGGTGCCCAACGATCGCCTGCTCGAGATCAGCGAGCCCGGCATCAGCATGATCGAGGCGTTCGCCGCCGCCGACCAGGTGCTGCTCGCCGGTGTGCAGGGCATCACCGACCTGATCACGACCCCGGGCCTCATCAACGTCGACTTCGCCGACGTCAAATCGGTCATGCAGGGGGCGGGGTCCGCACTCATGGGCATCGGTTCGGCGCGCGGCGCCGATCGCGCGATCAAGGCCGCCGAACTCGCCGTGGCATCGCCGCTGCTCGAGGCCTCGATCGAGGGTGCGCACGGTGTTCTGCTGTCGATCCAGGGCTCCTCGAACCTGGCGTTGAGCGAGATCACCGAGGCATCGCAGCTCGTGCACGACGTCGTGCACACCGAGGCCAACATCATCTTCGGCACGGTCATCGACGACACCCTCGGCGATGAGGTGCGAGTGACCGTGATCGCGGCGGGCTTCGACTCCGAGCCCGGGACCGACACGAGCCGCCCAGAGCGGGGGCGTCGCGCCAGCCGTGTCGAAAGCCTCGAGGATCTCCCGACGGTGACGACCGTCGGCGCACTGGGGGCGACCTCCGCAGCGGCGGGCTCGGGCGACGAGCACCCCGCCAGCGAGTTCGGCGAGATCATCACGCATCCGCCGGTGGAGGAGCACCTCTCCGATCCCGCCTTCGACGGTGAGGATCTCGATCTCGACATTCCCGAATTCCTGCGGTAGTCGCCGTGACCCGCGAGCTGGAGGCTCGACTGGAGCGCGTTCGGTCAGACATCGCGGACGCGGCGCGCGCCGTCGGACGGACCCCCGACGAGCTCACCCTGATCGTGGTGACGAAGTTCCACCCGCCGAGCCTCGTGCGGGAGCTCGCCGAACTCGGAGTTCGCGACGTGGGGGAGAACCGGCACCAGGAGGCGCAGGCGAAGGCCGCTGAGCTCGCCGAACTCGATCTGCGCTGGCACTTCATCGGTCAGCTGCAGACGAAGAAGGCGAGACAAGCGGCGCAGTACGCGCACGCGATCCACTCGATCGATCGAGAGCGGCTGGTCGACGCGCTCGCCGGCATCGACCGAGTGGTCGACGCGTTCGTGCAGGTGAACCTCACCGACGACCCGGGGCGCGGCGGCGCGGCCCCGGGCGAGCTCGAGCGCATCGCCGTACGGGTGCTGGAGACTCCGGCGTTGCGGTTGCGGGGGGTCATGGCGGTCGCCCCGCTGCCCGAAGAGGAGGAAGCCGCGAGCGCGTTCGCCAGGTTGCGCGGCTACTCGGAGCGCGTACGCGCGCTCGAGCCGACCGCTACGGCGATCTCCGCGGGCATGACGCACGACTACGCCGAGGCGATCGCCGCCGGCGCGACACACCTGCGCATAGGGAGTGCAATCACCGGGAATCGCCCGGTGGCGCGTTAGTCTCGAACATAACTTGATCGCCGAGATCGTGAGGAAAAGCAGATGAGCAACCCGCTGAAGAAGACCATGGTGTTCCTCGGTCTCGCCGAGGAAGAACTCGATGAGCAGGGTGCGGTCAGGAGCGAGTCGACGCCTCAGACCGAGGCGCCCGTCTCCGCCGCTCCGCGACCGGCGCCCCAACGCGCCCCGGTGACCCCGCTGCGGAAGGTCACGCCGACGCGCATGCCGGTCTCGCAGTCGATGAACGAGATCCTGACCGTGCATCCGACGGAGTACCGCGATGCCAAGGTCGTGGCCGAGAGCTTCCGCGAGGGTGTTCCGGTGATTCTGAATCTCTCGCGCATGAACGAGGCGGAGGCCAAGCGCCTCATCGACTTCGCGAGCGGTCTCTCCATGGGTCTGCGCGGCCGCATCGAGCGGGTCACGAGCAAGGTCTTCCTGCTCTCGCCCGAGCACATCGCGGTCAGCGGTGACGAGGAAGCGAAGAACGACAGCGGGTCGTTCTTCGTCAGCCCCTCCGCCTAAGCCGCAGTGGGGATCCTTCTCGCGGTCATCTTCATCACGCTGAAGTGGCTGCTGCGCATCTACATCTATGTCCTGTGGGCCAGGTTCATCATCGACTGGATCATGGTGCTCAACCCCAGGTTCCGCCCACGCGGCATCTGGCTCGTGCTCGTCGAACTCGTCTTCACCTTGACCGACCCGCCGCTCAAACTGATCCGGCGCATCCTCCCGCCGATCCGGCTGGGGCAGATCTCTCTCGACCTCGGCTGGATGCTGACGCTCTTCGCGTGCCTCATCCTCCTCGCGCTGATCCCCGCCTGAGCGGCATTCTTTGCTACCGTAAGTGTGACACCACCCAGTGGTTCCCAAACGAAAGTGATTTACACGATGGCCCTGACACCAGAAGAGGTCGTGAACCAGAAGTTCACGATCACGAAGTTCCGCGACGGCTACGACCTCGATCAAGTCGATGACTTCCTCGACACGATCGTCGAAGAACTCCGTCAGCACGAGCAGGAGAAGGCCGAGCTGCAGCAGAAGCTCGACGAGGCCAACGCCCAGGTCGAAGAGCTGACGGCGAAGCTCGAGGCGGCAGAGAGCGGCGCGGCCGCGCCGGTCAAGGCTTCCGAGCAGACCATCGTCGTAGACGCCCCGGCTCCCGCCGCAGCCGTCGCGGCGCAGAACGGCAGCAACCCCGCAGACGCGGTGAAGTCGAGCGCGATGCTGCAGCTCGCACTCGAGCTGCACGACAAGTACGTCAACGAGGGCGAGGCGCAGCGCGATCAGCTCGTGCGCGAGGCCGAGCTCAAAGCGACCCGTCTCGTGGAGGAGGCGCAGCAGCAGCGCGCCGAGGAACTGCGCATTCTCGGTGAGGAGCGTCAGGGGCTCAAGGACAAGATCAAGGAGCTGCGCGAGTTCGAGTCGGATTACCGCGGCACCCTGCGCTCGTACATCCAATCGCAGCTGCGCGGTCTCGACGGCTCACCCGAGCCCGACGGCGCACCTCAGGGCCTCGAATAATCTCGAGCGTGAACGAAGCATCCGATACGGGGGCCCGGCGCACTGAGCCGGCCCCCGTTCCGGCATCGCGACGCAGGCTGCAGGCGCTTCTGCTGCTCAGCGTCGCGATTGTCGTGTTCGCGGTCGACCAGCTCACGAAGAACTGGGTCGTCGACACGCTTCCCGAGGGGGAATCGGTGCCGGTGCTCGGCGAGTTCCTGCAGTGGCACTTCGTGCGCAACCCTGGCGCCGCGTTCTCGATGGCGAGCGGGGCGACCTGGATCTTCACGATTCTCGCGGCGATCGTGGTCGTGGTGATCCTCTGGCAGATCAGGCGCCTGGGCTCGCGTTCCTGGGCTCTGTTCTTCGCGCTGCTGCTCGGCGGGGTGCTCGGCAACCTCACCGATCGTCTCACCCGGGAGCCCGGGTTCCCGGTGGGGCACGTCATCGACTTCATCTCGACCCCCTGGATGCTGCCGGCGATCTACAACGTCGCCGACATGGCGATCGTGGTCGGAATGGCGCTCTTCGTCCTCATCTCCCTGCTGGGTCTGCCGATCGACGGATCGCCCAGGCCCCGGAAGGGCGACGCGGAAACCGCACCAGAAGCCGGCTCCGAGGCCGAGACCGGCAGTGATGCGGGGACCGGTACCGAGGCCGGGCACGGAGTCGACCCCGAGGCCGAACGCTGATGGAGCGCAGGTCTCTCCCGGTACCCGACGGTCTTGCCGGCAAGCGCGTAGACGCGGCGCTCGCGGCACTGCTCGGCTTCTCGCGCAGCTTCGCGGCCGAGATCGCGCAGCAGGGAGGAGTGACGCTCGACGGTCGGGTGCTCGACAAGTCTGACCGGCTGACGGCCGAAGGCTGGCTCGAGGTCGAATGGGAAGAGAAGACCGGTCCTGAGATCGTTCCCGTCGTGCTGCCCGATTTCGGCATCGTGCACGACGACGACGACATCGTGGTGATCGACAAGCCTGCGGGCGTCGCGGCGCACCCGTCGCTCGGATGGGAGGGCCCCACGGTGCTCGGCGCGCTCGCGGGCGCCGGCTATCGCATCGCGACCTCGGGGCCCGCCGAGCGACAGGGCATCGTGCACCGCCTCGACGTCGGCACGAGCGGGCTCATGGTCGTCGCCAAGAGCGAGCGCGCGTACAGCGAGCTCAAGCGGGCGTTCAAGTACCGCGAGGTCGAGAAGATCTACCACGCGGTCGTGCAGGGGCACCCCGACCCCTTCGCGGGAACGATCGACGGGCCCATCGGCCGGCACCCCGGCTCGGAATGGAAGTTCGCCGTGACACGCGACGGCAAACCGTCGGTGACGCACTACGTCACGCTCGAGGCATTCCCCTACGCTTCGCTGCTCGAGATCGAGCTCGAGACGGGACGCACCCATCAGATTCGCGTGCACATGTCGGCGCAGCGTCACCCGTGCGTCGGCGATTCGATGTACGGCGCCGACCCTACGCTCACCGCACGGCTCGGTCTGACGCGTCAGTGGTTGCACGCGATGCGGCTGGGATTCAAGCACCCGGGAAGCGGGGAACACGTCGAGTTCCTCTCGGAGTACCCGGCAGATCTGCGGCACGCGCTCGACGTACTCGAAGCCGCCTGACAGGTCGCGCCCGGCGCACTGACGGTACCCTTGAAGTCGGACTTCGGACGGGGGCGCGAGTGAGCGAGAAAGACGGTTTCGTGCACCTGCACGTGCACAGCGAGTACTCGATGCTCGACGGGGCGGCGCGGGTCAAGCCGCTCATCGAGGCGGCGCATCAGCAAGGGATGCCCGCCATCGCGGTGACGGATCACGGGAACACCTTCGGCGCGTTCGACTTCTGGAAGACCGCGCGCGACACCGGTATCAAGCCGATCATCGGTATCGAGGCGTACCTCACGCCGGGCACCTTCCGCGGCGACCGCAGCCGGGTGCGTTGGGGCGACGGCGGCGGAGACGACGTCTCGGGCGGCGGCGCCTACACGCACATGACCATGCTTTCCGAGACCACCGAGGGCATGCACAACCTCTTCCGTCTCTCCTCCCTGGCGAGCATCGAGGGCTATTACTTCAAACCGCGCATGGATCGGGAGCTGCTGCAGCGCTACGCGAAGGGCCTCATCGCCACCACCGGTTGCCCCTCGGGCGAGATACACACCCGCCTCAGGCTCGGCCAGATCAAAGAGGCCAGGGCGGCGGCGGCGGAGTTCCAGGACCTCTTCGGGCGGGACAACTTCTTCTGCGAGATCATGGATCACGGCCTCGAGATCGAGCGTCGGGTGCAGCGGGAACTGCTCGAGATCGCGCGCGACCTGAAGATTCCTCTGCTCGCGACGAACGACCTGCACTACACCCACCAGCACGACGCGTCCGCCCACGAAGCCCTGCTGTGCGTGCAATCGGGATCCACTCTCGACGACCCGAACCGCTTCAAGTTCGACGGCGACGGCTACTACCTGAAGAGCGCCGCCGAGATGCGGCAGCTCTTCCGCGAACTGCCGGAGGCCTGCGACAACACGCTGCTCATCGCCGAGCGCTGCCACTCGGAGTTCAACACCAGCGCGAACTACATGCCCAGATTCCCGGTGCCCGAAGGGGAGACCGAGGAGAGCTGGTTCGTGCAGGAGGTCGAGCGAGGCCTGCACTACCGGTACCCGGGCGGCATTCCCGACTCCGTGCGCAAGCAGGCCGAGTACGAGACCGGCGTGATCGTGCAGATGGGATTCCCCGGCTACTTCCTCGTGGTCGCCGACTTCATCAACTGGGCAAAGGACAACGGGATCCGCGTCGGCCCGGGCCGCGGCTCGGGCGCGGGGTCCATGGCCGCCTACGCGATGCGCATCACCGATCTCGACCCGCTGCAGCACGGCCTCATCTTCGAGCGCTTCCTCAACCCCGACCGCGTCTCCATGCCCGACTTCGACGTCGACTTCGATGATCGCCGCCGCGGTGAAGTGATCAAATACGTCACGGAGAAGTACGGCGACGAACGCGTGGCGCAGATCGTCACCTACGGCACCATCAAGTCGAAGCAGGCGCTCAAGGACGCCTCGCGCGTGCTCGGCTTCCCCTTCGGCATGGGCGAGAAGCTGACGAAGGCGATGCCGCCGGCGGTCATGGCCAAGGACATCCCGCTCTCGGGCATCACCGATCCCGACCACGCGCGCTACAAGGAGGCCGCGGAGTTCCGGGCGGTGCTCGCCGAGGATCCCGACGCGAAGACGGTCTACGAGACCGCGCTCGGGCTCGAGGGGCTGAAGCGGCAGTGGGGCGTGCACGCGGCGGGCGTGATCATGTCGAGCGATCCGCTCATCGACATCATCCCGATCATGAAGCGCGAGCAGGACGGCCAGATCGTCACGCAGTTCGACTACCCGACCTGCGAGGGCCTCGGCCTGATCAAGATGGACTTCCTGGGGCTGCGCAACCTCACCATCATCTCCGATGCACTCGAGAACATCAGACTCAACCGCGGCGAGGAGCTCGACCTCGAACGGCTCGAACTGACCGACGCCGCATCATACGAACTGCTCGCCCGCGGCGACACGCTCGGCGTCTTCCAACTCGACGGCGGCCCCATGCGGGGGCTGCTGCGCCTCATGAAGCCCGACAACTTCGAAGACATCTCAGCGGTGCTCGCACTGTACCGGCCCGGCCCCATGGGGGCGGATTCGCACACGAACTACGCCCTTCGCAAGAACGGGCTGCAACCGATCACCCCGATCCACCCCGAACTCGAGGAGCCGCTGCGCGACATCCTCGACACCACCTACGGCCTGATCATCTATCAGGAGCAGGTGATGTCGATCGCGCAGCGCGTCGCGGGATTCAGTCTCGGCCAAGCCGACATTCTGCGTCGTGCGATGGGCAAGAAGAAGAAGGAAGAACTCGACAAGCAGTACGAGGGCTTCGCAGGCGGTATGCACGAGCGAGGATTCTCCGACCCTGCGGTCAAAGCGCTCTGGGACATCCTGCTTCCGTTCTCCGACTACGCATTCAACAAGGCGCACTCCGCCGCCTACGGGGTCGTCAGCTACTGGACGGCCTACCTCAAAGCCCACTACCCGGCCGAGTACATGGCCGCACTGCTCACGAGCGTGGGCGACTCGAAGGACAAGCTGGCGCTCTACCTCAACGAATGCCGCAGGATGGGCATCAAGGTGCTGCCGCCCGACGTGGCCGAGTCGTTCGCGAACTTCGCCGCAGTCGGGGGAGACATCCGCTTCGGCCTCGGCGCGATCCGCAACGTCGGCACCAACGTCGTCGAAGGCATCCGACAGGCCCGGCAGGAGGGGGGCGACTTCGACTCGTTCCACGACTTCCTGAAACGGGTGCCCCTCGCAGTGCTCAACAAGCGCACCATCGAGTCCCTCATCAAGGCCGGCGCCTTCGACACGCTCGGCGCCTCCCGCAGGGCGCTCGTGGAGATACACGAGAGCGCGGTCGAGTCGGCGGTGAAAGACAAGCGCGACGCCGAGAACGGCAACGTCGGTTTCGATTTCGACAGTCTCTTCGCCGACGCCGCAGCGGCGACCGGGGGCGAGATCAGCCACTCGCAGGTGCCCGAGCGCCCCGAATGGACGAAGAAGGACAAGCTCGCATTCGAACGTGAGATGCTCGGGCTCTACGTCTCCGATCACCCGCTGCGCGGTCTCGAGACCGCGCTCGCGAAGGAGGCGTCGGCAACGGTCGAGCAGGTGACCAACCCGGACGCGAACTTCGACGGCGAGACGGTCGTCATCGCCGGGCTTCTCACCAGCGTGCAGCATCGTACCGCGAAATCCGGGAACCTCTACGGAATGGTCACCATCGAGGATTTCACGGGCGAGATGCAGGCCCTGTTCATGGGGAAGTCCTACCTCGAATTCGGACGGCTGCTGCAAGCCGACACCATCGTCGCGCTCCGCGGCAAACTCAACGCCCGCGACGACGGCATGTCCATGCACGCCTACGGGGTCAAACCGATCGATGCGGCACCCCAGGACGATGCGGAGTCGTTGACGCTCACGCTCTCGGAACGGCGCGCCACCGAGGACCTGATGGAGGAACTGAAGGCCACTCTGCTGCGCCACCCCGGCCAGAGCGAGGTGCTGCTGCAACTCGCCACCCCCACCGCGATACGCGTCTTCGAGTTGCCGTTCCCCGTACGGGTCACCTCGGATCTCTACGGAGAGCTGAAGGGCCTGCTCGGGCCGCGCTGCCTGGCGGATCTGTGATCTGCCCGAAACGTAGCGGGAGTAGGCTGTGCGCATGAGCGAGACCCAGACCGCGATCGCCGCATCCCTCGGCGTCAGAACCGATATCGATGCCGCAGCCGAGATCGAACGCCGTGTGACCTTCCTCATCGACTACGCCGAATCGATCCCCGGTGCGCGCGGATTCGTGCTCGGCATCTCCGGAGGGCAGGACTCGTCGCTCGCCGGGCGACTGGCGCAACTCGCCGTGGAGCGGATGCGGGCGGCGGGCCGAGAGGCCGAGTTCATCGCCGTGCGACTGCCGTACGCCGTGCAGCACGACGAAGTCGATGCCCAGGTCGCGCTCGCCTTCGTCTCCCCCGATCGCGCGGTGACCGTGAACATCGCGCCCGGGGTCGATGCGCTCGCCGCAGAGGTGCACGCGGCGACCCGCGAACCGGTGACCGACTTCACCAAGGGCAACGTCAAAGCGCGAATGCGGATGATCGCGCAGTACACGATCGCGGGGGATCGGGCGCTGCTGGTGATCGGTACCGATCACGCCGCCGAGGCCGTCACCGGTTTTTACACGAAGTTCGGCGACGGAGCCGCGGATGTGCTGCCGCTGGCCGGACTCACGAAGAGCCAGGGGGCGGCGCTGCTCGCAGAACTCGGCGCCCCAGAGCAGCTCTGGAAGAAAGTGCCGACGGCCGACCTGCTCGATTCCGAGCCGGGCCAGACCGACGAGGCGAGCCTCGGTATGAGCTATGCCGAGATCGACACCTATCTCACGGGCGGGACGGTCTCGGAGACCACGACCGAGAACCTCGAACGCCGTTACCGGGCCACCGAGCACAAGCGCCGGCTTCCCGTGACCCCCGACGACGACTGGTGGCGCCGGCTCTCCGCGGAGGCCGACTCGCAGATGAGGAGTGTGACGGCATGACGACGACCTTCGTGTTGGCGGGCGGTTGCTACTGGTGCCTCGACGCCGCCTATCGGGTGCTGCGCGGCGTCACCGATGTCTTCTCCTGTTTCACCGGTGGCACCGTGCCCGACCCGAGCTATGAACTGGTCTGCACCGGCACCACCGGTCACGCCGAGGCGGTGGCCGTCACATTCGACGAGTCCGTGCTTCCGGCTCAAGTCGTGCTCGACGCGTTCTTCACGATGCACGATCCGACGCAGCTCAACCGACAGGGCGCCGACGTGGGCACCCAGTACCGCTCGGCGATGTTCTTCGCCGACGAAGAGCAGCGGGAGCTCTTCGAAGCCGCCAGGGAGCGGGCTGCCGAGTGGTGGCCGAAGCCGATCGTGACTGAGATCGTTCCGCTCGGCACGATATACCCGGCACCCGAATCCCATCAGGATTTCTTCACCAAGAACCCCACCCAGGGCTACTGCCTGGCGGTCGCGGTGCCGAAGGTCAACAAGGTGCGAGCAGGCTTCACCGAGTACCTGCGCTGAGATGCCTCACGCCGTGCGACTGCGGCGCGCAGCGCCGTGTCACGGTGCCGTGCGGAGTCGCGCCATCTTCTCACGCCGCTGCGGGGATGAAACCGTCACCTCCCGCACTGCCTTCGTCGCTCGGGTGAGACGCGGTCGGGCCCGGTGCGGCGTGTACCGCGCCGCCGCCGGAGGAGTGCTCATTCGCCCACCGCGATTGCGCGCCTGACGGCTCCGCATCGTCGCTGCTCTCGGTGCCGACCCGCTTCGTGAAGCTCGATACGCCCCACCGCAGGTCGTGACCGAGCGCGTCGGCCTCGATCTCGACCGAGGTGCCGGACTTCTCATCGCGCTCCCAATTGCGCACGCGCAGGCGGCCGCTGACGATCACGCGGTCGCCCTTCTGAAACGATTCGCTCGCGTGCTGGGCCAGGCCGCGGAAGGCGGTCACGGAAAACCAGTTGGTCTCGCCATCCGACCAGGTCTTGCTCTCGCGGTCGAATCTGCGCTCGCTGCTCGCGACCCTGAACGTGCAGAGGGGGACGCCGGACTGCGTCTGGATGGTGCGGGGCGCGGTCGCGATCGTTCCGACGATGGAAATGGGATTCGGCATGGCGGACTCCTTCGGGTTTTAGTACGGCTGCGACGGGAGTCGCCGCGCCGTGGGGTGGCGAGGGCGCCGATCGGGCCGTGCCAAGGTCGTTCGACGCCCCCGATGATCAGCCTGCTCCAACTCCGCTGGGCAAGGGGTCCGTCCGACGAAACTGTGGAGAGATCGGCGGATTCACAGGTTCGCCGCGCCTGTGAGCAGCGACTCCTGGCGAGCGCACAGGATGCTGAGGCGACGGCACGGATACACTGACTCTCATGCCGCACGGAACGCTCGCACGCCCGCTTCGGGCGCTTGCCGCCCCGGCCGCCGGCGCGCTGGTGGCGCTCCTCGCGCTGAGCGGGTGTCAGGCGGTTCTGCCCGGTACCGAGGTGCCGAACCGTGCGGCGACGGAGGAGAACTTCCGCGAGCCCGAGGTGCGGCCCGAGCTCGTGCCAGGCGGGAGCGCCGAGCAGAACCTTCCGTTCTTCTCCGAGGTACTGCGAGAGTTCGCAGTCGGAACGGCACCCGTCGAGGGGCGGCCGATCGTCGATGCGGTCGCCGCTTCGGGTTTCGATCGGGGGGCGATGCAGGTCTCCTTCGATCGCAGCAAGACGGACCTGGTCGCCGACAGCATTCTGGTCTCGGTGCTCATCGGCGCCGACTGCCTGATCGGCCAGGTGCAGACCGCCGACCGCACCTTCGTCACTACGGTGCAGCCGGCGCTCACCGAGAGCCGGAACGTGTGCCTCATCGGGAATACCCGGCCCATCGACTGGTAGCCGTCGCAGGCGGCGGCGATCCACTGCTCGGCCCGGTAGAGTTGTGCTGGTCTGATTCAACCTGTGAGCAAGAGCAA
>JBEBWI010000034.1:0-20081 GCA_040392345.1 Leucobacter soli | reverse complement strand
CTGCGAAAGCCAGCCACGACTTCAACCGCGCGTCGAGCTTCGTCTCGTCGTTCACATCGTGGGGCACGTGCTGCAGGCTGTTCGAGGTGCCGATCACCGTATCGATGCCGGCCGCGGCGATCGAGGCCGCGCGCTCGAACGCGGCTCGCAGATCGGTGCGCCAGATGTTGCGCCCGTCGACGACGCCGGCGACGAACTGGGTGCCCGCGAAGGCGCGCGCCAACTCACCCGAGCTCAGCGCGGCCTCGTCGACGCCGCCGCGCACGAGGTCGGCCTGCACCGCTTCGATGGGGAGCGCACCGAGCCGCACCTGTGCGCGCGACGAATCCCCGTAGGGTGCGGTGAGCAGGATCGAGGGCCGTTCTGTCGCCTCGCCCAGCCGAGCGTACGCGCGCTCGATGAGCGCGAGGGTCTCTTCGCGGGACACCGCGAGCGAGTCGGACACGAGTGCCGGCTCGTCGAGCTGCACCCAGCCGGCACCCGACTCGGCGAGCGCACGCAGCAGTTCTGCGTAGACCGCGACGACCTCGTCGAGCCGGTCGATCGGGAGGAACCCCTCAGCAGCCTCGTCGGAGGCCTTGGCGAGCAGCAGGTAGGTGACGGGGCCGACGAGCACGGGCCGCGAATCGATACCCTGCTCCTGCGCCTCACCGATCTGGGCGGTGAGCGCCGCGGGGTTCGCGACGAAGGGGGTGCGCTCGTCGATCTCGGGAACGCTGTAGTGGTAGTTCGTGTCGAACCACTTGGTCATCTCGAGCGGCTGATGGTCGCGGTCGCCTCGGGCGAGCGCGAAGTACTTCACCAGGTCGCTTCCCTCGATATCGGCGAAGCGCTGCGGGATCGCGCCGAGAGCGAGCGTCGCATCGAGCACCTGGTCGTAGAAGCTGAAGCTCTCGGGCACCGCGCCGCCCCCCGCGGGCACGCCCAATTCGATCAGCCGTGCGCGGGTCGCAGCGCGAAGCTCGGCCGCAACGGCCTGCAGCTCGGCCTCGCCCGCCTGCCCCTTCCAGAACGACTCGACCGCGCGCTTGAGCTCGCGGCGGCGGCCGAGCCTCGGATAGCCGAGGATGGTGGCGGTGGGCAATGGTGCGGTTGCGGTCATGGCAATCCTTCTGGGTAGGAACTCAAGGATCGACCGGTCGGCACCGATTGCCGGTGCCCGGTTTCCCCGTGGAACTCCCTCACGGTATCGAGTGCCGTGCCCCGCTATCGAGCTCGGTTTCTCACTGTTACCTCAATGAATCACCGCTGGATGCCTCACATAAGCAGGCGTTACTGAATGGTCGACGAAACCGTCGCCCGGCGTTCCGTGGAAGTACGCGCGGAAACGTCGGCGGCGCGGCTACCCTCCCAAGAAGGGTTGCAGGTGGGCCAGCGTCTCGCCGCTGACATAGGCCCGCACGAGCGTGCCCTGCTCGACGTACTCGGTCGAGAGCACCCGGTTGCGCTCGTGCAGCTCGGCGATGAGATCGCCGCGATCGTAGGGCACCACGACGGTGACCTCGCGATCGGGCACCGGCAGCGCGGCGTCGATGCGGGCCTTGAGCCTCTCGATGCCCTCGCCGGTACGAGCCGACACGAACACCGCGTCGGGGGCGAGCCCGTGCAGCACGAGCCGCTGCGTCTCGTCGATGAGGTCCGACTTGTTGAACACCACGATCTCGGGAATCGCCTGCGCGTCGACCTCGGCGATCACCGCACGCACGGTCTGCAGCTGTGCTGCCGGCTCGGGGTGCGAGCCGTCGACCACGTGCACGATCACGTCGGAATCCGCGACTTCCTCGAAGGTCGACCGGAACGCTTCGACGAGCTGGTGCGGCAGATTGCGCACGAACCCGACCGTGTCGGCATAGGTGAAACCACGACCGTCCGCGGTCTCCGCCTGCCTCACCGTCGTGTCGAGCGTCGCGAACAACTGGTTCTGCACGAGCGCCTCGGCACCGGTCAGGCGGTTCAGCAGACTCGACTTGCCGGCGTTCGTGTACCCGGCGATGGCGACCGAAGGCACCTCGCCGCGCTTGCGGTTCGCGCGCTTCGCCTCGCGCGCGGGCGCGAAGGTCGCGATCTGCTTGCGCAGCTTCGCCATGCGCGTGTTGATGCGACGGCGGTCGAGCTCGATCTTCGTCTCGCCGGGGCCTCGCGAGCCCATGCCGGCACCACCCGCGCCGACTTGGCCGCCGGCCTGGCGCGACATCGATTCGCCCCAGCCGCGCAGTCGCGGAAGCAGGTACTCGAGCTGCGCGAGTTCGACCTGCGCCTTACCCTCCCGGCTCTTCGCGTGCTGGCTGAAGATGTCGAGGATGACCGCGGTGCGGTCGATCACCTTCACCTTCACGACGTCTTCGAGAGCGCGCCGCTGACTCGGCGCGAGCTCGGTGTCGGCCACAACGGTGTCGGCTCCTTCTGCCGCCACCATCTCGGCGAGCTCCTGCGCCTTGCCCTTGCCCAGGTATGTCGCGGGGTCGGGGTGCGATCTGCGCTGCAGCAGACCATCGATCACCCGCGCACCGGCGGTCTCCGCGAGCGCGGCGAGCTCGCGGAGGGAGTTCTCCGCGTCCTCCTGGGCGCCCTTGGAGTTCGAGCTGTATACGCCGATGAGCACGACGTTCTCCAGGCGCAGCTGCCGATACTCGACCTCGGTCACGTCTTCGAGCTCGGTGGAGAGCCCGGGCACGCGCTTCAGTGAAGCACGCTCCTCGCGTTCCAACCGGATCGCGTCGATATCCTCCGCGTACTGATCGTGCGACTCGTCGCCGAGCGCCTGAGCACCTCCGGTGAGATCGCGGATCACCGTCGCCTGTTCGGCTCCCTCCGCGCGTGCAAGCACTCGTTCGAGCGCGTCGTCGCGGCTCTGCTGCTCGGGAGCAGGCGAATCCGTTGTTGATTCTGATTTCGTCATCTGAACTCCAGTGTAGAGCGGCCGGCTCTGCGGGTCACGGGCTGTTCACCCACAGCGGATCGCAGCGGTGACTGAGATACTGGGTCGGTGAACCAGCATTACTTCTCGGAATCTCCCGACGTCGATTTCCGACCCCGAGAGATCGAGGTCGACCTCGCGGGCGTCACGCGCACGCTGGTGACCGCGGGCGGAGTCTTCAGCCCGGAGCACCTCGATCGCGGCACTCAGGTGCTGCTGCGCACCCTTGCGCACACGGCACCGGAGAGGACCGATGCCGACGACGGCGCCGCCGAGCAGGCAGGCTTCGACAACTTGCTCGACCTCGGGTGCGGCTGGGGCCCGATCGCGTTGAATGCAGCGCTCACCCACCCGCGCGCAGAGGTGTGGGCGGTCGACGTCAATGCTCGAGCCCGCGAACTCACCGCCGAGAACGCGCGCAGGCTGGGGCTCACGAACGTGCGCACGGCAAGCCCCGAAGAGGTTCCGGCCCGCATCGGTTTCGCCGAGATCCACTCGAACCCTCCCATCCGCGTCGGCAAGGCGGCACTGCACGACATGCTGCGCCAGTGGCTGCCCAGGCTCGAGCCGGGCGGCTCCGCGCATCTGGTGGTCGCGAAGCACCTCGGCGCCGACTCGCTGCAGCGGTGGATCGCCGAGGAGTTCGACTACCTCGACGTTTCACGGGCCGCGCGGGACAAGGGGTTCCACGTGATTCGGGCGATCCGCTGACTGGTTGAGCATCGTCCCGCGAGGCGGGCGCCGCACGGAACGTGTCGAGACACGCCCTGACTCAGGGCAGCTCGACCTGCCCGCGATAGACGAGTTCGGCGGGGCCGGAGAGCGAGACGTGCTCCCCCTCCTCTGTGGGGAACATGCGTACGGCAAGTCGGCCGCCCGGCACCTCCACGCTCCAGTGGTTCGGCATCCCTTCACCGCCCCAATAGCGGAACGCCAGCGCGGCAGCGGCGGTACCGGTACCGCACGACAGCGTCTCGCCCGATCCGCGCTCGTGCACGCGCATGCGGATATGAGCGACACCGTTCTTGATGAGGGGCTCCTCGGGAACGACGAACTCGACGTTCGCTCCCGATTCGAGCTCGGGTTGCAGCGCCGGAGGCGTATGCAGTTCGAGCCCGTCGAGCTTCGCGTCGTCGGCGAGCACCGTCACGACGTGCGGGTTGCCGATATCGATACCGAGCCCCGGGCGCGCCACGTTCAAGCCGACCGCTGAGACCAGGTGTTCGCCCCCGAGTCGCCAGCGCCCGAGATCGACGGTGTAACCCGATACGCCGGCGAGCACGTCCTTCACACCGGAGCGGGTGCCGATCGGCAGCGTGTCGCGCCGCTCGGGCGCGACGAAGCCCTCGGTGATGAGGTAGTGCGCATAGACGCGGATGCCGTTGCCGCACATCTCGGCGGGCGTGCCGTCGGCGTTCCAGTAGTCCATGAACCATTCGGCCTCCGGTTCTTCCGCGAGCGAGGCTGCGCCCTCGGGAAGGGCGCGCGAGCGCACGGCGCGAATCACCCCGTCCGCACCGACGCCGAAGTGCCGGTCGCACAGGAAGCGGATCTGCTCGGGGGTCAGCGCCGACTGACCGTCGGGATCGCTGAACAGCACGAAGTCGTTGCCGGTGCCGTGCCCTTTGGTGAACGCGAGAGTTGCCATTCGAACATTCTATTGGCCCGGGGTCCTCGCCTCTCCAGTGGGCCTCAGCCCACCGCCGGCGCGCCGGGCGAGTCGAGCCATTCGAGCTCGGGGTAGCGCTTGAACCAGCTCACCTGGCGTCTCGCGTAGCGGCGGGTGAACGCCTGCGTCTGGGCGATGGCCTCGGCCTCGCTCATCTCACCGCGCAGTTGCGCGAGGGCCTGAGCGTAGCCGATGGCGTGCGCGGCGGTCTTGCCCTGTTCGATGCCTCGAGGAATCAGAGCGCGGACCTCGTCGAGCATGCCCGCTTCCCACATCCGGAGCACCCGACGGTCCAGCCGCTCCACGAGCTCGGCTCGCTCGGTGCGCACCGCGAGAATTCGGGTGCGCTCGCGCCACAGTACCGGCTTCTCGGGCAGCGACCCGTGCGCGGAGGCGCCGAGGTGCGCGAGTTCGAGTGCTCGCACCACCCGGCGGCCGTTGCGCGGGTCTACCGAGGCAGCGGCGGCCGGGTCGGCGCTGCGCAAGCGTTCATAGAGAGCCGCCACCCCGTGCAGCTCGAGTTCGCGCTCGAGCTCTACGCGCACAGCTTCATCCCTCGGGGGGAAGGAGAAGTCGTAGAGCACGCTCGAGACGTAGAGCCCCGATCCGCCCACGAGGATCGCGTCACGACCGCGCGCATGAATCGCGTCGATCATGTTCCGCGCGGCCGGCTGATACCTCGCGACGGTTGCCTCCTCGCTCGGCTCGAGCAGGTCGAAGAGGTGGTGCGGTATGTCGCGGCGCTCGTCGGGCGGAAGCTTCGCCGTGCCGATGTCCATACCGCGGTAGAACTGCATCGCGTCGGCGTTCACGATCTCCGCGTCGCGCCCGGCGTCGCGGAGCCGTTCGGCGAGGTCGAGCGAGAGCGCGGTCTTGCCGGTGCCCGTGGCGCCGACGACCGCCCAGAGCGTGCCGGTCACCGCACCCGCAGCGTCGGAAGGCCGAGGTTCACCGCTCGCGGGCCTTCGGCCGCACCCGCGCCGCTCGGGGCCGGCACCCCGCAGCTCTCCGCCTGCTGTCGATCCCAGGCGTCGCCTGCCCGGGTGCGCCGCACCGCATAGCTCGTCGCCTCCGTCTGGTCGGCGATCAGGAAGTGCGGCGCCGCAGCAGTCACCTGCGCGGTCACGATGTCACCCGGTCGGGGCACCTCGGCGCCCGCTGGAACTGCGAAGTGCACGAGCGAGTTGTCCTCCGCACGACCCGACATGCGGTGCGTTGCGCCGTCCTTCTTGCCCTCGCTGACGGAGACGAGCACCTCGACGGTGCGACCGATCTGCGCCTGGTTCTGTTCGAGAGAAATGCGTTCCTGCAGCGCCAGCAGTCGTTCGTAGCGCTCCTGCACGACGGCCTTCGGCAACTGATCTTCCATCGTCGCTGCGGGTGTGCCCGGGCGGATCGAGTACTGGAAGGTGAATGCGCTCGAGAAGCGCGATTCCTCGACCACCCGCATGGTCTCCTGGAAGTCTTCCTCGGTCTCCCCTGGGAACCCGACGATGATGTCGGTCGTGATGGCCGCGTTCGGGATCTGCTCCCGCACCCGCTCGAGGATGCCGAGGAACTTCGTGCTGCGGTATGAGCGACGCATCGCTTTGAGGATGCGGTCGGAGCCGGACTGCAGCGGCATGTGCAGCTGCGGCATCACGTTCGGCGTCTCAGCCATCGCGGCGATCACATCGTCGGTGAAGGCGGCCGGGTGCGGGCTCGTGAACCGAACCCGTTCGAGCCCCTCGATCTCGCCCATCGCGCGCAGCAGCTTGCCGAATGCCTGCCGGTCGCCGAACTCGACCCCGTAGGTGTTCACATTCTGGCCGAGCAGCGTCACCTCGATGGCGCCGTCGTCGACGAGCGCCTGCACCTCGGCGAGGATATCTCCCGGCCTGCGGTCCTTCTCCTTGCCTCGCAGTGCGGGCACGATGCAGAACGTGCAGGTGTTGTTGCACCCGACGGAGATGGAAACCCAGCCGCTCGATGCCGAGTCGCGCTTGGTCGGCAGGGTCGATGGGAACACCTCGAGAGATTCGAGGATCTCCACTTGGGCCTCGTGATTATGGCGAGCGCGTTCCAGCAGCGCGGGAAGCGAACCCATATTGTGAGTGCCGAAGACCACGTCGACCCAGGGGGCCTTCTTGACGATCGCGCCCTGATCCTTCTGCGCGAGGCAACCGCCGACGGCGATCTGCATGCCGTCGCGTTCGCGCTTCACCCCGGCGAGGTAACCCAGGTTGCCGTAGAGCTTGTTGGCCGCGTTTTCGCGCACGGCGCAGGTGTTGATGACGACGACGTCGGCGAGTTCCGGCTGCTCGGCGGAGACGTAGCCCGCGGCTTCCAGCGAGCCGGAGAGGCGTTCTGAGTCGTGCACGTTCATCTGGCAGCCGAGTGTGCGAACCGTGTAGCTGCGCGGCGATCCATCGGGCCGTAGGGCAGCCGGCGATGGGGCGATAGCGGTGGCTGTTGCAGTGGGCATGCAGACGATTCTACCGATCGCTATTGGAACCGGACGCCGGTGCGCGACCCGCTCCCATCAAGGGCCTCGCGTGCCGCACGTGAAGCTCGCTCCCCGGACCACCCGCGGCGTGCCAGATACCCGAGCAGTCGCCGTTCGGCGGTCTGCCGATCGAGCCCGCCCATCTTGCGCGCACGATCCGCAGCCGCGGCGCGCAAGAGCTCGTGCTCCTCTTCCTCGTCGAGTTCTCCGACCGCCTGCTCGATGGCAGCACTATCGAGCAAGCGGTCGCGGAGCTTCGCACGGATCTGGCTGCGGCTCGCCCGCTTCCGGTCTCGCAGCCCCTCGGCGAGCACCCGGGCGAGCCCGAGGTCGTCGAGATAGAGGCGATCGACGAACTCGTCGATCACCTCGTCCACCTCGTGCGCACCGTGGCCGAGCTGCAGCAGTTCCCGCCGCAGTTCGCCGCTTGAACATGCGCGGCGTGCGAGCAGGCGCACGCCGTCTTCCGATGCGGTCGTCTCTTGATCTGACCGCCTCCGCGGCTCACCCGTGAACGAGGGGGCATCGTCAGGATCAGTCTGCACATCCTCAGCGCCAGTCTGCTCGGCCTCGGAGGCGGCCGCCCACGGGCTTCCCACCCGCGGCATGCGCGAGCGCAACTCGATCACCTCTGCGAGGTCGCCACGGCTTTCCGAGTCGGTGCTGCGTCCCTGGCCTTCACCCATGGGCTCCCCCGGTGCCGGGAGAAATCGTACCGCCATGATGCGCTCCGGCGCCTAGGCGCCCAGCCGCTCGTCGAGCACGGCCTGCGCACCCTCATCTACGATCGCTGGCGCGTTCGGGTCGTCCTTGATACCGAGCTTCACGAGGATCTTGTCTTCGATCTCTGCGGCGATCTCGGGATGCTCGATGAGGAATCGACGCGAGTTCTCCATGCCCTGGCCGAGCTGATCGCCGTCATACGTGTACCAGGCCCCGCTCTTCTTGATGAAGCCCTGCTCCACGCCGTAGTCGATAAGCGACCCCTCGCGAGAAATACCCACACCGTAGAGGATGTCGAACTCGGCTTGTTTGAAGGGCGGAGCCATCTTGTTCTTCACGACCTTCACACGGGTGCGGTTGCCGACCGCGTCCGCGCCATCCTTCAGCGTCTGAATGCGACGGATGTCGAGGCGCACCGACGCGTAGAACTTCAGCGCCTTGCCACCCGAGGTGGTCTCGGGGCTGCCGAAGAACACGCCGACCTTCTCACGCAACTGGTTGATGAAGATGGCGGTCGTCTTGGTCTGGCTCAGGCCGCCGGTGATCTTGCGCAGTGCCTGCGACATCAGCCTCGCTTGCAGGCCGACGTGGCTGTCCCCCATGTCTCCCTCGATCTCGGCGCGCGGCACGAGCGCCGCCACCGAGTCGATCACGACGAGATCGACCGAGCCGGAGCGGATCAGCATGTCGGCGATCTCGAGGGCCTGCTCGCCGGTATCGGGCTGGGACACGAGCAGTGCGTCGATGTCGACGCCGAGCTTCTGGGCGTACTCGGGGTCGAGCGCGTGCTCGGCATCGATGAACGCGGCGATACCGCCGTTCCGCTGCGCATTCGCGATCGCATGCAGAGTGAGGGTGGTCTTGCCGGAGGATTCGGGGCCGTAGATCTCGATGATGCGCCCGCGAGGAAGCCCGCCGATGCCGAGCGCGACGTCGAGCGCGATGGAACCGGTCGGAATCACCTCCACCGGAGGTCGCTCAGTGCTGCCCAAGCGCATGATCGCGCCTTTGCCGAACTGCTTGTCGATGTTCGCGAGCGCCATCTCGAGGGCCTTCTCGCGATCCTTGGGTGCTGCCATGAGCTGCTCCTGTGTTCGTGGCGATCATCGCCGGTTGCTGCCTACCTGCTGCCGTGCGACGGGCTCGGGGCCCGCCTCGACAAGGCGTTGGCGGTTCGTGCTTCCGACCCTAGATCGAACCTCCGACATTCAGCGTGACAGCGGCAGATCTGTGGAGAACGTAGGCTCGAACTCACCTGTGAGCGACAATACCCAGCATCGAACAAACTTTCGAATATCACATCGGCGTGTCGGCGCGAAACACACTCGATGGCAGCAAGACCGCTTGAGAGCAAGACCGCCGCGAGCCGTTCGGGCTGTGACTTGCGCTTCGGGCCGAGAACTGCGCCTCGGGCCGAGAGGATCCCACCCGAACCTCAACCCGAGAGGAATATCTCCGCCGCACAGCGCACGCGGGCGAACGCACCGCGGGCTACTCCTTCACGTCGAGGAGCCCACGGCCGTAACGCCGCTCCTCAGGAACCTGGAGATCGACGCAGATCGCGTGCCAGACCTCGCGCGCGGGCACGCCGCGCTCCAGCGCGTCGTGCGCCGTTCCACCGACCGCGCCCAACCAGTGATCCCGCATCAGCACGCCAGCGTAGGCCTCGCCGAATTCCTCGGCCATCGCCCGCTGAAATTCGCTGAGACGCACTACTTCTGCGCGAGCAGTTCGGCGCGGTACCCCGAAACCAGATCCGCCGGCACCGTATCCGGCACGCGAGAGGCCATCGGGACGCTGAGACCCTCGACGATCGCGAGCCGGTCGCTCACCTCGCCCATGATCACCGAGAGCGGCGTTTCAAGCGCGTCGGCGACCGCGGCGAGAATCTCGCTCGAGGCCTCCTTCTGACCGCGCTCGACCTCACTGAGGTACCCGAGCGCGACGCTCGCCTCTCCGGCGACCTGACGCAGCGTGCGGCCCTTCTGCAGGCGGAAGTCACGCAGCACATCGCCGATCTCCTGACGAACTAGCACCATCGTTTCCTCCTTTGCTCTACACCACCGCTCGGTCGTGTATTCCACACTACCCGCATCGACGCACTCGCGCCTCTTGCGGTGACACCTTCATTCTGCAGGGTGTCACTGAGAGTAACGAGAGGAAAAGCCCAGTTATTCCTGAGTGTTTCCCGAATGTGAGTCGAGTTCGCTCAAGTTCGCCCGGTTCGCGGAATGCGCCTCGAGGCGGGCGAGCAGCAGCTCCAACGCCGATCGCACCACGGCGTCGCGGATCTCGGCGCGATCCCCGGCGAGCGCGAGCTCGAACGCGGCATCGCCGCTCCCATCACTCGCACCGAGCCACACCGTACCGGCCGCCTGCCCGGTCTGCGGGTCGGGGTCGGGGCCCGCCACGCCCGTGGTCGCGATCCCCAGATCCGTCTCGACGGCCTCACTGGTATGGATCGGTGCGGCGCATGCGCGCCGCACCCCGCGCGCCATCTGCTTGGCGACCTCGCTGTGCACCGGCCCGAACTCGTCGAGCAGCGCGCGATCGACGCCGAGAAGCGAGTGCTTCAACGCCGTGTCGTAGGCGACGATGCCGCCGGTGAACGCCCGCGAGGCGCCGGGCACCGAGACCAGGGTTGCGGCCAGCAGACCCCCGGTCAGGGATTCGGCGGCCGCGATCCGCACCCCGAGCCCAGCGGCGAGTTCGATCACCGCTGCGGCGAGCTCGGCCGACGAGCGCTGTGGGTCCGCGGTCACGGCGCCTCGGGTGCCGGATCGGGAGTGGGGTCGGAAGCGGCGGGCGAAGTCCGCCCGAGCTTCACCGCGGTGATCACGTAGTCGATTCCGCTCGCGATCGTCAGGGCGACGGCCGCGGCCATGGTGATGATGTTGACCCAGACGACCCACTCCCCGAGCACGGAGGCGAACGGGAACAGGGCGAACGCGATCGCCACCGACTGCGCCACGGTCTTGAGCTTCCCCATCCAGGCGGCGGCCACCACGACGCTGCGTGCCTCGAACAACCGGTGCACGGTCACGCCGACCTCACGCACCAGCACGACAACCGTGATCCACCAGGGAAGCTCACCGAGAATGGAGAGGCCCACGAGCGCACCGCCGGTGAGGAACTTGTCGGCGATCGGATCGAGCAGCTTGCCCAGGTCGGTGATCAGCCCTCGCGAGCGCGCCAGGTGCCCGTCCCATGCGTCGGTCGCGATGGCGATCACGAAGAACGCCGCAGCGGCCCAGCGCAGCGGCCCCATCTCCCCATCGTCGGCGAGCAGCATCCAGATGAAGAACGGGGTCGCGACGATGCGCGCCCCGGTGATGATGTTCGGTGCGTTCCAGTTGCTCGGCTTCGCCTGCGTGTCGGTCACGCTGCCAGCCTAGTGTCCCGCGGTTCGGCTCGCTCGTGCGGATCGATGCGATCGGCCGTATCGAGTCAATCGCGGCCCGTGAGCTGCCACGCGTCCTCGTCGTCCTCGCCATCGACGACTTCGAGTCCCGCCTGATAAGCGGTCACCGGGTCGTCGTAGCGGTCGTCGACGATGTGCGGGGCGCGCACGCCGAGCGGTTCGATGACGTCGGTGACGGCCTCATCCGCGGAGGGCGGCGCATCGGCGAAGGGATCGAACGGCCCGGAGAGCTGCTCGGCCGGCGCTTCAGACGCCTCGGTCGGAGCCGCCTGAGGTGGCTCAGGTGCCTGAAGCGCCTGAGTCGCCGGGGCCGACTGCGTCGCCGGCTGGGCGGGGGCTGCCGGGGGAACCGCGGGCGCCGCGGGCCTTCCGCCGCCTCCCGTGATGGAGGCGAGCACCTCGGCGAGCTGCTCGGGCGCGACGAGCACGTCGCGCGCCTTCGACCCCTCGGACGGGCCGACGATGTCTCGCGACTCCATCAGATCCATCAGGCGCCCGGCCTTGGCGAAGCCGACCCGCAGCTTGCGCTGCAGCATCGAGGTCGAGCCGAACTGCGACGTGACCACGAGCTCGATCGCGGCGACCAGCACCTCGAGATCGTCGCCGATGTCGGCATCGATCTCCTTCTTCTCGGCTGCCTGCGCGACATCGGCCCGGTACTCTGGGCGGGCTTGCGCTTTGACGTGCTCCACCACGCGCGCGATCTCGGCCTCGTTCACCCATGCGCCCTGCACACGCATCGGCGTCGACTCGCCGTTGAGCAGCAGCAGGCCGTCGCCCTGGCCGATCAGGCGCTCGGCCCCCACCTCGTCGAGGATGACTCGGGAGTCGGTGCCCGACGCCACGGCGAATGCGTAGCGGCTCGGCACGTTCGACTTGATGACGCCGGTGACGACGTTCACCGACGGTCGCTGCGTGGCGAGCACGAGATGGATGCCCGCCGCACGTGCGAGCTGGGTGATGCGCTGAATCGAATCCTCCACGTCGCGCGGTGCCACCAGCATGAGGTCCGCCAGCTCGTCGACGACGACGAGCAGGTACGGATAGGGCTTGAGCACGCGCTGACTGCCCTCGGGCAGCACGATCGAGGCCGAGCGCACGGCCTCGTTGAAATCGTCGATGTGACGGAACCCGAAGCTCGCGAGATCGTCGTAGCGCATGTCCATCTCTTTCACGACCCACTGCAGCGCCTCCGCCGCCTTCTTCGGGTTCGTGATGATGGGGGTGATGAGATGCGGCACGCCCTGGTAGACCGTGAGTTCGACGCGCTTCGGATCGACGAGCACCATGCGCACCTCGGCGGGCGTCGCGCGCATCAGGATGCTCGTGATCATCGAGTTGATGAAGCTCGACTTGCCCGAGCCGGTCGCACCGGCGACGAGCAGGTGCGGCATCTTCGCGAGGTTCGCGACGACGAAATCGCCCTTCACGTCTTTGCCCACGCCGATCGCCATCGGATGGGTGTTGCGCTGCGCCTTCGCCGAACGCAGCACGTCGCCGAGCGCGACGTTCTCGCGGTCCTGATTCGGAATCTCGATGCCGATGGCGCTCTTGCCCGGAATCGGGGAGAGCATGCGGATCTCGTTCGACGCGACCGCGTACGCCAGGTTCTTCGAGAGCGCGGTCACCTTCTCGACTTTGACGCCGGGGCCCAGCTCGACTTCGTACTGGGTGACCGTGGGGCCGCGGGAGAACCCGGTCACCTGCGCATCGACGTTGAACTGCGAGAGCACGTCGGTGATCGAGGCCATGATGCTGTCGTTGGCCTGCGTGCGCGCCTTGGGCGGATCGCCCTGGGAGAGTGCGGCTTGATCGGGCAGCAGGTAGGGCTGGGCTTGCTGGCCGTGCGGCTGCGCGACCTGGAAGGTCGTGGTCGCGGCGGCCTCGTCGTGCAACGACACGACCTCGGGGTCGATGCCAGAAGCCCCGGTCGCAGGGCGGGTACCGTCACCCGCGCCGAGCACGCTCGTCGCCCCCGGCGTCGCCGGCGCGACCGGATCGCCGAAGAGGCCGTCGGCGAAGACGTCGGTGACCGCATCGCCCTCGAGCGCCGAGTCGAACGCGCCCTCGCTGTTCGAATCGGACGCGCCGCCGAGCACCTCGGTGAGCGCTTCCTCCGCCCGCTCGTACTCGGGCGCTTCCTCGCGCCCCGAGTCGGTGCGCCGCCACCAGGGCAGGCTGCCGGTCGCGTTGGTCTCCTCGATGTCGAAGAGCGGCTCGGGAGCGCTCTTCCGGCCCCGTCCGCGGCGGCCGTCGTCCTCCGCCGCGGAAACCGCTGAGGAACCGTCGGCCGCCGCGCCGGCGGGGTCGATGATCTGCGCCCCGAAGAGATAGCCGTATGCCTCGCGCAGACGCGCGAGGATGCGCCCCGGAGGAGTCTTCGTGATGATCAGAAGCGAGAGCATCGCGAGAACCGACAGCACGGGCACCGCCACCCAGACGGTGAGCAGCGCGAGCGGAGCACCGATCATCCAGCCCATGAGGCCGCCCGCGGCCGCGAGATCGACCATCCCGTCGCTCGGGCGCGGCTGCCCGCCCAGCACATGGCACAGCCCCGAGACGCTCAGAATGGCGAGGCCGAGACCGATCGCGATGCGCCGGTTGTCGTGCACGCCCGAGGGGTTGTTGAACAGCCAGAAGGCGAAGCCCACCATGATGATCGGGAGTCCGAAGGCCACGCGCCCGAACAGGCCGCCGAAGCTCCACGCGCTGATCTGTGTCGACACCGGATTGCCGATGAGGAACCACTCGATGATCGCGCCGACGATCGCGAGCAGCACGAGCAGCAGCGGGATGCCGTCGCGCCGATCCTCCGCAGCGATCGGCTCGGGTCTGAATGCGCGCGCCGCACCGCCGACGCCGTGGGCGAGGCCGCGCCAGGCGCGCACGAACCCGCTTTCGGGCTCGCTCTCCGGAACGAGCACCTTGGTTCTCGTCGTCGCGCGTGAGCGCGAACCGCTCTGCGATTTTGAGCGTGCTGCTGTCTTTCCGGCCATGGGTTTCACGGTACCGCCGACCACCGTCTTTCACAGCAATCGACCTCGGCGAGCCTCCGACACGGTGAGTACGGCTACGCTATGAGACGCACAGAAGGAGATTGGGCGCCTTGACCGTACTCACCGCAAGATTCGCCCGCCCCGAGGAGATCTCGGCGTGGGATTCGCTCGTCGCGGGGAACCCCGCGGGCGGGGATTTCCTGATGACCCGGGCGTTCGCCGAGGCGAAGCAGTCCGTCGGCTGGGCGGCCAGGTACCTGGTCTTCGAGCAAGAACGCGCTGAACATCCGGAACGCGCGAGCGTCGCCCTCGTGCTCGAACGGCGCGTGCCGCTGCTCGGCAGATACTGGTACATGGCCAAAGGCCCGGGCACCGTGGACGCCGCAGACCTGAAACGGCACCTCGCCGCGCTCGAACGGCTGATTCGGCGAGATCGGTTGAACGTCTTCGCGCTCACCTGCGAACCGGCGGTCATCGACACGCCCGAAGCACGGGATGAGCTCGCCGTCTCCCCCTCGCTCGCAGACCTCGGCGCTCACCGCGCCCCCGGCATCCAGGGCAACGTGCACACGGCGATCGTCGACCTGCAGCGCAGCGATGACGAACTGCTCGCGAGCTTCGACAAGAAGTGCCGCAACATGGTGCGCCGGGCGATGCGCGACGGCGTCGAGGTGCGCGAATACCCGGCCACGCAGGAGACCTTCGACGAGATGTACCGCCTGATGCATCTCGTCGGAGGCGGCAAGGCCGATCTCGCGCTGCGCTCGCAGGCCTACCTCGAGATCATGTGGCGCGCGTTCGATGCGGCGGGCCAGGGCGGGTTCTACGGCATCGATGTCGACGGCGCCCCCGCGGTACTCGCGTTCACGGTGCGCATCGGCGACCGCGCGTTCTACAAGGACGGCGGATCCGAGCGCCCGCGCACCTCCCCGGGAATGTCGAACCTCCTGCAGTTCCACATGATGCGCGAAGCGCGGGACGCCGGCGCGAAGAGCTACGACATGTTCGGCATCGCACCCGCAGACGCCCGCGGCAACGACGACCATCCGGCCTGGGCGCTCGGCGAGTTCAAGCTCGGGTTCTCCCGCACTCGCACCGACTACCTCGGCGGCGTCGAGCTCGTGCTGCGGCCGTTCGCCTATCGCCTCTGGCAGCGGATCGGCAAGCGTGTCGTGTCTGCGCTGCATCGCCGCCGCTACCGCGATCTCGACCTGTACTGAGCCGAGCGCTCATGCGGATGGCCTAGACTCCTCGGATATGGCCGACTTCTTCCAGAGCCCCTCGTGGGCCGAATTTCAGCGCGCGCTCGGTGAAGAAATCATCACCGCCGAGGGCCAGGGCTGGCACTACTGGGGCCGCATGGTGGCCGACGCCCTCGGGCGCTACCTGTACCTCCCCTACGGCCCCGTCGTGGCCGACGAGGAGGCGCTCGACGCGGCGGTCGCCGATGCGAAACGGCGCGCTCGCGAGGCCGGGGCGTACCGCCTCCTCATCGAGCCCTCCCTGCCTGTGACACCGCAGCAGGCGTCGACGCGCGCCTCGAGACAGCTCTTCGGGTTCCAGCCGAGCCGCTCGCAGGTGATCGACCTCACGCAGAGCGAGGAGGACATCGTGAAGGGCATGAGCACCACGCGCCGCAAGCAGTGGCGCGGTGCCGGACGGAAGGGCTTCACGTTCGAGCAGAGCGTCGATCGCGCCGTCTACGACGAGGGTGTTCGCCTGCTGCGCGCCTCGGGCGACGAGAAGGAGTTCGAGGTGCGCGACGAGCGCTTCTTCGAGCTGTTCTGGCAGTACCTCGTCGAACCCGGCATCGCGAAGATCTTCGTCGCGAGACTGCACGGCGAGACTCAAGTCGTCGCGTTCGTGATCGACGACGCCGACACTCGCTACTACCTCTATGTCGGTCGCGATCTCAGCAACAACAGCCTGCAGGCCTCTTCTCCCTTCATCGCCTACATGGTGCTCGACGCCAAAATGCAGGGTCTCAGCCGCTTCGACCTCTTCGGCATCTCGGCGAGCGACGAGATCGAAGACGGCATGACGGGGTTCACCGCGTTCAAGCGCACCTTCGGCGGCGAGACCGTCCAGTACGCCGGCACCTGGGAGATCGGGGTGCGGAGCGCCCGCTACGCGGTGCGGCGCGCACTCGACCTGCGCGAGCGAAGGCGAGGGGCATGAGCCACTTCCTGCAATCCGAGGCCTGGTCCCGCGTGCAGCGGGCGCTCGGGCGCGAGGGCGTCGAAGACGCGGGAGACGGCTGGCGCTACCGCGCGTACCTCGAGCGCGGGCGCATGAACTCCCGGCTCTACTGCCCGTACGGCCCCGAGGTCGATTCGCCCGAGGCGCTCGTCGCCGCGGTCGAGTCGCTGAAGCGTCACGGCAAGCGGCTCGGGGCGGCGTTTCTGCGCATCGAGCCCACCGGATCCGCGACCGCGCAGCAGCTCGAGTCGCTCGGCTTCGTGAAGGCCGCACGCAAGCAGCCCGAGCATACGCAGCGCATCGACGTGGATCGCCCGTTCGACGAGGTACTGGCTGAGATGTCGGCGAGTCAGCGCAACCTGCACCGCAATTACGCGAAGAAGGGCCTGACGGTCGGGCAGAGCCACGACCCGGCCGATGTCGAGCACCTGGTACGCCTGCTCGGCGAGGTCGCGGACCGCACGGGCGAGATGATGCACGAGAGCGACTACCTGCGGCTGCAGGCGCGCGAACTGATGCCGACGAATGACGCGAGCATGTACCTCGTCGAGCACGAGGGCGAGGTGATCGCCGCGTCGCTGATCTACGACGACGCCGAACGACGCTACTACGCGCACGCTGCAGCGAGCACCGAGCACCGCAGGCTCAGCCCCGGCGTCGTACTCGTTTCGCAGATGATCGCCGATGCCGTCGACGGCCCGCAGCGCGAGTTCGACCTCTACGGTGTCGTACCGCCCGAGCAGACCGAGCACTCGTGGGCCGGCTTCAGCAGATTCAAGCGCTCGTTCGGCGGGCGGCAGTACGACTACCTGGGCACGTGGGAGCTGACGCTGAAGCCGCTCAGCATGTCCCTGTACCGGCTCGCTCAGCGCATCGTCAAGTAGCGGCAAGCGGATCGGCGGGGTCGCCTCGCCGTGCGGCCGTCACGGTGCGCCGTCGGTCGCGCGGCGCGAGCTGGTGGATCGCGACGCGGCCCGGGCATCCTCACAATCAAGCGCGACGCAGCCTCCGACGCAGCCACCCGACGAGCGCGCCGAGCTCCTCCGAGCGCACAAGGGCGAGCAGCGCGGCGTAGGCGGCGCCGACGACGAGGGCGACGAGCGTCGCGAGCAGCAGCGACAGGAAGAGGTTCGCGCCGCCGAGCAGCGACCACAGCCATTGCGCGAGCACGGTGCCGATGGCGAGCGCCACCGTGCCCGAGAGCACGGTGCGGGCGAAGCTCGGCAGCAGGCGGCGGCCGTCGATGCGACCGATCTTTCGCCTGAGCAGCCAGAGCGCCAGCGCCAGCTGCACGAGCGTGGCTGCCGAGAAGGCGAGGGCGATACCCGCTCCGCGCACCGACTCGGGCAGCGTCAGGCAGGCGAGCGAACCTCCCGCGAAGAGCGCGATCTGCAGGGTGGTGAACCAGAAGGGCGTGCGAGTGTCGGAGAGGGCGTAGAACGCGCGCTGCACCACGAACAGCAGGCTGTAGGCCGCGAGGCCGATGACGTAGGCCCGCAGCACGAGTGCGAACTGTTCGACGAGCATCGGACTCGCGGAGGGCTGCATGACCCCCGAGACGTAGGGCGCGGCGGCGAAGATGGCGGCCGCCGCGAACACCATGACCAGCGTGATCAGCCGCGCGGACTCGGAGAACTCGCCGCGGAAACGGTCGGTCTGGCCGAGGTTCCCGGCCTCGGCCAGACGGGTGAAGTAGGCGGTGCCGATGCTGATCGCGAGCACCGAGTGCGGCAGCATGAATATGAGCCAGGCGTTCTGCAGGGCGAGCGATGAGGGCCCCGCGCCGCTGGCGCTGTTCGCCACGTTCGTGGTGATGATGCCGCCGAGCTGCATCACGACGATCGTGGCGAGGCTCCAGGAGGCGATGCGGGCCGTGCGACCGAGCCCCATGCCGCGCCAGACGAAATCCGGCCGGTAGCGGATGCCCGCCCGGTGCCAGGAGACGAAGAGGATAAGGGCCTGCGCGACGACGCCGAGCGTCGCGCTCCCCGCGAGCAAGGCGATCGGCGCGAGGCTCCAGTCGGTGACGCTGCGGGTGCCGTCCGGGTCTGGCCCGTAGATTGCGATGAATGCGAGCAGGCCGGCGATCGCGATCACGTTGTTGAGCACGGGTGCCCAGGTGAACGGCCCGAACACCTGGCGCGCGTTGAGCACCTCTCCGAGCACCGTGTAGAGGCCGTAGAAGACGATCTGCGGTAAGCACCAGTAGGCGAACGCCGTGGCGAGCGCCAGCTGCTCCTCGCCCCAGCTCAGAGCGAACAGGTTGACGATCCAGGGCGCTGCGGCGAGCGCGAGCACTGTCACTCCGAGGAGCGCGACGAGCACCAGCGTGAGGATCTTGTTGATGTACCCGCTGCCGCCGTCCGGGTTTCTCGCGGCCTTCACGATCTGCGGCACGAGCACTGCGTTCAGCATGCCGCCGAGCAGCAGCATGTACACGGCGTTCGGCATCGCGTTGCCGGTGCTGAACGCATCGCCCGAGAGCGACTCGGTCTGGCCGATGGCGACGACGAGCAGGATGGCCTTGACGAAGCCCAGCAGCCTCGAGACCATCGTGCCCGAGGCCATCACCGCGCTCGCGCGCGCCAGCCCTACGGCCACGTATTACACCACCACGACGACGGGGACGATCATCGCCTTGCGGCGCAGTTTCGTGCCCACCCAGCGGCCGATCGTGCGGCGCACGATCTGCTGCAACTGGTGGTGATCGACGACGCCCTCGCGCATCGCGGTCTCGAGCGCATCGGCGATCTTCGGCTTGATCGAGTCGAACACGTGCTCGTCCTCGGCAACGCCCTTCGCATGCACCTCGGGGCCCGATACGATCTGGCCGAGACTCGTCTCCACCACGGTGATCACCGAGATGAAGCCTTCCTCCGCGAGCACGCGCCGGTCGCGGAGGTCGTCGTCGGTGACCCGGCCCACGCTCGAGCCGTCGACGTAGATGAAGTCGATGTCGAGCTGGCCCACCTGTCGAGCCACTCCGTCGACGAGGTCGACGACGGTGCCGTTCTCCCCGATGATGGTGCGGTTCTGCGGCACACCGGTCTCGATGGCGAGGGCCGCGTTCGCGACGAGGTGGCGGTACTCGCCGTGGATCGGCATGACGTTCTTCGGCTGCACGATGTTGTAGGCGTAGAGCAACTCGCCGGCGGCGGCATGGCCCGAAACGTGCACTCGGGCGTTGCCCTTGTGCACCACGTTGGCGCCGAGCTTCATCAGCCCGTTGATCACCCGGTACACCGAGTTCTCGTTCCCGGGAATGAGGCTCGAGGCGAGGATCACGGTGTCCCCCTCGCCGATCTCGACCTGATGCTCGCGGTTGGCCATGCGGCTCAGCACCGCCATGGGCTCGCCCTGCGAACCGGTCGACATGTAGACGATGCGGTGGTCGGGAATGTCGCCGCTCTTCTTCAGGTCGACGAGCAGCCCCTCGGGCACCTCGAGGTACCCGAGGTCGGAGGCGATCTTCATGTTGCGCACCATCGAGCGACCGAGCATCACCACCCGGCGACCACTTGCGTGCGCGGCGTCGAGCACCTGCTGCACGCGGTGCACATGGCTCGAGAAGCTCGCGACCACGACCTTGCCCGGCGATCCGGCGATCACCCGCTCCAGCACCGGCCCGATGTCCTTCTCGAGCGGGGTGAAGCCCGGCACGTCGGCGTTCG
>JBEBWI010000033.1:0-20333 GCA_040392345.1 Leucobacter soli | reverse complement strand
ACGAGTGGTTCAACTTCGACGCGCTCGGCTTCGACCCCGATCACCCGGCGCGCGCCATGCAGGACACCTTCTTCGTCGAGCCCGCCGACCGGCACCTCGTACTGCGCACCCACACATCGCCGGTGCAGGTGCGCGCGCTCCTCGGCGAGAATCTGACGAACTCCGAACTGCCGCTCTACGTGATCGCCCCGGGCCGTGTGTACCGCACCGACGAACTCGACGCGACGCACACCCCGGTGTTCCACCAGGTCGAGGGCATCGCGATCGACCGCGACCTCACGATGGCGCACCTGCGCGGCACGCTGGAGCACTTCGCGCGGCAGATGTTCGGCGAGGAGGCGAAGATCCGCCTGCGCCCGAACTTCTTCCCGTTCACCGAGCCGTCGGCCGAGATGGACGTCTGGCAGCCGAACGCCAAGGGCGGGGCGCGCTGGGTCGAGTGGGGCGGCTGCGGCATGGTCGATCCCCGGGTCCTGGCGGCGGCCGGCATCGATCCCGAGGAATACCAGGGCTTCGCCTTCGGCATGGGCATCGAGCGCACCCTGCAGTTCCGCCACGACATCAACGACATGCGCGACATGGTCGAGGGCGATGTTCGCTTCAACACGCAGTTCGGAGGCCTGGTCTAATGCGTATTCCGCTCTCATGGCTCGGCGAGCACGTCTCGCTGCCCGCAGACATCACCCCCGAGCAGGTGCACGCCGACCTGGTGCGCGTCGGCTTCGAGGAGGAGTCGATTCGTCGCTTCGAGGCCACCGGCCCGATCGTGGTGGGCGAGGTGCTCGAATGCGAGCCCGAGCCGCAATCGAACGGCAAGACCATCAACTGGTGCCAGGTGCGCGTTGCGCCCGCGGGCCAGCAGGCGGCCGATGGCGGCGCAGACGTGCGCGGCGTCGTCTGCGGCGCTCACAACTTCGAAGTCGGCGACAAGGTCGTCGTGACGCTGCCGGGCGCCGTGCTGCCGGGCGACTTCCGCATCGCCGCGCGCAAGACCTACGGACACGTGAGCGACGGCATGATCGCCTCGGCCCGCGAGCTCGCCCTCGGCGACGACCACGAGGGCATCATCGTGCTCTCGCGCTTCGGCTTCAGCGCTGAGAACGGCAACGACCCCGAGGTCGGCGCCGATGCGCTCGAACTGCTCGGCATGCGCGACACGGCGGTCGAGATCAACGTCACTCCCGATCGCGGCTACGCGTTCTCGATCCGCGGCGTCGCACGCGAGTACTCGCACGCGACCGGCGCAGAGTTCCGCGATCCCGCATTCACCGCTGAAATCGGCAGCGGATCGGGGTTCTCGGTGACGCTCGACGACCAGGCCCCCGTGCGCGGTCGCGCGGGCTGCACCGGTTTCATCGCTCGAGTGGTGCGGGGCGTCGACCCCACCCGGCCGACGCCCCCGTGGATGGTCTCGCGCCTGCAGCTCGCGGGGATCCGCTCGCTGTCGCTGCAGGTCGACATCTCGAACTACGTCATGCTCGAATTCGGGCAGCCGCTGCACGCCTACGACCTCTCGAAGCTCACCGGCGGAATCACCGTGCGCCGCGCACTGCCGGGGGAGACGCTCATCACCCTCGACGGCCAGGAGCGTGCGCTGCACGCCGAAGACCTGCTGATCACCGACGCGTCCGGCCCCATCGGTCTGGCCGGCGTCATGGGAGGCGAAACGACCAAGACCGACGACGCGACCACTGATCTGCTGATCGAGGCGGCTACGTTCGACCCCGTATCGATCGCCCGCACCCTGCGCCGGCACAAGCTGCCGAGCGAGGCCTCCAAGCGCTACGAGCGCGGGGTCGATCCGCTCGTCGCCCGAGCCGCGGCGCAGCGCATGGTGGACCTGCTCGTCGAGCTCGGCGGTGGCACCGCCGACGAACTCGGTGCGGAGATCGTCGCCGAGTTCACGCCCACCCCGGTGCGGCTGCCCCTCGCGCGCGTGAACGGGCTGCTCGGCACCGATTTCACCGACGAGGAATCGCGAGCCGCGATCGAGATGATCGGCTGCGAGGTCGAGGACGCGACCGGCGCGAAGGGCCCCGAACTCGTCGTCACACCGCCCAGCTGGCGCAGCGATCTGTCCCGGCCGGCCGACCTCGTCGAAGAGGTCGCGCGCATCGTCGGCTACGACCGCATTCCGTCGTTGCTGCCGGTCGCCCCGGCCGGCCGTGGCCTCACGCGCAGCCAGCGACTTCGCCGTCGTGCCGCGAACGTCACGACCGCCTTCGGCTTCGACGAGGTGCAGAACTATCCCTTCGTCTCGCGCGCCCAACTCGACGACTTCGCCGTCGTCGCGGGTTCGCAGGTCGAGGCGGTGCGGCTCGCGAACCCGCTCGATGGCGAAGCGCCGTTCCTGCGGCTGTCTCTGCTGCCCGGGCTCGTCACCGCGGCGCAGCGCAACGTGTCTCGCGGGCTCACCGATCTGGCACTGGTGGAGTTCGGCGCGGTCTTCAAGCCCGCTGCGGCAGGTACCGCCCTCGGCACCGAATCCGTGCCGCCGCTCGCCGAGCGCCCGAGCGACGAGACGCTCGCCGAGCTGAACGATTCGATCCCCGCCCAGCCGCATCTCGCTGCCGGCCTGCTGCTCGGCGAGGCGGTCGAGAGGCAGCCGAACGAGGCGGCCCGAGCCTACGACTGGGCCGATGCGCTCGACGCCGCCCGGGTGGTGGCAGGCGCGGTCTCTGCTGAGCTGGTGGTGCGCCAGGGGTCTCACGGGGCCTTCCACCCGGGTCGCACCGCCGAGCTGTGCGTCGAGGTGGCCGGTGATCTTGAAACCGTGGGCTTCGCCGGCGAGCTGCTGCCCGAGCTGGTGGCCGATCACCACCTGCCCGGCCGCGCTGCGGCGTTCGAGCTCGATCTGGGACGGCTCATCGAGGTCGCCCCGCGCGAGCCGGAGACCCGTCAGCTTTCCACCTACCCGGTGGCGACGCAGGATCTGACGCTGCTCGTCGGTGTCTCGGTGCCCGCCGACGCGGTGCTCGCAGCCGTCATCGCCGGTGCCGGCGACCTGCTCGAACACGCCCGCATCGTCGACGACTACCGCGGCACCGGAGTGCCCGAGGGGCAGCGCGCGCTGACCTTCGCCCTGCGCTTCCGGGCCGAGGATCGCACGTTGAAAGCGGAAGAAGCGAGCGCGGCGAAGCTCGCCGGCGTGGCGGCGGCGGAGACGGCGTTCGGCGCAAAACTGCGCGACTGACGGCTCGACCCCGTTTCGGCCCTGGAAAATACCGGGCGCGGGTTCACAACGATCGGCGTATCCTGTAACCCCACGGTCAGGAGCACGGTCAGGAGTCGCTCATGCAGAAGATCGTTCCGAACATCTGGTGTCGCGGAAATGCTGAGGAGGCGGGCGAGTTCTACGCCGGCCTGTTCCAGAATGCGACGGGCGAGGTGGAATCGCGTTATCCGCATGAGGGGCTGCTCGATTTCCAGCGCGAGTTCGCGGGGCAACCGCTGACCGTCGCGCTCACCGTCTCCGGGTACCGGTTCACGCTCATCAACGCCGGAGACGAGTTCTCTCCGAACCCGTCGATCTCGTTCATGCTCAACTTCGATCCGCTGCTCTTCGATGGCAGCGAGGAGCTGGCCAGGTCGAGCCTCGATCGGCTCTGGGCGGGGCTCTCCGAAGGCGGCACGGCGCTCATGCCGCTCGGCGAGTACCCGTTCAGCGACCGCTACGGCTGGGTGCAGGATCGCTTCGGTGTCAGCTGGCAGCTCATTCTCACCGACCCCGCCGGGGATCCCCGGCCCTTCGTCCTCCCCACGCTCGTGTTCGGCGGAGAGGCGCAGAATCGTGCGGGTGAGGCGGTCGAGCATTACCTCGACACCTTCGACGACGCCGAGATGGGGGTCATCGCCAGGTTCGATCAGGCGCACGGGCCTGCGGCGGAGGGGGCCGTGCAGTTCAGCGATTTCTGCATCGGCGAGCAGTGGTTCGTCGCGATGGACGCGGCGGCCGAGCAAACCTTCAGCTTCAGCCCCGGCGTCTCGTTCGAGGTGCAGTGCGAGGACCAGGACGAGATCGATCGACTTTGGGAAGCGCTATCGGCGGTGCCCGAGGCGGAGCAGTGCGGGTGGTTGGCCGATCGCTTCGGCGTGAGCTGGCAGATCGTGCCGCGCAACATGGGGGAGCTCATGGAGCGGCCGGGCGCCTTCGAACGGATGCTCGAGATGAAGAAGCTGATCGTCGCGGATTTCTGAGCGGCTGGAGAACTGCGCCGGTCGACGACGCCGACCGGCGGCTCGACTCTGCAACGGGTAGCGTAGGAGCATGCAGTTCATCGGTGCCGCGCCCGCTGTCGATCTCACCTACTCCGACGTCTTCCTGGTGCCTCGCAGCTCCTCCGTGGGTAGTCGGCTCGGCGTCGATCTGAGTCCGGGCGACGGCACCCCGGCGACGATTCCGCTGGTCGCTTCGAACATGAACGCGGTCACCGGCCCGCGTCTGGCCGCGGCGCTGGCGCGGCGCGGCGGGCTCGGGGTTCTGCCTCAAGATCTTCCGGTCGATCGGCTGGTGTCGGCGATCCACTGGGTGAAACGGCAGTCGGCCTGGTGCGATTCTCCGCTCGTGCTGCCCGAGCACGCGACCGCGGCCGAGGCGCTGCGACTCGTGCTGCCGGTGCACGGGCTCGGCATCGTGGTGGTGGGCGAGGGTACCGCCGGGGGTGGATCGGGCGATGCCGGCCTGCACGCGACCGGATTGCGCCGCAGCGACGTGCTCGGGGTGCTGCCGGCCTCTCGGCTCGCGACGGTGCCGCCGGATGCGCGGCTCGCGGATCTCATTCACGGCGAGCACCCGGAGATGGAGGCGAAGCGGCTCGGAGACGGGGACGGAACCCGGTTGGGCCGGGAAGCCTTCGAGGCCGTGCTGCGCGCCGAGGAGGAGCAGGCCGCCGAGGTGCTCGCGGTGTTCGACGGCGATAGCCTCGTCGGTACGATCTCTTCTCGGAGTGCGCTGCGCGGGACGCTCTACCGGCCCGCGCTCGGTCGCGGCTCCGGGTTCGATGCGGTTCGCGGGCACGACACGGCCCCGGGGCTCGCGGTCGCCGCTGCGATCGGCATCAACGGCGATGCGACCTCGAAAGCCCGCGCACTCGTCGAGGCGGGGGCCGACGTGCTCGTGGTCGACACCGCGCACGGGCATCAGTCGGGCATGCTGCGCTCGCTCGAAGGGGTTGCGGCCCTGGGCCTCGGTGTGCCGATCGTCGCGGGTAACGTGGTGACGGCCGAAGGGGCGCGCGATCTCGTGAACGCGGGAGCCGACATCGTCAAGGTCGGCGTGGGGCCCGGTGCCATGTGCACGACCCGGATGATGACCGCGGTCGGACGCCCGCAGTTCTCCGCGGTGCTCGAGTCCGCTCGGCAGGCGCGTGCGCTCGGCGCGCACGTCTGGGCCGACGGAGGGGTGCGCTATCCGAGGGATGTCGCGCTCGCGCTCGCCGCAGGTGCGGCCTCGGTGATGATCGGCTCCTGGTTCGCCGGCACGATCGAGGCGCCGGGTGAGCTGCGGCCCGACGGCGAGGGCCGCCATTACAAGGAATCGTGGGGGATGGCCTCGACCAAGGCGGTGCAGGCTCGGTTCGGCGGCTTGGATGCGTACGAGCGTGCGCGCAAGGAGCTGTTCGCCGAGGGCATCTCGTCGTCGAAGATCTACCTCGATCCACAGCGCCCCGGGGTCGAAGACCTCGTCGACATGATCACTTCGGGCGTGCGCTCGTCGATGACGTATGCCGGGGCGCGCACCGTCGCCGAGTTCCACGAGCGCGCGCACGTCGGTCTGCAGTCGGCCGCGGGCTACGAGGAGGGCAAGGCGCTGCCGGTGAGCTGGTGAAGCAAGAGCATCGCTCTTGCCGCCGGCTCAGTGCCGCCCACGGCGGCAGCCTATGGAGCGAAGCGTGGGTGAGCTGGTGAAGCAAGAGCATCGCTCTTGCCGCCGGCTCAGTGCCGCCCACGGCGGCAGCCTATGGAGCGAAGCGTGGGTGAGCTGGTGAAGCAAGAGCATCGCTCTTGCCGCCGGCTCGGTCCGGCTCAGTACCCAGCGTTCCGAGGCCGACGCGTCGCCGAAGGTGCCACAATAGAAGCACTGTGGCTGCGGCGCGGGCGCCGGATGACGGGCACCCGGTACCGAGACCGGCAGCTGAGACCCGAAGGAGCAATTGGTGAAGTACATCTCGACGCGAGGGGGCATGCAGCCCGCGCCGTTCAGCGAGACGCTGCTCGAGGGCCTCGCCCCCGACGGCGGGCTCACGGTGCCCGAGCAGCTTCCCGCGGTGAGTCTCGCTGAGATCGAATCGTGGCGCGCGCTCACGTACCCGGAGCTCGCGGCCTCGGTCATCGGCCGCTTCGCGACCGACATTCCGGCTGACGATCTGTCGCGCATGTGCCACGCGGCCTACAGCGCCGAGAACTTCGCGACGCCCGAGGTGGTGCCGTTGACCCCGCTCAGCGACTCAATTTCGCTCGTGGGGCTCTCGGAGGGGCCGACACTCGCATTCAAGGACATGGCGATGCAGTTTCTCGGCCAGGTGCTCGAGTACGCGCTCGCGAAGCAGGGTCGCACGCTGAACATTCTCGGTGCCACTTCGGGCGATACCGGTTCGGCCGCCGAGTATGCGCTTCGCGGCAAAGAGGGCATCGCGGTGTTCATGCTCTCGCCGCAGGGCCGGATGAGCGCCTTCCAGCGGGCCCAGATGTATTCGCTCACCGACGAGAACATTCATAACATCGCCGTCGAAGGCGTGTTCGATGATTGCCAGAACCTCGTGAAGCAGCTCTCGGGCGACCTCGAGTTCAAGCGCGCGCACAATCTCGGCACGGTGAACTCGATCAACCTCGGTCGTATCACGGCTCAGGTCGTCTATTATTTCTGGGCGTGGCTGCGGGCGACCGACCGTTTCGAAGCCGGGGCGCGCGCGACGCAGCAAGTCTCGGTGACGGTGCCCTCGGGCAATTTCGGCAATATCCTCTCGGGGTATTTCGCCCGTCAGATGGGGGTGCCGATTCGCCGCTTGGTGCTTGCTGCGAACGAGAACAACGTGCTCGACGAGTTCTTCCGCAGCGGCGTGTACCGGCCCCGCAGCGCTGCTCAGACCCATGCGACGTCGAGCCCTTCGATGGACATCTCGAAGGCATCGAACCTCGAGCGCTTCATCTACGACCTGGTCGGGCGCGACGGGGAGAAGCTCGCGGCGCTGTGGCGCGAACTCGACTCCGAGGGGGTGTTCGACCTGTCGGTCGAACTGCCGCGCTTCGCCGATGAGTTCGGCATCGTGAGCGGTACGAGTACCCATGCGGATCGCGTGGAGACGATTCGCTCGGTGTACGCCGAGAGCGGCATGACGATCGACCCGCACACGGCTGACGGGGTCAAGGTCGCACGCGAGTACGTCGAGCCCGGCGTGCCGATGCTGGTGCTCGAGACCGCGAAGCCCACGAAGTTTCCCGAGATCGTCGCGGAGGCGATCGGAGAGGTCGAGCCCTTGACCGGCCCGTTGGCGGCGATGATGGAGCTGCCGCAGCGCGTCACGGAGATGGCGGATGATGCGAGGGAGCTTCGGGAGTTCATCTCGGCGAGAGCCGTGTTGTAGCACCCGGGCAGGCCGGGCGACCCGGTGCGCCAGGCGAGCGATGAAGAGCGAAAGCGGAGGACGGCATGGCATTCGGAAAGCGCAGGAGAAGCGATCGCGCAGCTGAGCGCCGCGCCACTGGAGAGCCGTTGCTTCCGCCCCCGGTGCGATCCGGGCAACCGGTGCACTCCGCCGAACCGACTCGATCCGCACGAGCGACTCGATCTGGCGTCGACGCCGCACCGGCTCAGGAGACGTCGGGCGCGGTCTCGCGCGGTCTGTGGAGCGACGGTTTCGGTGAAGTTGCGACCAGGTCGCTGCAGATCATCGTGGTGCTGGTGCTCACTGCCGGAGCGATCTGGGGTCTGCGAACGCTGAGCACCGTGGTGATTCCGATTCTGCTCGCCCTGATCTTCGCGAGCACGTTCCTTCCGGTCACCAACTGGTTGAAGAGGAAGCGGGTGCCCGGCGCACTCGTGGCGACGATCGTGCTGCTCAGTGTCGTCTTGATTCTGGGCGGAGTCGGTTGGCTCATCACGTGGGCAGTGCGCGACCAATGGGATCTGCTGTCGGAGAAGGCCCAGGACGGGTTCAACGAGCTGCTCGACTGGGTGAACACCTTGCCGTTCGCCCCAGATCAGCAGCAATTGCTCGAATGGCGGGATCAGATCATCGATTTCGCCACGTCGGCGGACTTCGGTTCGGGTGCGATCGCAGGGGTGAGCGCGATCGCCGGCTTCGTCACCGGCCTGATTCTCATGGTCGTGGTGCTCTTCTTCTTCATCAAGGACGGCCCGGCCATCTGGCAGTTCGTGCTGCGCCCCTTCCGCGGGGAGGCGCTTGCACGGGCGGAGCGGATCGGCGACAAGACCGTCGAAACGCTCGGCTCCTACGTTCGGGGCACCGCGACCGTCGCCTTCGTAGACGCAGTCGGCATCGGTATCGGTTTGGCGATTCTGCAGGTGCCGCTCGTGCTGCCGCTTGCGGTGTTGGTGTTCCTCCTGTCCTTCATCCCGTTGGTGGGTGCGACGCTCGCGGGCATCCTCGGTGCCCTGGTCGCGCTTGTCGCGAACGGCCCGCTCAGTGCTGTCCTCGTCGTCGCAGTCGTGGTGCTGGTGAACCAGCTCGAGGGCAACTTCCTGCAGCCCGTGCTCATGGGGCGAGCGCTCAAGCTGCACGCGCTCGTCATTCTGCTCTCGCTGACCATCGGTACTGTCCTGGCAGGCATCCTGGGCGCAGTGCTCGCGGTTCCCATCGCCGCTGTGGTCTGGGGCATCATCAAGGTCTGGGACGGCCCCGATCTGGCCGCGAAGTGGTTCAGACCGAGGGTGCGAACAGGGGAGTAGACCGGCGGCCGGGAGCTTCGCCGAGGCCGATTCGGATTCCAACGAGTGGATCATCGTCGCGAATTCGGGCGGGACCGCTACGCTGAATGCAGGTCGGCAGTGTCGTCGACACGGCTGTTGTCGAAACGCTGTCGTTGAAGCCGCAGTCTGGACTGCCGGATAGAAGGAGCACCCCATGATCCGCTTTCTACTCGCCGTAGCGGCAAACCTCGTGCTTTCCGCGATCGCTCTGCTGATCGCCGATTGGGTGCTCGCCGATGTGACGCTGCATCTCGGCGGGTTCTTCGTCGCCGTCGCCGTGTTCGCGTTGGCTCAGTCGATTCTCGCGCCATTCGTCTTCAACATGGCACGCAAGTATGCGTCGGCGATGCTCGGCGGCGTCGGGCTCGTCTCTACGTTCCTCGCGCTCTGGGTGGCGACGCTGTTCTCGGGCGGAGTCGAGATATCTGGGATCGCCTGGGTGCTCGCGCCGCTCATCGTGTGGCTCATCACGGCGCTCGGCGGCTGGATCCTCATCGGGATCGTGATCGATCGCTTCGTGACGAAGCGTGAGAAGCTGAAGCTCGTGCGCAAGGCGACTTCCTGAGCGGAGAGTTCTTGAACTCCGGCCCGGGTCTGCCCGAACGCCACCCGTGGCCGCGGTTGCGGCGCTGGGGGATTGTGCGGCGGGCATTCTTCGCAATGGTGCTCGTCGGTTCGGTCGCGGGCGCACTTCTCACCGCTGCCGATGTGCTGGGGTTCCTGCCCGCAGGGGCGATGAATCACCCCCTGTTCGTGTTGACGATCGCGGCATTCGGCGCGGGCTCGGCGGCAGTGATCGGCCCCGCGGTGCGTCAGTTCTTCCCCTTCTCGCAAGCCATTCTCATCGGGATGCTCAGCGTTGGGCTCGCTATGGCATTCATGCTTGCGCTCAGTTTCTCGGTCGAGCTGCTCTGGCGTCGGTGTATCGAGAACGAATCCTGCGCGTCGGTTGGAACCATCGGCATTGCAGTAATTCTTCTGCTCTGGCTATACGGACTCCCTGTGTTCGCAGTGACATTGCTCGGCTATGAACTCGCGATCTGGATGGCCGGTGGCGGCAAGGCCGCGCGTCTCTTCTGGCCGGTGTTCGCGGCAGTGCTCGCGGTCTACGTGACGTTCTGGGCGCTTGTGCAATTGGGCGTGATCGGCACAGCCCCGTGGGAGCAGGTGCCGTCTTTGCCGGGCAGCGATGAGTTCGGCACGGGGTATCCGCCTGGAGACCGGCAGCTGTGCGAGATGATTCAATCGGATGGCTCGGTGCGCATCGTGCCCTGCCAGCCCTTCTACGGCCGCTGATACCGGTGGTCCGTGCATGCCGACATGAGCCACTGCTGCGCCTCGCCGGCCTCGCCTGCCGCCGAGATCCACTAGCCCGGCCCGCCACACCCGGGCGCGAGAGCCGGCATCGCCCTCGCGCCGCCGCAGGATAGCGCTCACCATCATGTACCGTTTTGTCAGAACGCGTCTGCTTGCAGGCGAGACGGTGAACTGCGGGCGGCGACTTCCGGATGCAGCACCCGCAGATACAACCGATAATCGACAATCGACAACCACCAGAACGGGAAGGATACGGCGTGCACCTCAAGAGCCTTACGCTCAAGGGCTTCAAGTCCTTCGCTCAGCCGACCACCTTCCAGTTCGAACCGGGTGTCACGGCGATCGTCGGCCCGAACGGTTCCGGCAAGTCGAACGTGGTCGATGCGCTCGCATGGGTCATGGGGGAGCAGGGGGCGAAGACGCTCCGCGGCGGCAAGATGGAAGACGTCATCTTCGCCGGAACTTCGACCCGGGGGCCGCTCGGTCGCGCAGAGGTGAAGCTCACCATCGACAACTCGGACGGCGCGCTGCCGATCGAATACGCGGAAGTCACGATCAGTCGCACGCTCTTCCGGAACGGGTCGAGCGAATACGCGATCAACGGGGAGTCGTGCCGTCTGCTCGACGTGCAGGAGCTGCTGAGCGACTCGGGGCTGGGCCGGGAGATGCACGTGATCGTCGGCCAGGGGCAGCTCGACGCGGTGCTGCGGGCCACCCCGGAGGATCGACGCGGGTTCATCGAGGAGGCTGCGGGCATTCTGAAGCATCGTCGCCGCAAGGAGCGCACCCTGCGCAAGCTCGAGGCGATGGAGACGAACCTCACTCGTCTGAACGATCTCGCCGGCGAGATCAGGCGGCAGCTGAAACCGCTCGGCCGTCAGGCCGAGGTCGCGCGCGCGGCTCAGGGCATCGCCGCCGAGGTGCGCGATGCCAGGGCCAGACTCCTCGCCGACGACGTCGCCAGGCTTCGCGCGGAGCTCGACGAGCTCGCCAAGGATGAGGCCGAGCGCCACTCCGAGCGCATCGTGCTGCAGGAGCAGGCCGAGCAGAAGCAACTGCGTATCGAGCGGCTCGAACAGGATCAGCAGAGCGAGGTGCTCGACGCGGCGCGCAGGGTCACGATCGCTCTCGAGGGTTCGCAGGGCCGTCTGCGCGGGGTGTATTCGCAGGCGCAGCAGCGGCTCACCTTCCTCGCGACGCAGGCGGAGGCGCCTGAGCAGTTGAACCGACTCACGCGGGCGGCCGTCGAGGAGGCCGGGGAAGAAGCGAGGCAGGCGGCGGGGCTGGTGCCCGATACCGAGGCGAAGTGGCAGGAAGCGGGGGACCGCACGCGGCAGGCGCAGCGGGCGCTGGATGCCATCGACGAGCACCTGGCGGCGCAGAGCGCCCTGGTGTCGAAGCACGATCTCGAGCTCTCGCAGTTGCGGGGCCGCGTCGAGACGGCCGAGCGGCAGCGGGCCACGGTCGCTCAGGAGGTCGCCCGTCGTGAGCTCGCGGTGGCGCAGGCCGACGAGCGGGCTGCGCAGGCCCGAGTCGAGCTCGAGGAGTTCGAACGGTCGCTGGGAGACGAGGAGGCCGCGGAGACCGGCCTCGAAGGCGTGTATCAGGCGGCTCAGGAAGCGCAGGCCGAGGCGGAGCGAGTGCGCGACGAACTGCGCGAACGGCTGCACGTCATGGAGCAGGAGCACGCCGGGCTCGACGCGCGCGTCAGCGCGCTCGCCCGGGCACTCGATCAGCGCGACGCCTCGGGGGCGTTGCTCGAACGCGGCCCGGCGGGCATCGCGGGCAGGGTGAGCGACGGGGTGCGTGTCGATGCGGGCTTCGAGGCGGCGGTCGCCGCGGCGCTCGGCCGCTTCGCCGATGCGTTGCTCGCGGACGACGATGAGGCAGCCGAACGCGCGGTCTCCGCCGCCCACGACAGAGACCTCGGCCGCGTCGGTGTGGTGATCGCGCAGCCGAATATGCGCTTCGATCCTGCGAATGCGGGACCGGAGGTGCCGGGTGTGCGTCGTGCGATCGACGTCACGCGCGCCCCCGACGGCGTGCTCGGCGTGTTGGCCCGCAGCTATATCGCAGCGGATCTGCGTGCGGCCCAGGGCGCCGCGGCCGACCTGCGCAGTGCGCTGCCGGGCGGTGGCTTCACGGTGGTGACACAGGCGGGCGATGTGCTCACCGAGTTCACGCTGACGGGTGGATCGAGCCGTGCGCCGTCCCGCATCGAGCTGACGGCAGACCGCGACCAGGCGCTGGCGCGTCGCGAGTCGCTCGCGGCCGAGATCGAAGAGGTGACGGTGCTGCTCGCGGAGAAGCGTGCGGCGGCGTCCCGGGCGAAGCTCGACGCCGAGCGCGCATTCGGCGAATTGCGCACGGCCGACGCGCGCCTCGCGGAGGTGTCGGAGCGTCGCAACCGTCTGACGGTGCGCGCTGAGGCGGGCCTTGCCGAGGCGGATCGCGCGAGGCAGGCACTCGGGGCGGTTGCGGAGAACGTGACTGAGGCCGAAACCGCGGTGGATCGCGCGACCCAGGCACTCGCGGAAGCCGAGGCGCGCCCGCGGCCCATTTTCGACGCGAGCGAGCGCGAGGGGCTCTTCGCCGAGGTCGAGCACGCCCGCGAGACCGAGGTGGGGCATCGCCTGCAGCTCGAGACTGCGCGCGAACGCGCGCGTGCCGCGGAAGCCCGACACCGCATGCTCGGCGAGCAGTTCGAAGCCGAGCGACAGGCAGCGGAGGAGGCGGCGCGTCGGGCGGTACTCCGCTCGCATCAGGTCGCCCGTGCCGAGCGCGTGGCGGGTCTGTTGCCCGAGATCCAGGCCGCGTGCGACCGATCGCTCGCCGAGGCACGACTCGCCCAGCAGACGGCCGAGCAGGAGCGCGCGCGACACAGCCAGGAGCTCACGCTGCTGCGCTCGGAGGAGTCGGAACTGCGCCAACGTCTGCAGACATTGACCGAACGGGTGCACGGCGCGGAGCTGAAGAGCTACGAGCGCCGGTTGCAGCTGTCGGCGCTGCTCGAGCGCTCGGGCAATGAGCTGGGCCTCGTCGAAGACGTGCTCATCGCCGAGTACGGCCCTGACCAGCCGGTGCCGGTGCAGGGGCCAGCGGAGACGGCGAGCGCGACCGCACCTACAGCGGATCACGGGAGCGAGACGAATGGGCAGCCGAAGTTCGCGAATGCTCTCGAAGCGGAACTCGCCGCGGAGCTCGGCTTGACCGTTGCGGCGAACGGCCCGGACGACGGCGCGAACGGCGCGAACGATACAGGGACGCGGGGAGCAGGCGAAGCCGGGACAATCGGCGGCGCACTCGATGATGAGCCCGGCTCGGCCCGGCAGTTTCGGCCGTTCGTGCGAGCGGAGCAGGAACGCAGGCTCGCCCGTGCGGAGAAGCGCCTGGCGGAGCTCGGGCGCATCAACCCGCTCGCGCTCGAGGAGTTCGCAGCGCTCGAGCAGCGCCACAGCTTCCTCACCGAGCAGCTGACCGATCTGACGAAGACCCGTGCCGACCTGCTCACGATCATCGGCGAGCTGGACCAGAAGATGCAGGGCATCTTCGCCGAGGCGTTCGAGGATACGAAGGCGGCCTTCGCCGAGGTGTTCCCCGTGCTCTTCCCGGGCGGCTCGGGCGAGATCGCGCTGAGCGACCCGGACGATCTGCTCAACACCGGCATCGAGATGAATGTGAAGCCGGCAGGCAAGAAGGTGGAACGGCTCTCGCTCCTCTCCGGCGGAGAGCGCTCGCTCGCGGCCGTGGCCTGGCTCATCTCGATCTTCCACGCGCGCCCGAGCCCGTTCTACATCATGGACGAGGTCGAGGCCGCGCTCGACGACGCGAACCTCGGCCGCCTGCTGCAGACCTTCGAGGGGCTGCGGGAGAGCTCGCAGCTGATCGTGATCACCCATCAGAAGCGCACGATGGAGATCGCGGACGCGCTCTACGGAGTCTCGATGCGTCAGGACGGCATCTCGGCGGTGGTGGGTCAGCGGATCTCGCGGGAGGACGACCAGGCGGTGGCCTGAACCGATCGGCTACGGCCCGAACCGACCGGTGGATCAGCTGACCGCCCGAGGCAGGCTTCACCCTCAGATCATCCGAAAGGACGATGCCCACGGCACCTGCGGCCGACGCGTCGCGCCGCGGCCTGCTCGTAGCGTGGTTCCCACAGGGTCAGATCGGCCCGCAGAAGGGAACGTCATGATCGAGGCGCATGGTCTCACGAAGCGGTACGGTACGAAGCTCGCGGTCGACGGTGTGAGCTTCTCGCTCGTCCCCGGGCAGGTGACCGGGTTCCTCGGCCCGAACGGCGCCGGCAAGTCGACCACGATGCGCATGCTCGTGGGTCTCGACAGACCGACATCGGGCAGCATCACGGTGCTCGGAAAGCAGTACGCCGAGCACCGCAACCCGCTGAACGTGGTGGGCGCGCTGCTCGATGCGAAGGGCGTGCACCCGGGTCGAACCGCGCGGAGCCACCTGCGCGCACTCGCCGCGACCCACGGCATCGGCGACGCGCGGGTGAGCAAAGTGCTCGAGATCACCGGACTCGACGCGGTCGCCCACCGTCGGGTGGGCGGTTTCTCGCTCGGCATGGGGCAGCGGCTCGGCATCGCGGCGGCGCTGCTCGGCGACCCCGATGTGCTCGTGCTCGACGAGCCGGTCAACGGCCTCGACCCCGATGGTGTGCGCTGGGTGCGGCACTTCGTGCGCGAGTATGCGGCCCAGGGTCGCACGGTACTGCTGTCGAGCCACCTGATGAGCGAGATGTCGCAGACCGCGGATCACGTGATCGTGCTGGGTCGCGGGCGCGTGATCGCCGATGCACCCATCTCCGAGCTCATGGGCGCGGGCAGCGCCGCCGCGGTGCGGGTGGTGTCGCCCGACGCGATCCGCTTGGGCGAACTGCTGCGCGCCGAGGGTGCGCGCAGCACGCAGCAATCCGACCGCACCGAGCTCGAGCTGCAGGGCATCAGCGCCGTGCGCGTCGGCGAGGTCGCCGCGCAACACGGCATCGTGCTGCATGCGCTCTCGACGCAGACGACCTCGCTCGAGGACGCCTATCTCGAGCTCACCCGGGGTGAAGTGGAGTACTCCACCTCTCCCGCCCCGGCCGCCGTCTGACCCACGAACCCACAGGAGAACAGATCATGACTATTGCAACAGGTTCCATCGCAACGAGCTCCACGGCACGGGTCTCCGACTCGTCGGCATACGGTTCCGGTGCGTCGTCGGTTCGCGCCACGGGCGCCGCGGGCAGACTCAGCTTCGACGGGGTGCTTCGCGGCGAGTGGATCAAGCTGCTCTCGCTGCGCTCGATCCGCTGGTCGATCGCGCTGATGCTCGTGCTCAGCTGGGCGGGCGCCGCGCTCATGGCCTCGGCGATGGCGGGTTCGGAGTTCGTCACCCCTCAGTCGCTCCCCTCGGTGCTGGTGCAGGCGGCGGCGCTCGGCAGCATGTTCACCGTGCTCATCATGGGGGTGATCGGTGTGCTCGCGATCACGAGCGAGTATTCGAGCGGGCTGATCAGGACGACGCTCACCGCGGTGCCGACGCGCACGCCGATGCTCGCGGCCAAGGTGCTGGTGGTCGCGGTGCTCGCGCTCGTGGTCGGCGCGGTGAGCGTCTTCGGCGGAGCGCTGCTCGCGGCCGTGATCCTCGGCGATGGTGCGTTCGGCGTGCTCGTGGAACCCGCGGTGCTCGCCTCGCTCGGGGGCACCACTGCGTATCTCGTGCTCGCCTCCGTGCTCGCGCTCGGGGTCGGTGCGATGCTGCGCTCGAGCGCCGGTGCGATCTCCGTCGTCGTCACCCTGCTGTTCGTCTCGACGATCGTGCTGCAGGTGCTCACCATGACGGGTTGGGAATGGGTGCCCGCGATCTCCCAGTGGATGCCAGCCGAACTCGGCACGACACTCGCCCAGGCCCCGATCATGCCCGCCGAGGCGACCGTGGGCGTGGGATACTGGGCGGCACTGGGCGGGCTCGCCGTCTGGGCCGCTGCGGCCCTGGCCCCCGCATTCCTCCTTCTGAAGCAGAGAGACGCCGTGTGACCCATTCGACGACCACCACCGGGGTCGGTGCGGAGCCGCAGCTCGCCGAGGCGCAGCTGCGGCTTCCGCGCCCTCCCGGTGTGATCCGCCGCGTGCTGGCCGCTCACCCGCGCCTGCTCGACGGCGGCATCGTCTTCTGGTATCTGATCGGATGCGGGTTCGCCGCACTGCTCGATGTTCTGCTCTATCTGAGCGAGGGGGCCCTGGAGTTTCCGGCCGGGGCCGAGCCGGTGGCCTCGGCGGGCCCCATCTATCTCTCGCTTCCGTGGCTGCTCGTGACATTGGCCGTCACCGGAATCGTAGCCACCTCACTCGCATTCCGTCGTCGGCATCCCGTGCTCGGGGTGCTGCTCGTATCTGCGACCCTGGCGCTCGATCTCGGCCTGCAGGTGCTGCCCAACTCGATCGCGCTCGTGTTCCTGCTCTATGCGGCGCCCGTCTACCGCAGCGTCGTGGCGGGGTGGATCGCATACGCCATCGCGGTGGTGACGCACGCGCTGGTGCTGCTGCTCAGCAGTGTGGTGCCGAGCGGTGCGCTCGGGCCAGGGTCGACGGTGCAGGTGAACGCGGTCGCGCACTCGCCCGGGGAGTACCTGGTGGTCAGCGCCGCAACGGCCGTCTGGTTGCTCGTGGTGCTGCTCGTCGGCATCAACCGCGGCAACCGGATGAGGTACGTCGAGGCGCTCATCGACCGGGCCAGACAGCTCGCCGTCGAACGCGAGCAGCAGGCGCAGCTGGCCGCAGCCGCCGAGCGCGCGCGCATCGCCCGTGAGATGCACGACATCGTCGCCCATTCCCTCTCGGTGGTGGTCACGCTCAGCGAGGCCGCCGCGGTGACCATCGATCGGCAGCCCGAGGCGGCAAGACAGGCGATGGAACGGGCCGCCGAGACGGGCCGCGGCGCGCTCACCGAGATGAGGCGGCTGCTCGGCGTGCTGGGCGACGAAGGGCACGATGCCCAAGCCCCGCTCGCGCCGCAGCCGGGGGCCGCGCAGCTCGCCGAACTCGTGGCGGGCTTCAGAGATGCGGGGCTCGCCGTCTCGCTCACCGAAGTCGGCGTCGCGGGCGGGGATGCCATGCAACAGGTAGCGCTGTATCGCATCGTGCAGGAGGGGCTCACGAACGCACTGCGCTACGCGGGCCGGGGCAGCCGGGTCGCCGTCTCGCTCGAGCACGCCGCGGACCGCACACTGGTCGATCTGCGGGACTCGGGGCCGCCCGCAGCCGGGCGCGTGCCCGACGGAGTACGCGAGCGCGCCAGGCGGGGTACGGTCGACTCCGGTGCGGCGACAGTCGGCATCCCCGGTACCGGACGGGGGCTCGCCGGCGCCAGACAGCGCGCCGAGCTCTTCGGCGGCACGCTCGAAGCCGGCCCCTACGGCTCGGGATGGCGCGTGCGCGCCGAGGTGCCCTACGAGGCAAGGCCGGACACGAGAGCGAAGGAGCAGGCGTGAACTCAGTCAAGAGCACCGCACCGATCACGGTGGCACTCGTCGACGATCAGGAACTGATCCGCACCGGCTTCGGCCTGATTCTCAGGAGCAGCGGCGACATCGAAGTGGTCGCAGAGGCAGCGGACGGCGCCGAGGCGCTCGAACGCATCGGCGCGCTCGCCGCAGCGGGCGAGGCGCCCGACGTGGTGCTGATGGATGTGCGCATGGCCGGCATGGACGGTATCGAGGCGACGCGATTGATCGCGGAGCGGCACCCCGCCGTGCGCGTGCTGGTGCTCACCACCTTCGACCTCGATGAGTACGCACTCGACGCGATCGCGGCGGGGGCGAGCGGCTTCCTGCTCAAGGATGCCCGGGCCGCCGAGCTCGTGGCGGCGGTGCGAGCGGTGGCCGTGGGAGACTCGGTGATGGCGCCGAGCGTGACCAGGCGACTCCTGATGCGGTTGCGCTCCGGCGATGCTCCGGCGCAGGCTGACCAGGCGCACACCGCCGCCCCTTCCGCGGTCGGAGCACGGGTGCCCGAGGCCGCCCCGCAGGAGGCGCAGACCGCAGGGCTGCGCGATCCACGCCTCGAAGCACTGACCGAGCGGGAGCTGGAGGTGTTCGAACTCATCGCCGAGGGCTTGAGCAACGCTGAGATCGGCGGGCGGCTCTTCCTCTCGGAATCCACAGTGAAGACGCACGTGGGCCGGGTGCTCGCGAAGCTGGCTCTGCGGGATCGCGTGCACGCGGTGATTCTCGCCTTCGAGGTCGGTCTGAGATAGTCGGCTGCGGCCCGGGCAGAACAGCGGAAACCCCGAGATTCCGGGCCGAGAGGCCCGAAAAGCCCGAGTTCGGTCACGAGTCGCTAACAACTGCGTTTCGAGTCGGTATCGCGCGCGATATTTCCTCGATGCGCTGGCTATGCTCTTGCCCAGTGTCGCAAAGTTGCGACCTCGACCATTTCGGTAGGAAAGGTGTCATTGATGAAGATGATCTCCAAGCGGACGGCGGGCGCAGTCGCGCTGGTCGCAAGCGCAGCACTGGTTCTCACCGCCTGCTCAGGCGGCGGTTCGGCCGAGACGGCTCCTGCGGAGGAGGGCGGCAGCACTGGTGCGCTCCAGATCGCGACGCTGCTTCCCCAGACCGGCTCGCTCGGCTTCCTGATGCCTCCCGTTCAAGCCGGCATCGCGCAGGCACTCGAAGACATCAACTCGGCCGGCGGCGTGCTCGGTCAGGACGTCGTGATCGTGGCCGAGGCCAACGAGGGCGACGGCTCCGACATCACGGTGGTCGAGAAGGGTGCGGACGAGGTCATCGCGAGCGGTGCCTCCTTCGTGCTCGGCGCCATGAGTTCTTCGCGCACCATGCACGTGGTCGACAAGATCACCGGTGAGGGCCTCCTCATGGGTTCGCCGTCGAACACCGCGAGCGACCTGAGCGGTGTCAGCCCGAACTACTTCCGCACCGCACCGCCGGATTCGGTGCAGGGCAATGCGCTCGCGAACCAGATCCTCGCCGACGGCAAGAGCAGCATCGCCTTCCTCACCTTCAACGACGATTACGGCCTGGGCCTGCGCGACACCATTCAGGAAGTCGTCGAGGGCGGCGGCGCCGAGGTCGTTTACGGCGCGAAGGGCGAAGGCAACGAGTTCCCCGTGGATCAGACCTCGTTCTCGGCCGAGGTGACCGCCGCGAAGGCGTCGGGCGCCGACGCGATCGTGATCGTGACCTTCGACCAGATCAAGGCCATCATTCCCGAGCTCGTCGCTCAGGGCGTCGACCTGTCGACCATCTACCTGGTCGACGGCAACACGAACGGTTTCGAGGCCGACTTCGATCCGGGCACACTGACCGGTGCGCAGGGCTCCATCCCGGGTGCCCAGGCCGACCCCGCCTTCCAGGAGCAGCTCGAGACGATCTTCACCGATCAGTTCGGCGGTGAGCTCGTGAGCTTCACCTATGCACCCGAGGCCTACGACCTGGTCACGATCGTCGCACTCGCGGCGACCAAGGCCGGCGCGACCGACTCGGCTTCGATCCAGGCTGAACTGGCCGCGGTCACCGGTGCCAACGGCGGCGAGGAGTGTACGTCGTTCGCAGAGTGCGCAGCGTTGCTCGAGGACGGCTCGGAGATCGCCTACGTGGGCAAGTCGGGCACGGGCCCGCTGAACGCCGACAACGACCCGTCATCGGCATGGATCGGCATCTACAAGTACGACGAGTCGAACAACCCGCAGTTCCAGCGGGCTGTGGCGGGCGCGATCTAACCGCACCACCCGTCGTACGACACGGGACGGGGGCCGATTCCTTCAGGAATCGGCCCCCGTTGCATGTATGCGGAAGGCCGGAGGCCGGATACCTCGAGCCGGGCTCCAGGTATCCGGCCCGCTCAGTGCTCCGTCTGCTCCGACCTCTTCTTCTCCACATCGGCCGCGAGCGTGCCGAGGTAGAGTTCGATGACTTTCGGGTCGTTCGCGAGCTCGCGACCCGGCCCCTCGTAGGCGTTCCGACCCTGATCGAGCACGTACGCGCGGTCGCAGATCTGCAGGCAGCGGCGGGCGTTCTGCTCGACCATGATGATGGTCACGCCGGTCTTGTTGATCTGGCGGG
>JBEBWI010000032.1:0-20339 GCA_040392345.1 Leucobacter soli | reverse complement strand
CTAAACCCCGTAGTAGAGCTCGAACTCGTAGGGGTGCGGCCGCAGCGCCATCGGAGCGATCTCCGACTCGCGCTTCAGCGTGATCCACGTCTCGATGAGCTCTTCGGTGAAGACGCCGCCCTCGAGGAGGAACTGATGATCGGCTTCGAGCGCTTCGAGGGCCTCTGCCAGGCTGCCCGGAACCTGAGGAATGTTCTTCATCTCCTCGGGCGGCAGCTCGTAGAGATCCTTGTCGATCGGCTCCATCGGCTCGATGCGGTTGCGGATGCCGTCGAGACCGGCCATCAGCTGCGCGGCGAACGCGAGGTACGGGTTGCCGGAGGCATCAGGAGCACGGAACTCGATGCGCTTGGCCTTCGGGTTCGAGCCGGTGAGGGGGATGCGGATCGCGGCAGAACGGTTTCCAGCCGAGTACGCGAGATTCACGGGAGCTTCGTAGCCCTTCACCAGACGGCGGTAGCTGTTGATGGTCGGGTTCGTGAACGCAAGCAGCGCCGGAGCATGCTTCAGGATGCCGCCGATGTACCAGCGAGCGATGTCGCTGAGGCCCGCATACCCGTTCTCGTCGTAGAAGAGCGGCTCGCCACCCTTCCAGAGAGACATGTGGGTGTGCATGCCCGATCCGTTGTCGCCGAACACGGGCTTCGGCATGAATGTGGCAGTCTTGCCCCAGAGCTCGGCGGTGTTCTTCACGATGTACTTGAACTTGAGCACATCGTCCGCCGCATTCACCATCGTGTTGAAGCGGTAGTTGATCTCGGCCTGACCCGGAGCGCCGACCTCGTGGTGCGAGCGCTCGAGGTGCAGACCGGATTCGATGAGGCGCAGCGAGATGTCATCGCGCAGATCAGCCTGCTTGTCGACGGGAGATACCGGGAAGTAGCCGCCCTTCTGCGCCGTCTTGTGCGAGAGGTTTCCGCCCTCGTCCTTGCGCGCGGAATTCCACATCGCCTCTTCCGAGTCGATCTCGTACATGGTGCTCTCGGGCTTCGACTCGAAGCGCACCGAATCGAAGATGTAGAACTCGGCCTCGGGGGCGAAGAACGCGGTGTCAGCGACACCGGTGGAGGCCAAGTAGCGCTCCGCCTTCTTCGCGATCTGACGCGGGTCCTTCGCGTAGATCTCGCCGGTGCGCGGGTTGTAGATGTCGAAGATGAGCACGAGCGTGCGCTCTGCGCGGAACTGATCGATGTACGCCGTCGTCACATCGGGAATGAGCTGCATGTCGCTCTCCGCGATGCCGGAGAAGCCCCGGACAGAGGAGCCGTCGAACATTTGGCCGACCTCGAAGAAGTCGAGATCCACCGTCGCCGCCGGAACATTGAAGTGCTGCTGCACGCCGGGAAGATCCGTGAAGCGGATATCGACGAACTTGACGTCGGTCTCCTTGATGAAGTCGAGAACTTCTTGGGGGGTCGTGAACATACTGCTCCTCAGTTCTGGGCGCGTTCCGCGCCTGCGTTCGGTATCCACCCTACGTCAGCTGCATTTCAGATCTGTGAGGCGATTGTTTCGCGCATGTTACGCAGGAGGCCGCCGATAGCATTGATCCATGCCTCCCACACCACAGCCGCAACGATTTGGAGACCTCGAGCCGAGCCGATGGCCGGGGGAGCGGCTGGGGCTGCCCGAGAGCGGCCCCCGCTCGGTCGCACGCATCGGGCGTCGTTTCGGTGCGATCGCCATCGATTGGGGAATCGCGATGGTGCTCGGCCTGCTGTTCCCGGCGAGCGGTCCCGGCGCGTCCTTCGTGACGCTCGCCATCTTCGTCGTGATGCAGATCGTCTTCATCCCCACGATCGGGGGTTCCGTAGGGCATCGCATACTCGGCATGCGAGTGCTGCCGATCGCGGGCGGCTGGGTCGGTCTGTGGCGACCGATGGTGAGAACTGTACTGCTCGCCATCGTGATCCCGGTGCTGGTCTGGGACTCGGATCAGCGCGGCTTCCACGACAAGATCGCAGGAACAGTACTGATCCGAGGTTGAGCCAGACGCGGTCAGCGCGGGCGCTGGCCGCGGACGCGCATCGGATCGATGCCCTTCGGAATGCCGATCGGGTCGGCCTTCATCGAGACCAGGCGGTTGTGCACCGCAGCGATCTCGGCTTTGCGGAGCACAGGCTTCAGCTTGACGAGCGTGCGCGAGAGCTTGTGCAATGGCACCGAGCCCTCATCCGGTCCGACCTGCAGCGTCGTGATCGTGACCCCCGGAAGCATTCGCTTGAGCTGGGTCTCTTCCTTGCCGACCAGCTGCCGCGTGCGCTGCACCGGCCCCTCGGCGATCAGCACCACACCGCCGCGACCGACAACGCGATAGACCGCGTCCTGGCTCCGGTTCATGGCAACCGGCACCTCCGATCCACGCCAGGATCGGCGGAGGGCGCCGTTGATGACCGCGCCCACGGCACCGGGCCGCCCTTCGAGTTGGCGGTACGCCACGGATTCCGCCCGCCGGCCGAGCACGATCATGACGAGGAGCACGCCGACGAGAATGCCGGTGAGCGGCCAGAGGATCCACCCGAAGACGCCCCCGGAGAGCAGCCACGCGAGAAGCACCGAAACGGCGATCGGAGCGATGAAGCTCGCAAGCAGCGCGAGGGTCAGATTCTTGTCGTGCTGCCTGGTGTTCCGGTAGATCTGCACCATTTGCTTGATGCGACCGGGCTCCTTGTTCGCGCGCTGTTTCTTCTCTTTGGCCATGGGTTACATCTTAACGCTTCGCCGCTCACAGCCGGTGCGCAGCAGGGAGGCGGCTGAGTTATGCACAATCCCTTCTCGCGCGGCCGACGCATCAGCATCTTGCGACACACTCGAAGTGACGAAGCGAAGCGCGGGGTCGCGCTCAACGCTCGCACGGAGGCCGCCTCGGCGAGCATGACGAGAGGAGGGGACGGCATGCATGCGATCTCGCGACGAGCGACGACGCGGCAACGGATGAACGCGCGCGAACTCGCCTGGGCACTCGAACGGATGTGCGCGGTGGGACTGCTCACCCGAGCGAGCGGCCGATGCGTGGGCGAGTTGCGCCCGCGCGATGTGATGCTCACCCCGGCAGGCGTGCGGCGCCGCGGCACCCCGGCGCTTCTGAAGACGCGTAGACATCGCCGACGCGCAGCGCGCCACCTCGCACGAGGGCACGACGCGGGATGCCGTGCGGTGGGAATTCCGATCGGCACGGTGTCACGGCTGCTGCGGGCGTGGGGAGACCACGAAGGGGTGCAGTACCTGGAAGAGGCGTTCCACGAGATCGTCGACGAGCTCGGTGCCGTGCATGCGAACGACGAGTGGTCGCTCATCCGCGCAGCGGAGACCGTCGAATACACGATAGGGGGCAGGATCACGCCGCGAGCGCCGACTGGCAGACCGCGGCACATGCCTGAGGGCCGCGCCACACGAGTGTGACGCGGCCCTCAGGATTGCGTGCGTCGGTGAGACGCGCGGCCCTAGATGCCGAGGATCGAGTCGAACTGCCCGGCCTCGAGGCGGTTCTTCACCTGGGTGAGGAACCGCGCGGCGTCGGCACCGTCGACGATGCGGTGATCGTAGGAGAGCGCCAGGTAGACCGTCGAACGAACGGCGACGGAATCGCCCTCCGGCGTCGAGATCACGACCGGCTTCTTCACGACTGCGCCGGTGCCGAGGATCGCGACCTGAGGCAGGAAGACCAGCGGCGTATCGAACAGCGCACCGCGCGATCCGGTGTTGGTCAGCGTGAAGGTGCCGCCCGAGAGCTCGTCCGGGGTGAGCTTGTTGTCCCGAGTACGGCCGGCCAGGTCGGCGATATCCTGCGACAGCTGAGCGATGCTCTTGTCACCAGCGTCACGCACGACCGGTGTGAGCAGCCCGCGCTCGGTATCGACCGCGATGCTCAGGTTCTCGACCGAGGGGTACACGATGCTGTCACCCTCGACGGTGGCGTTGATCACCGGGTAGCTGCGCAGCGCCTCGACGGCGGCGGCGGCGAAGAACGGCAGGAATGACAGCTTGGTGCCGGTCTTCGCGAAGAACTCGTCCTTCTTGGCCTGGCGAAACGCTGCGACCCGCGTCACGTCGACCTCGACCACCGTGGTGAGCTGAGCGGTCGCCTGCAACGACTCGACGGCGCGAGTCGCGATCACCTTGCGCAGGCGGCTCATCTTCTGAGTGGTTCCACGCAACGGAGATATCTCAGCCGCGGGAGCCGACACGGCCGGAGCGGCGGAGCTCTCGGGCTTCGCGGAGGCAGCCGCGAGAACGTCCTCCTTGCGGATACGACCTCCGACACCCGTGCCTGCGACCTGGTTCAGATCGACTCCGTGCTCGCTCGCGAGCTTGCGCACGATCGGCGTGACGTACCCGGCGCCGGCAGGCGCGGCCGCAGGTGCCGGCTGCGGCGCGGGAGCGGCGGGCGCGGGAGCAGCCGGCGCGGGAGCCGGGGCTGCGTCCTGAGCGGTCGCTGCGGCAGGAGCCGGAGCAGCAGGTGCTGCAGCAGGAGCAGCCGGGGCGGCGGCCGCGGCGCCCGAGCCGATGCGGGCGAGCGCGCCTCCGACCTCGACGGTCTCGTCCTCCTGCACGAGAATGGCCTGCAATACGCCTGCGACGGGCGACGGCACCTCGGTGTCGACCTTGTCGGTCGAGACTTCGAGGAGGGGCTCGTCGACCTCGACGGTGTCGCCGAGGCTCTTGAGCCAACGAGTCACCGTGCCCTCGGTGATGCTCTCGCCCAGCGAAGGCAGGACGACCTCCTGACCGTCGTCGGAGGTGCTCGCGGCCGGTGCGGGCGCGGCTGCCGCCGGAACCTCGGGCGCGGGCTCAACTACGGGCGCCGCCGGTGCAGGTTCCGGCTCGGCGACGGGAGCCGCCGGAGCCGCGACCGCACCGCTGCCGTCTCCGACGCGCGCGAGCACTGCGCCGACCTCTGCGGTCTCGTCCTCCTGCACGAGAATCTCCTCGAGCACACCCGCCACAGGCGAGGGCACCTCGGTATCAACCTTGTCGGTCGAGACCTCGAGCAGCGGCTCGTCGACCTCGACAGCATCGCCGACGTTCTTGAGCCAGCGGGTAACCGTACCCTCGGTGACGCTTTCCCCGAGTGCGGGGAGCACTACCTCACTCATTGTGAATTCTCCGATCGTTCTGAAATAGTCTGTGTGCCGTGATCGCGCGATCAGATCGCGTGCAGCGGCTTTCCGGCGAGCTTCAACATCGTCTCGCCAATGGTCTCGTTCTGAGTGGGGTGGCCGTGCACGAACGGCGCGACATCCTCGGGGTAGGCCTCCCAGTTGACGATGAGCTGGGCCTCGCCGACGAGCTCGCCGACTCGGGCGCCGATCATATGCACTCCGACGACCGGGCCGTCATTCACGCGCACCGCCTTGACCGTTCCGGCGGTGCCGAGGATCGAGCTCTTGGCATTGCCTGCCAGGTTGTACTCGTAGCTGCTGATGTTCTCCGCACCGAACTTCTCCGCGGCCTTCGCCTCGGTGAGACCCACGGACGCGATCTCGGGATCGCAATAGGTGACCTTCGGCACATTTACGTCATCGACGACGACGGGATTCAGGCCGGCGATCTCTTCGGCGACGAAGATGCCTTGCTGGTACCCGCGATGCGCGAGCTGCAAACCGGGAACGATATCGCCCACGGCGTACACACCGGCGACGTTGGTGGCCAGACGCTCGTTCGTCAGCACGAAACCGCGATCCATCTCGATTCCGGCCTCTTCGAAGCCGAGGCCCTGGGTGGCCGGCCCGCGACCGACCGCGACGAGGAGGAAGTCCGCGGCGAGAGCCGTGCCGTCCTCGAGGGTCACGGTCACACCGGTCGCGTCCTGGGTGACCGACTGGAAGCGCACGCCGAGCTTGTACTCGATCCCGCGCTTGCGGAACGCGCGCTCGAGTTGCTTCGATACCGATTCCTCTTCATTCGGGACCAGATGGGGGAGGCCCTCGACGATCGTGACCTCGGCCCCGAATGAGCGCCAGACGCTCGCGAACTCGACGCCGATGACGCCGCCGCCGAGAATGATGACGCGCTTCGGGATCTCTTGAAGTTCGAGGGCGTGCTCGCTCGTGATGACCCGGCCGGTGATCTCGAGACCAGGAAGCGAGCGCGAGTACGAGCCGGTGGCGAGCACGACGTGCTTGCCGACGATGCGGTCGGCTCCGACCTGCACCGTATTCGAGGAGACGAGGCGCCCTTCTCCGGCGATCACCGTGATCCCATTTGCCTTGAGCAGGCCCTGGAGACCCTTGTGCTTGCCGTCGACCAGCTTCTCGCGGAACGCGTTCACGGCGACGATGTCGATACCGGCGACACTCGACTGCACGCCGTATGCGGCGCCTTCACGTGCGACGTCCGCAATCTCGGCTGAGTGGAGGAGCGCCTTGGTCGGAACACAGCCGCGGTGCAGGCAGGTGCCCCCCAGCTTGTCCTTCTCGATCACCGCTGCGGTGAATCCGAGCTGAGTAGCGCGGATCGCAGTGGCATAGCCTGCGCTACCTCCGCCCAAGACGACGATGTCAAAATGCTGATCGGCCAAGTGGGATCTCCCTCGGGTATACGCGATGGCTATGTGGCGCCAACCGATGGTGACCGGCACGCCATCTTCCAGCCTACTACTCGGCAGGCGCCTGGCGGCCCCTATCGCCCGCGGGCGTGGCCGGTTCGCTGAGGGCGTGACTGAAGCGGCATGGATTCCAAGGTCGGCTTCGTAGGATGGAGACGTGAACGATTCGATCTTCTCGGCAGAGTACGCCGAACGCCGGGCGGCAGTGCCTAAGGGCATTCCGCTGATCGTGGCGCTACGCGGCATCAGCGACGCCGGCGGGGTCGTCTCCCAGCTCGAGGAGTATCTGTGGAGCCGGTACGCGCCCGAGGAGATTCTGCGGTTCAACACCGATCTGCTGCTCGACTACCGCGCGAGGCGGCCGGTGATCACCTTCGATGAGGATCACTTCGTCGACTATTCGCCCGAAGAGCTGACGCTCTCGCTCGGGCATGATGAGATGGGCGCCCCCTTCCTCCTGCTGAGCGGATACGAACCAGATTTCCGTTGGGACCAGTTCATCGATGCCGTGTTGATGCTCGTGCACGAGTTCGAGGTGTCGACCACGGTCTGGACCCACGCGATTCCCATGCCCGTTCCGCACAGCAGACCGATTCGGATGACCGTGAGCGGATCCCGCGACGACATCATCGAGTCGAAATCGGTATGGAAACCGACGACGAAGCTCTCAGCGTCTGCGTCTCACGTGCTCGAATACCGTCTGCACAGTCTCGGCGAGGAGGTCGTGGGCTTCGCCCTGCTTGTTCCCCACTACCTGGCGAACACCGAGTTCCCCGACGCGCTGCTCACCGCCCTCGACGGGTTCATGTCGGCGACCGGGCTGCTGTTCGCAACCGACGAGATCCGCGACGCTTCGGAGGGGTTCCACCGACAGGTCGACTCCCAGATCGGCGAGAACGACGAGTCGCTTGAGATGGTGCGCACTCTGGAGACCCGCTACGACGAGTACATGGAGGATCAGACGACGCGTTCTCCGTTGATGGGGGAGGACGGCTCTCTGCCGACCGCGGATCAGATCGCGAGCGAGCTCGAGCGCTTCCTCGCGCAGCAGCGGGATCAGGGCACGGGGGAGTCCGCCGCACCCGGTCAGTAGCGCCGCCCGAGCATGCAATAATGGTGGGGTAGCCCATTCAATCCGGCTGAGTGTTCCCCGTGTGGGAATACGCCGGGCTTGACATGGGTTTTCATGGTATGCACGCGATTCGCGAATTCGAACGGCGGGTACGCCAGGGATCGCGTGGCGATGCCGACACACCGAAGAGATACGACACAGAGAGGCGGCCGCGTGGCGACTGCATCCACGTCCAAGACCCGCGCCAAATCGACCAAGACCGAGTCGGAGGCGGAAGCCTCCGAACTCGCAGCGGGTTCGGAGACGAAGAAGACTGCGGCCCCCGCGAAAGCCGGGGCCAAGAAGACGAGTGCGTCTACAGCGAAGAAGGCCCCTGCGCGCAAGGCGCCGGCGAAGCGTACCGCCAAGGCCAATGATGAAGCGGTCGAAGATGACGAGCTGAAGTCGGGCGACGCAGAGGTCGAGAACGCAGATGACGACACCGAGGAGGAGAACGGCGAGAGCCAGAAGCGTTCGGTGATCACCGAGCCGCTGCCCACTGGCGCCATCGTGCTCAAGGCCGGTGACGAGGAAGACGTCCCGACCATCACCACGGCGATTCCGGGTGCGACCGCGGACCCGGTGAAGGATTACCTCAAGCAGATCGGCAAGGTCGCGCTGCTGAACGCCGCCGAAGAGGTCGAGCTCGCCATGCGGATCGAGGCGGGTCTCTTCGCCGAGGAGAAGCTCGCGACCGAGAAGGGCCTGCCGAAAAAGCTGGAGCGCGAGCTCAAGTGGGTCGCCCGCGACGGTCAGCGCGCGAAGAGTCACCTCCTGGGCGCCAACCTGCGATTGGTGGTCTCGCTTGCGAAGCGGTACACCGGTCGCGGGATGCAGTTCCTCGATCTCATTCAGGAAGGCAACCTGGGCCTGATTCGTGCGGTCGAGAAGTTCGACTACACGAAGGGCTTCAAGTTCTCCACCTACGCGACCTGGTGGATTCGTCAGGCCATCACCCGGGCCATGGCCGACCAGGCGCGCACCATCCGCATCCCGGTGCACATGGTCGAGGTCATCAACAAGCTCGCTCGTGTACAGCGCCAGATGCTGCAGGATCTCGGGCGCGAGCCCACGCCCGAAGAGCTGAGCCGCGAACTCGACATGACCCCTGAGAAGGTCGTCGAGGTGCAGAAGTACGGTCGTGAGCCGATCTCTCTGCACACCCCGCTCGGCGAGGATGGCGACAGCGAGTTCGGCGACCTCATCGAGGACACCGAGGCGGTCGTGCCCGCGGACGCCGTGGGGTTCACGATGCTGCAGCAGCAGCTCGAGCAGTTGCTCGATTCGTTAAGCGAACGCGAGGCCGGTGTGATTCGCATGCGCTTCGGGCTGGGTGACGGCATGCCAAAGACCCTCGACCAGATCGGCGACACCTTCGGCGTCACCCGCGAGCGCATTCGCCAGATCGAGTCGAAGACCATGGCGAAGCTGCGGCACCCCAGCCGTAGCCAACAGCTGCGCGATTACCTCGAGTGAAACCAGAGGCGCGCAGAGCAGTGCTTTGCGCGCCGTACACTCTCGGACTCGAGGGAGCAGGAGCAACGAGAAAAGCCCCGGCGTGAGCCGGGGCTTTTCTCGTTGCGGCCCGCATTAAGCGGTCAGTCGGTGGGTCTCGTCGTGCCAGACCTCCGCGATGGGGCGAAGCTTGGCCTCGTGCTTGCGCGCGTGATGCCCGCAGAAGAGCAGTTCGCTGCCACTCAGCACTGCCCGAACATAGGCTTGAGCGCCGCAGCTGTCACAGCGGTCGAGCGCCGACATGGCGCGGTCGACGGCGACCTGTTCCTCGGTGCGATCTTGCTCGAGAGTCGTCATGATGGCCTCCGTTCGTCTTGTCTGCTTGACTCAATCAAAGCACGTTTCGCCAGTGTTTACGTTCAGTTTGGGTCTCGTTTCGCTCACCGCGTAGCAACGGCAGCGCAGGGGGACGTGGTCGCCGTCGCATCCGCATCGCGGCGGAGCGCCTGGGCGAATGTGCCGGAGGTCTGTTCTAGGGTTGTGTGGTCAAGCCGAAAGGGGTCACGCGAGTGGCAGATTCCAACTACTCAGCCCGCCATCTCACCGTGCTCGAGGGCCTCGAAGCCGTGCGCAAGCGGCCGGGCATGTACATCGGCACGACTGATTCGCGCGGTCTCATGCACTGCCTGTGGGAGATCATCGACAACTCGGTCGATGAGGCACTCGCCGGGCACGGCGACGAGATCGGAATCGTGCTGCACACCGACGGCAGCGTCACCGTAAGCGATCGGGGTCGCGGCGTGCCCGTCGATATCGAACCTCGAAGCGGACTCTCCGGCGTCGAGCTCGTCTTCACCAAGCTGCACGCAGGCGGCAAGTTCGGCGGCGGCGGCTACGCTTCCTCCGGTGGCCTGCACGGCGTCGGCGCCTCAGTGGTCAACGCGCTCTCCTCCAGGCTCGACGTCGAGGTCGACCGCGATGGCAAGACCTGGGCGATGTCGTTCCGTCACGGGGAACCGGGGATCTTCGACGGCCCGGAGCCCAGCAGCCCGTTCACCCCGTTCGAGAACGCCTCCGAACTGCGCGCCATCGGCAAGGTCGCGAAGGGCGTCACCGGCACTCGGGTGCGCTACTGGGCGGATCCCCAGATCTTCCTCTCGACCGCCCGTTTCGAGCCCGAGTCGCTTGTCTCCCGAGCACGGCAGACGGCGTTCCTCGTTCCCGGGCTCGCGATCGAGATTCGCGACGAGCGCGCGGATTCAACGGACGAGTCCGGCGAGCCGACGACCCATCGTTTCGAGTACGAGGGCGGCCTCAGCGAGTTCGTCGACTTCCTCGCGGTGGATTCGGCGCTCACCGACACCTGGCGCATCTCCGACACCGGCACCTTCACCGAAACGGTGCCGGTGATGGACGAGGCGTCGGGTGCACTGGTCTCTCGCGAGGTCGAGCGTCAGTGCGAGGTCGACATCGCCCTCCGCTGGGGCAGCGGCTACGACACCGAGGTGCAGAGCTTCGTGAACATCATCGCCACACCGAAGGGCGGTACGCACCTCGCCGGCTTCGAACAGGGGTTGGTGAAGTTCTTCAGGAAGCAGATCGAGCAGAACGCGCGCCGACTGAAGTCGGGGAGCGACAAGCCGGAGAAGGACGATATCCTCACCGGTCTGACTGCGATCGTCACGGTGCGCGTGCCCGAGCCGCAGTTCGAGGGGCAGACGAAGGAGGTGCTCGGCACGGCCGCGGTGCGTCAGATCGTCTCTCGCGCCGTCGCCAAGGGGCTCGACGAGCGCTACGACTCGGCGAAGAAGCACGACAAGGCCCAGACCGGCGCGCTGCTCGAGAAGATGGTCTCGGAGATGAAGTCGCGCATCGCGCTTCGCGCGCAGCGTGATACGGCGCGACGCAAGAGTTCGCTCGAGAGCTCGTCGCTCCCGGCGAAGCTCATCGATTGCCGCTCACGCGACGTCGCCGACACCGAACTCTTCATCGTGGAGGGCGACAGTGCACTCGGCACCGCGCGTCCTGCGCGCGACAGCGAGTATCAGGCGCTGCTCCCCATCCGCGGAAAGATCCTGAACGTGCAGAAAGCCTCGGTCGCCGAGATGCTGAGCAACGCCGAGTGCAGCTCCATCATCAAAGTCATCGGGGCCGGGTCGGGTCGCGACTTCGACCTCGACTCGGCCCGGTACGGCAAGGTGATTCTGATGAGCGACGCCGATGTCGACGGGGCGCACATCCGCACGTTGCTGCTCACGCTCTTCTTCCGGTACATGCGTCCGATGCTCGAGGCCGGCCGCGTGTACGCCGCGGTGCCACCGCTGCACCGTGTCATCGTGCAGAACGCAGGCCGAAAGCCGAACGACGTCGTCTACACGTACAGCGAGAAGGAGCTGCAGTCGCTGCTGGCCGATCTGCGCAAGCGTGGGAAGAAGTACGTCGAACCTATTCAGCGTTACAAGGGTCTCGGCGAGATGGACGCGGATCAGCTGGCGGAGACCACGATGGATCGTGAGCACCGCACGCTGCGACGGGTCAGGGTCGAGGACGCGCACAGCGCGGCGCAGATGTTCGAGTTGCTCATGGGCAACGAGGTGGCTCCGCGCAAGGAGTTCATCATCGATAACGCCGACGATCTCGATCGCGAGCGCATCGACGCGTAGCACCTCGATCTCAACGGGTTGCGCTCGCTGGTCGGCGAGAATACGCCGACCAGCGGCGAGTCCTTCACAGACCCACGGACGCCTTGCCGCTACGGCGCGCTGCCGATGACGGCAGCCGCGCCGTCGATCGGCGTACCGCTGCCGTCGCGCTTCCCGATGTCTTCGGGAAGCCTGCGAGCGGTTCCGTCGGCCGCGAGCGCCCGTGGCTCTCCGACACCCACCCACGCGCACGCGAGCTGATCCTCTCCCTTGAGGAAGCGTTGCGCGCGCACGCCTCCGGTCGCTCGACCCTTGGCCGGGAATTCAGCCCAGTCCGATATTTTCGCCGTCGCCACATCGGTGCCCGGCAGCGTGAGCGAGCTGTCGGCGATGGTCACGACCCTCGCGTCCGCACCCTGATCCACTGCGGTCGCGTAGATCACGCGTGCCCCGTCGCTCAGTTTGATACCGGCCATGCCCCCCGCAGGGCGCCCCTGCGGGCGCACGGCGGCAGCCGCGAAGCGGAGCAGCTGCGCATCGCTGGTGACCGCGGCGAACTCGGTGTCGTCGTGCGCGGGAAACGCGGCCACCAGCCGGTCTCCGCTCTTCAACCCGATCACCTCGAAGTCGGGTTTCGCCGGAAGGTCTTGCAGTACGACCCGCTTCACGATGCCCTGCTCGGTGAAGAGGCCGACGGCAGTGTCGGTGTCGAGCGGGACGATACCGACTACCCGGGTCTTCTTGTCGCCGATGCCGAGATAGGCCATGAGGGAGACTCCGGCGGAGAAGGCGACCGAGGCGGCGGGTACGAGCGGAAGATCCACCGGTGTGAATCGATGCAGCGTGCCGTCCGAGAGAATCGCGCCGAGTTCGCCGCGCACGGTCGTGTGCGCTGTCGCCAGAACGGCCCCGTGCTTGGTCGCACGGGCGGCGCCTCGCGGCGAATCCGCGGCATCGGGATCGCGATCCACTCGCAGCGCACGACCGGTGGCGGAGAGCAGCACGGTGCACGGGGAATCGGCGACTTCCAGCGCGGCCGAGCCGACGGCCGCGGCGCGCGCGGGGCGCGCCACCGCCCCCGTCAGGATCGTACGACGGGGCGTGCCGTACGCCTCGGCAGCCGCGTCGAGTTCATCGGAGACCACGGCGCGCAGGCGATCTTCGTTACCCAGTATCTCCAGCAGCGCTTCGATCTCTGCGCGCAGCTGATCGCGTTCGCCTTCGAGTTCGACGCGCGAGAACTTGGTGAGTCGGCGCAGTCGAAGCTCGAGAATGTACTCGGCCTGCAACTCGCTGAGGTCGAACACCTGCATGAGCCGGGTGCGCGCTGTCTCTGCATCGTCACTCGTGCGAATCAGCTGGATGACCTCGTCGATGTCGAGGATCGCGATGAGCAGGCCCTCGACCAGGTGCAGTCGTTCGCGCCGCTTCCGCAGCCGGTACTCGCTGCGGCGCTTCACGACCGAGAGTCGGTGCTCGACGAAGACCCGCAGCAACTCGCGCAGGCCCAAGGTCTGCGGTTGGCCTTCGACCAGCGCAACGGAGTTGATGCTGAAGGAATCTTCGAGAGGCGTGTAGCGGTAGAGCTGCTCGAGCACCGCCTCAGGGCTGAACCCGGTCTTCAGCGAGATCACGAGACGCAGCCCGTGCTTGCGGTCGGTGTAGTCGGCGACGTCGCTGATGCCCGAGAGCTTCTTGTTCTCGACGCCCTGCTTGATCTTCTCGATCACGCGTTCGGGGCCGACGAGGTAGGGAAGCTCGGTGACGATGAGCCCGGTCTTTCGAGCGGTCAGCTGCTCGATGGCGACCTTCGCGCGCGTGCGGAACGCGCCTCGGCCCGTGCGATACGCGTCTTTCACGCCATCGAGGCCCACGATGATGCCACCGCCGGGTAGATCGGGGCCGGGAATGAACTCCATGAGCTCGTCGACCGTGGCGTCGGGGTGGTTGAGCAGGTGCTTGGCGCCCTCTACGACTTCGATGAGGTTGTGCGGGGCTAGGTTGGTCGCCATGCCGACGGCGATACCGCTCGCGCCGTTGACCAACAGGTTCGGCACCGCGGCGGGAAGCACCTCGGGCTGCATGATCTGGTTGTCGTAGTTCGGCACGAAGTCCACGACGTCTTCATCGAGCGACTCGGTCATCGCGAGCGCAGCGCCGGCGAGCCGGGCCTCGGTGTAACGGGAAGCGGCCGGGCCGTCGTCGAGCGAGCCGAAATTGCCGTGTCCGTCGACCAGGGGCAGACGCATCGCGAAGTGCTGCGCAAGGCGCACCAGGGCGTCGTAGATGGAGGCGTCGCCGTGCGGGTGCAGCTTGCCCATCACCTCGCCGACGACGCGCGCCGACTTCACGTGACCCTTCTCGGGGCGCAGCCCCATGTCGGTCATCATGAACAGGATGCGTCGCTGCACGGGCTTCAACCCGTCGCGCGCGTCGGGCAGCGCCCGCGAATAGATCACCGAGTACGCGTACTCGAGAAAGGATGCCTCCATCTCCTGCGAGATGTCGATGTCTTCGATGCGCTCGATGTCGGCGCCGGTCGTGCGTTCGTTCACTGCTGAGAACCCCTGTGTGGTTACGATGGTGCTCATGCTACCGATCGCCACCGACAACGGCGCGAGGCTGGCCGCGATTCTGCCGACCGGTATCGCCGCCCTCTCGCGCAGACTCGGGTTCGACGCCGTCGACGCGCTCGCACGTTCCCGTCCCGGTGGCGTCGCTTCCGACGTCGAGAACACACGGGGCGCACTCGCCGCACTGCCCGAGATCAGCGCGTTCGTGCTGGTGGTGGTCGACGGGCTCGGTCATGCCAATCTGCAGGCTCGGCGCGGTCACGCTCGCACGCTCGCATCACTGCCCGCGCGTCGCATAGAAACCGTCATTCCCACCACCACCGGGGCCGCACTCACCTCACTCACGACCGGCGCCCTGCCTGGTGAACACGGTCTCATCGGTTACCGCATCCGGCATCCGGAGCTGGGGGTGGTCTCAACGCTCAAAGACTGGGGCGGCATAGCGGATCGCGCTGCGTGGCAGCGCTCCCGGCCGCTCTTCCGCCTAGCGGCGGAGCTCGGCATGCGGCCGATCGCGATCGGGCGGCCGGCGCACGCGGCGGGTGGATTGACGGAAGCGATCCTGGGCGGGGCCGAGTACCACGGTGGGCAGACGATCGCCGAGCGCTTCGAGATCGCGGCGGGGCTGCTCAGCACCGGAGAACCGGTGCTGGCCTACCTGTACGTCGACGAGTTGGACAAGGTCGCGCACTCAGAAGGCTGGCAGAGCGACCGCTGGGTGCGCAGGCTCGAACAGCTCGACGAAGCGCTCGACGGGCTCTTGAGGCGTCTTCCCGCGGGCGTGGGAGTGGCGGTGACGGCGGACCACGGCATCGTCGACGTGCCCGAGCACCGCCGCCTCATGCTCGACGCCGACGAAGCGCTCGCAACCGACGTGCGGGAGTTCGGCGGAGAGCCGCGCATGCGGTCCCTCTATCTGCATCCCGGCGCCGACCCGGAGACGGTCGCCGCCCGCTTCGCGGAGAGCCTCGGAAGACGCGCATGGGTGGGTACCCGGATGGAGGCGATCTCGGCGGGCTGGTTCGGCAGAACCGCGCCCGAAGTCGCCGAACGACTGGGCGAGGTGCTGGTCACCCCGAGAGGGGAGTCCGCGCTCACCCTCACGACCGATTCGGAGCAGTCGCTCGCCATGGTGGGGCAGCACGGCGGCCTCAGCCCGGAGGAACGTGGGGTTCCGCTTGCGCTCGGCGGAAGCCTCGCGGGCAGCGCCTTCGCGTCGACGGTCGCAGCCGTCGCGGCGAGCGCCGACTAAGGCTTGTCCCTCGATTCGGTGGCCGGCGAAGATGTATTCGAAAGCCGCGGTCGCGAGGAGAAGAAGCAGGGCTTTGCTAGTGGCAAGGCCGACGACAACGCAGCGAATGCGGACTTCGGGCGCACCGCAGCAGGTCTCGAACTACGAGACCGACCCTAGACCGGGTCTTCGTCGCTGCGGGTGCCGAAGAGGATGTCGTCCCAGCTCGGAATCGCTGTGCGGCCTCTGCCCTTCCGCGGCCTCTCGGCCGCGACGGACTCGGCGACGGACTCGGTTCCGGCTGCCGGAGCCTGCCCGGAACCGGGCTGCCCCTTGCGGTCTTCCACTCCCTCCGCAGCGAACAACTGCACGGGATCGCCCTCCGCGGCCGAGTGGGTGAACGGTGGTTGCGGTGCGGCGCTCTCGCGCTCTCCTCGACGCTTGCGCAGCGCGTCGAGCAGGTCTGCGGTCTGCCCCAGGTCGGGCAGCTCGGGTTCGGGGGTCTTGATGGCTCGCTGGTCGATCTCGCGCCGCCGTGCGAACTCGGCCCCGGCGTCGACGATCGGAATCGAACCGGTGGAGGGATGACGCGAGGCGAAGGCCGCCTCCGCACCGCTGCGCGGCTGAGTCGTCTCGGCTGCCTGGGCGTCGTCAGCACCCTCGACCTCATCGAAATCCGCCGTCAGGGTCTCGGGATCGAACGCTCCCGAGTCGAAGCGATCCCGCGCGTCCGCAGCATCGACCGCGCGGAGCTTGGGGATCAACCGGTCTCCCACGTCGCCCTGCTTCGAGAGCGTCACCGCGTCGGGTGTCAACGGCGCGAGCACACCCTTGCGATGCTCGAACGACCAGATGGCTCGATGGGAGACTTCGTGCGACTCGAACTCCAGGCCGATCATCCAGCCTGCCTCCTCGTCCCGCCAGGAGCTCCACCCGACCTGGTCCGCTCCCAGCCCGACGAGACGTTCGGCGATCACGACGCCGAACTGCTCCTCAGCGCCCTCCGCAGGGCTCGTCCGCACGGCGACGGCCTGTGCGGAAGCGAGGATGAACCGGCGCTCGGCGAGCACGGGCTCCTCGTAGCGCTCGATATCGGACTCGTCCGCGCCCGTGAGATCCGCGATCTCGGAACGGGACTTGCCGGCGCGCACGAGCGACTGGATCTCCCGAGGGCTCACCCGTGGAGTGTCCCGTTCCTTGCGGTTCAGGTGACGCAGTTCCGCGAGCACCGACTCGTCGACGATCAACCGGTACACCTCACCGGCCTCCGTCTCGACGACCAGAGACTGGTCTTCCCGACGCACCAAACGCAATTCGTCCATGGACACATTCCTCCCGTGGTTGCACCAAGGTTCGCACGGGTGAGCACGCAAGCGGTGCATTGAGTCGGGCGGGTGCGATTTTTCGAGCCGGAACGGAACGCTCAGGTAACTCACGGGTGTCGGGTTTGCAAAGTGCCGCGGATGTGGGGCAAACTATGCCCGCCGAATGGTTCATTCACGACGACAGACAGGGAACGCTGCAGAGCATGGCCACTGATTACGACGCCCCGCGCAAGAGCGATGAAGAGACCGACTCGATCGAGGCTCTGAAGGAGCGCGGACCCGCGAAGGGCGCGTCGGCCATCGACTCGGAGGATTCGGACAACCCGGGCTTCGAACTCGCCGGTGCCGACCTTTCCGATGTCGAGCTCGATGTCGTGGTGCTTCCGCAGCAGGACGACGAGTTCACCTGCGTGAACTGCTTCCTCGTGCGCCACCGCTCGCAGATGGATCACCAGACCGATCTCGGCCCCATCTGCGCCGAGTGCGCGGCCTGAACGGCCGTTAGCCCCGCTGCTTCGCGGCCTCGAGCGCAGCCAGAAGCTTCGCCGGGTTACGAGTGGTGACGATCCACTGCGGTGTCGGGTCTGCCGGATCGTTCACTTTGATCTGCACCGCCTGATGGATGTAGCCGCGCACGAGCAGATAGCTTCGCGCGTCCGCGCCCGGGCCGATCTCGCGCCGCAGACCCTCGCGATCGAGCGTGCGCGCCGCACCGAGAAGGCCGACGGAGATACGAGCGTTCCCTGCGACGAACACTCCGTCCTCGACCCGCAGCACGGGGGAGAGCAGCCAGAGCGCGCCCGAGATGATGACGTAGACCGCAATGGCGATCGGCAGGGCCGCACCCCCGCTGATCGGGGTGACCATCAGCATGACCGCCGGGATGAACAGGAGCAGAGCGATGAAGAGCCCGACACCGGGGCTGAGTCGTTCACGGTAGGGGGCGACAGCTGCTGCGCCGGATGCGGCGGAAGATGAACCAGTCATAGTCCGATTATCCCGCTTCACCCGCGCGGGAATGCTGAACGTCCTTCGCGCCGCGGCTCGCGCATGCTCGCAGGCTGAGCGCCCTTGCTCCGCGCCCGCATTGCGCCGCGGTTCACGTATCCGTGCACCTGTCTGCACTCGCTCAGGAGAATCCCTCGACACGAGGTCGCGCAGTTCCGCTACCCTGACTGGGTGACCGATGTCGTTGAACTCCCGATCGTGGCCGATGCCGCGCATATTCCGCACTACGCTCAGCCCGGCGATGCCGGTGCCGACCTCCGCAGCTCAGATTCACTGACGCTTCCGCCCGGAGGTCGGGCGTTGGTGGGCACCGGCATTCGCTTCGCGCTGCCCGACGGCTACGTGGCATTCGTGGTGCCCCGGAGCGGACTCGCGGTGAAGCACGGCATCACCGTGCTGAACTCTCCCGGCACGATCGATGCCGGCTACCGAGGCGAGATAAAGGTGCCGCTCTTGAACACCGATCCGCACGAGTCGTTCGCGATCGAGCCCGGTGATCGAATCGCTCAGCTGATCGTGATGCCCGTTTCCCGCGCGGTGTTCGTTCCGGTCGAGGAACTCGACGAGAGCGAACGGGGTGCCGGCGGCTTCGGATCGACCGGGATACGCGATTCCGCAGGAAGCCGCGCCGTGGTCGCCGGCTGACCAGGCCGCCACGACGGCAGCGCGTGCCGGACGAGCACCGCATCCACTGAGATTTCGCGCGTACCCTGATCGTGAAGTGCGCCGATGGAGGAGAAGACGACATGAGTGACGAATCATCGCAGGCAGCCGACGAACTCGAGCTGCGGGAGATCGACGCGGGCTCGGCCGAGGAGCTCGATGAGAGCAAGTCCGCACCGGAGGATCGCGCGAGCGCCGGCCCGTTCGATGCCAGCGAGGTTCCCGCAATGCGACCGTACGTCGATCTGGGCGGTATCAAAGTCGCACCTCGGGAAGGGCTGCAGCTCCGCCTCGAGGTCGAGGAGCGCACCAAGCGCATCGTCGCCGTGACGCTCGAGTACGCGGAGTCGGTGCTGCAGGTGCAGGCGTTCTCGGCGCCCAAGACCACGGGCCTGTGGCATCGCGTGCGCGGCGAGATCTTCCAGCAGCTGGGCTCGCAGGGCGCCAGCGTGACGGTCGAGGAGGGTCAGTTCGGCCCCGAACTGCTTGCGGATACGCCGGTGCCCGCCGATCAGGGGGGCGGTCGGCGCATCGTCCGCTTCGTCGCCGTGGACGGGCCTCGGTGGATGCTGCGCGGCGTCGTCATGGGCAAGGCCGCCGTCGATGCGGAGGCACGCGCCAAGGTGCTCGAGGTCTTCCGCGACCTGGTGGTCGTGCGCGGCGACCAGCCGATGCCGCCGAGCGAGCTGCTCCCGCTGAAGGTACCCGCGGGCGTTCAGCAGAACACCTCAGGTGGGGCCGCACGCGCGTGACGCAGGACGAGCGGAAGGCCGCGGCCGCGGCATCCGGCGGCATCGGCCGGGCAGTCGCTGCGGGATTGAACGGCGAGAGCGTGAGTGCGAAGGGCGTGCTCGCAGCCATCGGCGGACTGCGCGGAGTGGCCGAGTCGCTCGTGCCCGCCGTGGTCTACCTCTCGGTCTACGTCTTCACCCAGGATGCGCGCGTCTCCGCGATCGCCCCCCTCGCGCTCTCCATGCTCGCGATCGTCGTGCGGCTGCTCAGGCGCGAGCCGCTGTCGGCGGCGTTCTCTGGATTCCTCGGCGTCGTGATCTGCGTCGCGGCGACACTCCTCACCGGTCGTGGCGAGGACTACTTCTTGCCCGGATTCTGGATCAACGGCGCATGGGTGTTGGGGCACACCGTCTCGATCGTCGTGGGGTGGCCGCTGCTCGGCCTGCTCCTGGGCTTCTTCCGAGGTTCCCTCACCGAGTGGCGGGGCATCCCAGTGCTGCGTCGCGCCGCGACCCTGTGCACCGCGATGTGGGCGGCAGTCTTCGCGGCACGACTCGCGGTGCAACTGCCGATCTACTTCGCCGCGAGCCAGGGGGCCCCGGGTGCAGTAGAGGCGCTCGGCATCGCGCGACTCGTCATGGGCGTTCCGCTCTTCGCGGTTGCAGTGCTCTTCACCTGGCTGGTGCTCAGCCGGGTGAGCGCGAGTTATGACTCGACCCGCAAGGCTTCAGACGCGGGGAGCAATAATAGCGACGAACCTGTTGCGGATCCACAATCATCTGACGAATGACACGCCGCGCGGCGGTCGCGACCCCCGCACCGGTGGCCATCGGCACGGCCTGATCCAGTGTAGAATTGTCTCGACATCGAGATAAATTCGAAATGGAGCGGTCATGGCATCACTCAATAGCTTCGGCGCCGAGAACACCCTCGAGGTGGGCGGCAAGCAGTATCAGATCTACAGCATCGACAAGGTGCAGGGTCACGAGCGGCTGCCGTACAGCCTGAAGGTGCTGCTCGAGAACCTGCTGCGCACCGAGGACGGCGCGAAC
>JBEBWI010000031.1:0-20720 GCA_040392345.1 Leucobacter soli | reverse complement strand
GCGCACCAAGAAGCCGTTCGAGCCAGGCAGAAGGCGCTCCTCCACCGGACGCATCCGCCTTTCGATTGATCTTCGCTTCAGTCTCTACCGCGATGCTGCGAACCGTCTGCCCTGGTGGAGTTGGTGGCATGGCAGATTCTCCGGTTCGTTCACGCTTCTCCGATCGACTCACCTCGCGCGGTGGCGCATGGGTCGCTCTGGGTGCGGCGCTACTCATCATGCTCATGCTGTTCGGAGTCTTCGGCGGCGCGAAGGCGCCTGCACGTACCGGGCAGGCGCCGGTGGGTTCGGAGGCGACGACGGCGAGCGAGCTGATGGAGCGGTTCCCGAACTCGGACCGCCAGTCGGTGCTCATCGTGGCCTCCCGCGAGGACGGAACGGAACTCACCGATACGGATGTCGACGGACTCGAGAACCTGCTGCCGGTAGTCGAGGCGCGGGCGGGCGGCTCCGTATCGGGACCGCTGGTCAGCGATGACGGGAAAGCCGCGGTGCTCGTCGCGCCGATCGAGGTCGGCCCCGACAGTACCGAGACCGCTGAGGCCGTCAAGGAGCTTCGGGCGGGGATGAACGCAAGTGCGCCTGCCGGACTGGTGCTGCAGGTGACGGGCGGCCCGGCGTTCAGCGCAGACGTCGCAGCCTCGTTCGAAGGTGCGGATTTCACGCTGCTGCTCGTAACGATCCTGATCGTCGCGATCCTGCTGATCGTCACCTATCGTTCGCCGGTGCTGTGGCTGATCCCTCTGAGCGTCGTCGCGCTGGCCGACGGGCTCGCCGGGCGGGTTGCCGCGTCGGCGGGGGCACTCTGGGGACTGGAATTCGATGCGGGCATCGTCAGCGTGCTCGTGTTCGGCGCGGGTACGAACTACGCGCTGCTGCTGATCTCCCGATACCGGGAAGAACTGCAGCGCACCGAGGACGATCGGGAGGCGCTGAGCACAGCATGGCGGAAGACCGCGCCTGCGATCCTCGCCTCCAACTTCACGGTCGTGCTCGCGCTGCTCACGCTGCTGTTCGCCACGATCCCGATGACGCGCGGGTTGGGTGTTCCGGCGGCAGTCGGACTGATGATCGCGTTGGGGGCGGTGCTGTTCGTGCTGCCGCCGTTCCTGGCGGTCTGCGGGCGGAAAGTGTTCTGGCCGTTCATCCCGCGGCCGAGTCAGCCACGCGCTCAGGGCCGCGCCTGGCGCGCGATCGCCTCACGAGTAGCGCAGCGGCCCCTGGTGAGCCTCTGCGCCGGACTTGCGCTGCTCGCAGTCATGGCGACCGGGCTGTTCGGCGCTTCGGTCGGCCTGGATCAGCTCGAGAAGTTCCGAGTGCAGTCGGAGTCGGCTACGGGATTGGTGACGTTGTCGGCGCACTTCCCACCCGGCGAGGCGCAGCCGATCTGGATCATCACCGACAGCGAGGCCGCGGGCGAGGTGGTGACTGCCGCGAGCGAAGTCGAGGGTGTCGTGCGCGCCCACCCCGCCGGGCAGACCGACGATGAGGAGTTGACGAAGGTGATGGTGACGAGCGAGTATTCGCCCGGAACTCAGCAGAGCCTGGCTCAGATCACCGAGCTGCGAGACGCCGTGCGCCCGATCGAGGGAGCGAACGCGTTGGTGGGCGGTGCGGTCGCCACCGAGCTCGACGCGCGAGCTGGAAATCAGTACGACCTGCTGCTGATCGCCCCGCTGGTGCTCGCGGTGACCTTCCTCGTACTGCTGCTCCTGCTGCGCGCGCTGGTCGCTCCGCTGCTGCTGCTCCTGGTGAATCTCGCCAGCGCGGTCGCCGCCGTGGGTGCAGGAGCCTGGCTGAGTCGCGTGCTGTTCGACCAGCAGGCGCTCGATCTCCAGGTGCCGATACTCGCGTTCCTGTTCCTCGTCGCGCTCGGCGTCGACTACACCATCTTCCTCGTCCACCGGGCGCGGAACGAAGCCGCCCGGTCGGGTACCCGCGCGGGCATGGTCGAAGCCGTGGCGCATACCGGAAGCGTCATCACCAGCGCGGGCATCGTTCTCGCTGCGGTGTTCGCCGCGCTCGGAGTGCTCCCGCTGGTGGTGCTCGGGCAACTCGGCTTGATCGTCGGCATCGGCGTACTCGTAGACACCCTCGTCGTTCGCACCGTGATCGTGCCCGCGATCTTCAGCCTCTCGGGCGACCGCATCTGGTGGCCGGGAAAACCGATCGGCCGACGAGGAGAATTGACGCATGAGTCTCGTACGCATACCGTTGGCGCGCATGAGACCGTATGATTCGGCCGCCGCAGGGCCCACCACTCGAGCGATGGAGATCGGCCAGCACCTCATGGCCCTCGTGCTCACCGCCATCGGTGTAATGCGCGCCTTCGTCGACGGAGTGGCGCCATCCGCGGCGATCGTCTCGGGCCTAGCGATCATCGTCTGGCACACCGCGGGCACGGTCCTGCCCACCAGAACCCGCTCGCCGCGCCTCGCGGCGTGGTGGCTGATCGGCTTCGTCATGATCTGGATCGCAGCGGTCGTGGTCTCCGCCGAGTTCGTCTGGCTGGCATTCCTGCTGTGGCTGCTCGCCGGGCATCTCCTGCCGCTCAAGTGGGGGCTACTGCTCTCGGGATTCGTGCTCGCCGTCGCCATCGTCGCCCCGATCCTGCACCACGGTTCGACCACGTACGCGAATGTGCTCGGTCCGCTGATCGGCAGCGTCTTCGCCTTCGGCATCTCTCGCGGCTACCTGCAACTGCTGCGAGACGCGGCGGAACGCGAACGTCTCCTCGTCTCCCTCACTCGCGCGCAAGAAGAGACCGCAGCGCTGCAGGGCGAGCTCGCGCTCGCGCAACGTCACTCCGGCGCGGTCTCGGAGCGCACCCGTCTCTCCCGCGACATCCACGACACCATCGCTCAAGCCCTCTCCTCGATCCGTCTCCTCGCTCATGCCGGAGCGAATCGCAGTCAGGACACCGACGCCGCACGCACGCTCGCCCAGGTCGAGACCCTCGCCGGCGACAGCCTCGCCGACGTGCGCCGAATCGTCGCTGCGCTCGCCCCTGCCGAGCTCGAGGACGATGCCCTGGCCGCCGCACTGCACCGGATGCTCGACCGCGCACGCGCCGAGACCGATCTCCTCACCGAGCTGCACGTGGATGCCTCGTTGCCCCTTCTGACGACCGAGGTCGAAGTCGCGCTGCTTCGCACCGCGCAATCGGCGCTCTCGAACGTACGCCTTCACTCCGGTGCGACGAGGGTCGTCATGAGCCTCATCGACGGTGGGGACGCAGTACGTCTCGACATCATCGACGACGGGAACGGCTTCGACCACCCAGCCTGGGAGCGGGCCGCTCCCGCCGCGACGAGCTATGGACTGCGCTTCATGCGCGACCGCCTCCGCGAACTCGGCGGTGGACTCGACATCGAGAGCACTCCCGGCGAGGGCACTGCGCTCTCGGCGCACCTCCCGATCCACGCCGACCAGATCCGACCCGCCGTCCCCGAACCGATGGCAGAGGAGAAGCCATGACCATCACCGTGCTCCTGGTCGACGACCACCCGGTCGTACGAAGCGGGCTCCGCGCCGTACTCGAGTCGGCTACCGCCGTATGCGTCGTCGGCGAAGCCTCCACCGGAGAGGAGGCCATCACCCTCGCCGCGCAGCTGCGTCCCGACGTCGTGCTGTGCGACCTGCGGCTCGGCCTCGGCATCGACGGCATCCAGACCACCGCAGCACTCCGTACGATCGATCCCGCCCCGGCCGTGCTCATTCTCACGACATTCGACCGCGACGCCGAGATCCTGGGCGCAATCGAAGCCGGCGCCGCAGGATACCTCCTCAAAGACGTCGATCCCGAGATCATCGTCGACGGCATCCGTCGAGCAGCCACGGGCGACACGGTGCTCGCCCCCGATCTCGCCTCCCGCGTGCTCAGAGGCATTCGCAGCCCCCTCCCGAGACTCACCGAGCGGGAGATCGACGTGCTCCGCCTCCTCTCCACCGGAGCCGCGAACAAGGAGATCGCCCGTGCCCTCTTCGTCACCGAGGCCACCGTGAAGAGCCATCTCGTCCACATATTCACCAAACTCGGCGTCGAGAGCCGGTCCCGAGCGATCCACGTCGCCCAGGAAACCGGCCTGCTCTGACCTCGACCCGGCTCCCCTCATCGATTGGAAACAGGAAACATGCAGAAGCTTCTCAACGCCTCATTCATCTACATGCTGGTCGGAGTCGCCTCAGGCCTCTTCTACCGCGAGTTCACCAAACTCAACGGCTTCCCCGAGGGCCAGTTCACCCAGCTGGGCCTCGCCCACACGCACCTGCTCACCCTCGGATTCATCGTGCTGCTCATCGTGCTCGCGCTGGAGAAGATCTTCACGATCTCCGGCAGTCCGAAACTGTTCGCCTGGTTCTTCTGGCTGTACAACACCGGAGTCGCCCTCACCTCCGCGATGCTGATCTGGCACGGCAGCCTCACCGTGCTCGGCCAGGAGTCGAACAAGATGATCGCGGGGATCGCGGGCCTCGGCCACATGCTCATCGCCGCCGGCATGATCGTCTTCTTCATCGCGCTTCGTCGCGCGGTCGTGAGTCGCGCTCCTGCGCAGCAGGAGGTTCTTCTCTAGCCCCGCGCCACCACTATGCTGAGCCCAGACATCGAGGAGCAGGCATGGCGGAGCGATTCACTCGCGCGAGCGAGATCGGCGACTCGCTCACCGATTGGGGCAGCTTCCTCACGGCATGCGCTGAAGACGGCACCCCCGGCCGAACGACTCGACCCGATGGCACACTGATCCGCGGCGAACTCGATCAGACGCAATTCGATCTGATCTCGATCGATTCGCCGGGCCACCTGGTGGAACGCACGGCGGCCCACGTCGCGGAGACACCGACCCGCCACGTGTTCATGGTGCAGCTGCGGGGCGAGAGCCTACTGCGCCTCGACGGCGGCCATGCTCCCCTGCCGCTGAACTCCGGCGACGTCGGCTACTGGACCTCCGATCTCACCTACCGTTGGGAGTTCAGCGGTCCGCTCACCATTCTCACGCTCCGGGCACCGCTCGACTCGCTCGACGTCGCTGCGAGCGCGCTGCGGCCGCTCGTCGGCCATTCGTTCCCGTCCGATCGCGGCCTGGCCCGCTTCATCCTGCCCTTCGCGGAGGGCGTGCTCACCGATCCGTACCTCATTCAGGGACGCACGGGAACGCGTCTGGTTCAGCACATCGTCTCGCTCTTCACCACCATGCTGCTCGGCGAGTTGCCGGCCGCGGGGCTCGAGCGCACGCATCCATCGTTCCTCCGCATCACGGATTTCATCAACGACCGTCTCGGCGACCACCTAGACCCGGGTCGGGTCGCCGAGGCGAACGACATGTCTGCGCGCACCGTTCAATCGCTGTTTCAGGAGCGCGGTACGACGTTCACCGAGTGGATCCGCAGGCGCAGACTGGAATCGGCCCGCATCGCGTTGGCCGACCCGATGCGGGCCTCACTCTCGATCAGCCAGATTGCCTCGAGCCTCGGATTCGCTGATCACGCGCACTTTTCACGCGCCTTTCGCACCTACTACTCCGAGACCCCTTCGACCTGGAGAAGTCGCTCGCTCGATCGAATCTAAAATCATGTGCGATTTCGCACGTGCTCTTGCGCGTGATATTTGCTACGATCCACAGATGCGATGACTCGTGCCCGCAGGCGCCCGAATGGGCCCCGATCGACGATCGGCGGGCGTGTATCAAATCGTGACCAAAACTCCGCAGATCGGCAGTGACCAGTCTCAGGACTTTGGTATATTAATATTTCAGTTGGGGAACCCGGATCCACCTGGTTCCCCGTGCATCTACTAGAGCGTGCGCGCACGATGTCGTAAGGAAGCGACAGACGGGAGACCGACCAGATGGCCGACACCTCGACCACGACCGATGAGTACACCGGTGTGATCAGTGCGGATTCGGAGAAGCCTTCGTTCAGGAATCGCCTCGGCGACTTCAGTTCGCGTTATGCGGTCATCGGAGTGTGGATCGCGCTCGCCGGTCTCTACGCCGCGCTCGTGCCGCAGACCTTCTTGAGCGCCGGCACCTTCCGCACGATCTTCGGCAGCCAGCAGAACCAGGCGCTCATCTTCCTGACCGCCGCACTGCTGTGCACCATCATCGTCGGAGAGTTCGTCGACATGTCGGTCGCCTCGAACTTCGGCCTGGCCGCCGTCATCGTGTCCGTGCTCAATGTGAGCCACGGCGTCAACGTATGGCTGGCCGCACTGCTCGCGATCATCGCCTCGACCGTCGTGGGGCTCGTGAACGCCTATCTGGTGGTGAAGCTCGGGGTGAACACGATCGTCGTCACCCTGGGCATGGGCACCTTCCTCCTCGGCATCGGCCTCTGGATGACGAATATGACCACGATCTTCGGCTTGCCGAACGAGTTCTCCCAGGTCACGCTCTTCAAGGTGGTCGCGGGCCTTCCGATCGGATTCTTCTACGGTCTGATCCTCATGCTCGTCTTCGCCTACATCCTGCGCTTCACCCCTCTCGGGCGCAACATGCGTTTCGTCGGGGAGAACCGCGAGGTCAGCCGCCTGGCGGGCGTGCGCGTCACTCGCATCCGCATCGGCGCATTCACCATGGCCGGCCTCATCGCAGGCCTCGGCGGCGTGCTCACCGCGGCGGGCACCGGCGGCTTCGACGCCACCGTCTCGCAGATGTACCTGCTGCCGATCTTCGCCGCGACCTTCCTCGGTTCGGCCATCCTTCAGCCCGGCCGGTTCAACCCGCTCGGCACCCTGATCGCCATCTTCTTCCTGTCGACCGGCGTGCTCGGCCTGCAGATGCTCGGCGCCCAGGGCTGGGTGCAGCAGGTGTTCTACGGCGGTGTGCTCGTCATCGCCGTGACGATCTCGACCGTCATCGGTCGGCGCTCGCGCTAGCGACCCGCCCCGATCCACACGTCTTTCCCATTCCCATCCCGTTCGTATGCCAACGAAGTCACGAAGGAGACACCCATGAAGACACCAACCATGACCCGGGGAGCGCGCCTGCGCACGCTCGCCACCGCGGGATCGATCGCAGCAGCGCTCGCGCTCGTCGGCTGCTCGGGCGGCACCGTCGAAGAACCCACCACCCCTGACGAGGGAACCAGCAGCGAGACCGGCAGCGCGGATCTCGCGCAGCGCGTCGCCGACTACATGGCCGTCGACGACAGCTACGACATGCCCACCGAGCCGATCACCGACGGCAGCGTGATCGAGGGCAAGACGATCCACTACATCCCGATCACCAACCAGGCGCCGCAGTTCGCCCTCACCGCCGCAATTCTCGAGAACTCGGTGGCCGCGGCCGGAGCGAAGCTGCAGGTCTGCAACGGCGAGGGCAACCCGACCACCATCGGCCAGTGCGTCGACGGCGCGAAGAACGACCCGAATGTCGCGGCGATCGTGACCGACGGCTTCTACTACGGCATGGCGGCGAACGCTCTCAATGCTGCCCAGGAAGCCGGCGTGAAGATCGTCTACAGCAACCAGTTCGCCGACCCCGCCTTCCCCGAGGGCGAGACCCTCGCGAACGTGAACGCCCCCGGCGTCGAGATGTTCACCGAGGTCATGTCGTGGGTCGCCCTCGATTCCGAAGGCAGCGCCAACGTGCTCGTCATCAAGAGCGCCGACGGCCCGGGCACTGTGAAGTTCATCGAGGACGGCAAGCCGCAGTTCCTCGAGGACTGCCCCGACTGCACCTACAGCGAGATCGAGAGCACGACGGCCACCTCGTCGCAGCTCGCCTCGGAGCTCGGCTCGAAGCTGCTTCAGGATCCGAACATCAACTACGTGGTGCCCCAGTTCGCACAATACCTGCCCATCGTGATCCCTGCACTGCAGAACAGCGACGCGCAGATCGGCACCGGCGCCTCCACCCTCGGTGCGCTGCAGGCCGTGCAGGGCGGCGCAGTCGCCGCGGCTTCCGGCCAGTCGGCTCCGTTCGGCGCCTGGGCGATCGTCGACACCGTGCTGCGCATGCACAACGGCCAGGACATCTACCCCTACGTCATTCCGACGCGTCTCTTCACCGCTGAGAACATCGGCGACGTCGATGTCTCGGAGGCGGGCGAGGCCTCGGGCGAGTGGTACGGCCCGGCCACCTTCGCCGACGAGTTCAAGAAGCTGTGGGGCGTCGCGTGACGCAGCCGCCCAACTCGGTCGTCTCCCCGGGGCAGGCTTCAGCGCCTGCCCCGGGGGGCATCCCCCGTCTCGAGGTCGAGAACCTCTGGATGACGTTCGGCAGCACGCGCGTGCTGCGCGACGTCTCGCTCGATGTGCGACCGGGCGAGATCCACGCGCTCATCGGCCAGAACGGTTCCGGCAAGTCGACCCTCGCAAAGGTGCTCACCGGCCTCTACACTCCCGACCCCGGCACTCGTGTCGCCGTCGACGGCCACGACCTGCACCTGCCGGTGCGCCCGAGCGAGGCGAAGGAGCGCGGCGTAGCCGTCGTGCATCAGAGCCTGGGCCTGGTCGACAGCCTCAGCGTTCTCGAGAACGTTCGGGTGGGTCGCCTGCGGGGCCACGGGCTCTGGCGCAAGATCTCGTGGAAGGAAGAACGCGCGGCCGCACTCGAGGTGTTCGAACGCCTGGGGCGACGGATTCCGCTCGATGCACCGGTCGGGACGCTACGCGAGGAGGATCGTGCAGCGGTCGCGATCGCGCGGGCCGTGCAAGACGCGAGAGCGGGCACCGGCCTGATCATCTTCGACGAGTCGACCCGAGCGCTCGGGCGACGCTCGCTCGAGCAGTTCTTCCAGATCCTCGACGACATCGTCTCGACCGGTACCGCGATCCTCATGATCACGCACCGGTTGGAGGAGGTCGTCGACGCCGCCGATCGGGTCACCGTGCTGCGCGACGGCCGCGTCGTCGAGAGCGGCAAGGTCGTCGAGGGCATGAGCGAGGCGGAGCTCACGAAGCTCATGCTCGGCCGCAATCTCGATGATATGGATCGCACGAGCGGCCCGGCGCTGATCGAGGGCGCTGCACCCGTCGCGATCCGCGACGTCAGCGGCCTCGGCATCAAACGCTTCTCCCTCGACGTGCGCCCCGGTGAGGTGGTCGGCGTCACCGGCCTCGCCGGAGCCGGCTTCGAGGATCTCCCCTACCTGCTCTCTGGCGCAACCCAGGCGACAACCGGCACGGTGGAGGTCGACGGCAGGCAGCTGCAGCTCCCCAAGCTGAGCCCGGCACGAGCGATCGACGGCGGCATCGCACTCGTCCCAGAAGGCCGCGAGCACGCGGGTCTCGCGATGGGCATGACCGTCGCGGAGAACGCTTCGTTCCCGCAGAGCTGCCGTTCGAAGCGCCAGCTCCTCCCCTTCGACGCGAAGGGCGAGCGCGAACTCGTGCTCGATTGGATCGAGCGCCTCGATGTGCGCCCCCCTCGGCCCCACGTGCCCGTCGGCACGCTGAGCGGCGGCAACGCGCAGAAGGTGGTGCTCGCGAAGTGGCTGCCGATGGAGCCGAGTCTCTTCCTACTGCACGAACCGACGCAGGCCGTCGACGTGGGCGCCCGGCACACCATCGTCGAGGCCATTCGCGAGGCCGCCCGGCGCGGCGCGGCGGTGCTCGTCGCCGGTTCCGACGAGAACGAGCTCGCGCTCCTCTGCGACCGCATCCTCGTTCTCGCCGACGGCGAAGTGCAGCAGGAACTGAGCGATGACATCACCCCCGACACGATCGTGAGTGCCATCTACACGAGTGGATCACGGGCGAAGCTTCGCCAGCGCACCGGCACGCTACCTGTGGTAGACGCCCTGCGTACCGAACACGCCGACGACTCCGCGCCGCACGGCGCGGAGTGATCCACCCTTCACGCACGCTGCAGCCGACGGCCGCACAAGGAGTCAGATGAACACCCGGGAAGTCGATGTATTCGTGGTGGGCGCAGGACCCACCGGTCTTGCGACCGCGGCACTGCTCGCGAGAGACGGGGTGCGAGTGACTGCGATCACCCGCTACCCCGGCTTCGCGAACTCGCCGCGCGCGCACATCATCAACCAGCGCACGATGGAGGTCTTCCGCGACCTCGGCATCGAGCAACGGGTCGCCGATGCCGCGATGCCCGCAGGGCTCATGGGGCGCGTGGTGTGGGCGGAGAGCTTCACCGGGCCGGAGATCGCGCGCAGGCGCGGCTGGGGCGCCGGTGCGGAACGGCTCACCGACTACGCCGCGGCGAGCCCCTCGGTTCCCACCAATATCCCGCAGCACGAGCTCGAACCGCTGCTGTGCGACGCCGTGCGCGAACTCGGCGGCGAGGTCGTTCTGAACCTCGAGCTCGTCTCGATCGCGCAGCAGGGCGACCGGGTGCACTCGCTCTGCCGCGACCGGGTGACCGGCGAGGAGACGACGTTCATATCCGCCTACGCCGTGGGTGCCGATGGCGACAACAGCACCGTCTGCCGCCAGCTCGGTTTCGAGGTCGAGGGCATGACCGGGCTCGGCCACATGGTGAACTACTGGGTCGAGGCCGACCTCACCCCCTACGTGGCGCACCGGCCGGCCGCGCTGTTCCAGATCTTCCGGCCCGGCGGCGAGACGTTCATCGACAACGCGATGTTCGTCAATGTGAAACCCTGGAACGAATGGGTGATCGCTCTGCCGTACGACCCGAGCGCCGGCGACCCCGACCGCAGCGCTGAGGAAGCCGCGCGCGTGACCCGTCTGTACGTCGGCGAACCCGAGCTCGAGGTGCGCCTCATCGGCACTTCGACCTGGACCATCAACGAGGTGCACGCCGAGATCATGCACCGGGATCGCGTCGTCATCGCCGGCAACGCCGCACACCGGCACCCGCCCGCGGGCGGGCTCGGAGCGAACACCTGCGTTCAGGACGCATTCAATCTCGCCTGGAAGCTGAAGGCCCTGCTCGACGGCACGGGCGGCCCCGAACTGCTCGCCAGCTACTCCGCGGAGCGCTCCCCTGTCGCCCAGCACATCGTCTCGCGCGCGAACCGCTCGCTCGAGGCGCTTTTCGCGATTCCGGGCGCAGTGGGCCTGCGCCCCGGGCAGAGCGCCGAGGAGGGCGAGGCGAGGCTGCGGAGCCGCTTCGCCGACACCGCGGAGGGCGCCGAACGCCGAAAGGCGCTCGCAGGTGCGCTCGAGCTGCAGGATTTCAATTTCAACGCTCTCGGTGTCGAACTGGGGCAGCGCTATGAGAGCGCAACGATCGTCAGCGACGGCACCCTCTTCGAACCGACCCTCGACCCCGAGCTCTTCTACGAACCGAGCACGCACCCGGGCTCGCCACTCCCCCACGTCTGGTTGACGCGCGGCACCGAAACGCTCTCGACGCTCGATCTGACCGGCCGCGGGCGGTTCACCCTGCTCACCGGCATCGGTGGCGACGCATGGCGCGACGCGGCCGCAACGGCGACAGCGGAACTCGGTATCGATGTCGACGTCGTCGCGATCGGGCCCGGGCTCGACGCCGAAGATCTGGGCTTCGAGTGGGCCGCCGTTCGCGGCACCGCGGAGAGCGGCTGCCTGCTGGTGCGCCCCGATCACCACATCGCGTTCCGTGCGCACAACTCGGAGGGCGCCGAGTCGGAACTGCGCGCAGCGCTCCTGCAAGCGTACGGTCGCATCTGACCCTCGTCGTGCCATCGCAGATCGATCACACGAAACGGCCCCAAGAATCTTGGGGCCGTTTCGCTTCCTGCAGAGCGCAGGCTACACGAGTGCGAGCACCCCGGTGAGCACCCGGCGCAGCTCCGCCTCGGGGTCCGAGACCATCCCGGTCTGACGCCAAGCGATGTGCTGATCGGGGCGCACCAGCAGGCAGCCGCTCTCGCCGACCTCGCTGACGCGCGCGAAATCGCCGTGCGGGTCCGTCGCCTCGCAGCCGAGCCCCACGCGCAACGCCGTCAGCGGGATGCCGAGCTCGGCGGCGAGCCTCTGCGCCGCGTCGACCCACGCGGCGCCCTGAATTCGGGCGAGCAGCGTGAATCGCTCCGGCGAGGTCAGATCGAGCGTCGACACGGTGCGGCCGGGCAGGCCGACCCAGCCGTGCGGCAGTCGGGATCCCGGGTGGCTCGTGGGCTGGATCACGAGCTCGGGATCGCGAGCGTACTCGAACGGCGCGATGCCGTCGGTTTCGATCGCACGAGAATCCGCACTGTAGATCTGGTTCATCTCCACACCGTTCGCGTGGTAGACGTACGCCTTGTTCGCGTTCGCCTGCGCGAGCGCCGCGCGCTTCGATTCGCCCTCCGCGGTGGGCTCGTACAGTTTCGCGAACTGCGCGCGCCGCACCTCGACCGGGGCCTGCGGGTCGAGGCCGAGCGCCTGCAGCATCTCGCCGGCGTCGAGCCAACTCTTGATCGCACGATCCACGATCTGCGTGCCGATGGGGTGGCGCTCGACGGAGTAGGAATCGAGCAGTTCTGCCCCGGCAGCACCCTGCAGTACGAACGCGAGCTTCCATGCGAGGTTGAACGCGTCTTGAACGCAGGTGTTCGCACCGAGGCCGTTCATCGGCGGGTGGCGGTGCACCGCGTCGCCGACGCAGTGCACGCGGCCCACGGAATAGTGGTCGGCCACCACGTGGTTGACCCGCCAGGGGAACAGCCCCGTAACCGCGACCTCGATCGTGTCGTCGCCGATCAGCTGCTTGATCTCGCACTCCGCCTCTTCTGCGGTGAGCCGGGAGTTGCGCTCGCCGAGGTGCACGAACGCGGCCACCCATTCGTTCCACGGGCGCACCATGCGAATCATCGCGTTGCCCATGCCGTCGACCCGGTCGGGCTGGATCACGGCGAAGAGCGAACCGGGCCGGTGAGCGACATACTTCGAGAGATCGGCGCGGAACCGCACATTCATGGCGTTGCCCATGCCCGCCTTGCCCGTGAACGGCAGGTCGATCGCCTTCGCCACCGGGCTCTGGCCGCCGTCGGCACCGATGACGTACTTCGCACGAAAGGTCTCACGCCGGCCGGTGAGCTGGTCCAGCACCTGCACGGTCACCCCCTCGTCATCCTGCTCGAGCGACTCGAATCGTGTCCGAAAGCGCACGCGCACGCCGAGACGGGCCGCCTCGCTCACGAGGATAGGCTCGAGCCGATCCTGCGGCAGATCGCAGCCGGCGCCCGGGCTGGCCATCAGGTACTCGCTCGCAAGCTCAGGATTGCCGCCCCACGACCACGTGCGGGCGATCTCCTCGCCGGCGATGCTGGTGCACAGCACCTGATTCGCCATGTTCGAGGCGGGCTGCGCCACCGCGCGGCAAGCCTCCTCGAGACCCATCGCGCGGAACACCTCCATGGTGCGCTGGTTCGTGATGTGCGCCCGTGGCGAGTCGGAGACCCAGTCGGCCCTCGTCACCATGGTCACCCGCACTCCGTACCGCGCGAGGAGCACAGCTGCGGTCGCACCCGCGGGGCCGCTGCCCACCACGAGCACGTCGGTTTCGAGAGGTGCCTCGTGCTCGGCGCCCAACGTCTGGGAATCAGTTCTCATCGTCATCTCCGTGTGTGTTTCACATCGGGGCGCCTCAGTGCGCCCACCCTCCCAGGGTGCTGCGACCGCTGCGAACCGGATAGATGACGGACGCACCGAGGCTTGACTCAGCGCGCAAAACAGTGGGCAGATCCGCCCCGTTACCAGCCCTCGCTGAGCACGCGATCGAGGGCTGCCACCATCGCATCGGCGCTCTCGGCGTTCAGAGTGAGCGGCGGCTTCACCTTCAGCACGTTCGACCGCTCGGAGGTCGTGAGCACGATCACACCGAGTTCCTTCAGCCGCTCGCAGATCGCGGCGGCCTCGGCCTTCGCCGGCTCGAGCGTCTCGCGGTCGCGCACGAGCTCGACACCCAGGTAGAGCCCCTCGCCGTGAACCGGGCCCACGATCTCATGCCGTTCGGCGAGCGACCGGAAGCCGTCGGCGAGCCGCTTCCCGACGACTCTCGCGTTCTCCTGCAATCCCTCGTCGCGCATCGCGTCGAGCACGGCGAGACCGACCCGGCAGCTGAGCGGGTTGCCGCCCGCGGAGGAGAAGAACTGCCCCTGCGTCGCGAGCGCATCGGCGATGCGCTTCGAGGTGATGACGCCGCCGATCGGGAAGCCGTTGCCCATCGGCTTCGCGATCGTCACGATGTCGGGAATCACCCCCGACTGCTCGAAACCCCAGAAACTCGATCCCATACGTCCGAAGCCCACCTGCACCTCGTCGGCGATGCACAGGCCGCCAGCGGCGCGCACGCGCGCATAGACATCGGCGAGATACTCCTCGGGCAGCAGCACGCCGCCCGCGTTGCCGAGCACGGACTCGCAGATGAAGGCGGCGATATCGCGCCCCTCCTCCGCGAGAACCCGCAGGTCCTCGCCGAGATCCGCCGCATACCGAGGGCCCGTGTGCGCACCGCGATAGGTGCCACGAAAGCGGTTGGGCACGTCGGCGACATGCACCCACCCGGGGCGGTTCTGCAGCGCGAACGGGTTGTCGTAGGCCGAGGTCGTGACGGCATCGGAGGCCATGGTCCATCCGTGGTAGGCCTCGCGGAGCGCGACGACGGTCTTGCGCCCGGTCGCAGCCTGGGCGAGGCGCAATGCGAGATCCACCGCCTCCGAGCCGCTGTTGACGAGCAGCACGGTGTCGAGCGCATCGCCGCTCGTTACGGCGCCGCTGCCGGCCCCGTCGGGCAGCAACGCGAGCAGCCGCTCGCTGTACTCGGCGAGCTCGCGGTACAGGAAGCGGGAGTTGGTGTTCAGGAGGCGGATCTGCCGGTTCACCGCATCGGCGACGCCCGGGTGCCCGTGACCGATGCCGGTGACGTTGTTGACCATGTCGATGTACGCGCGCCCGGTCGTGTCGACGAGGTGGTGGCGCCAGCCCCGCTGGATCTGCATGGGCCGCTCGTAGTAGCGCTCCTGAGCGGAGGCGAAGATGCGCTCGCGACGCTCCAGCTCCTCAGTGGATCGATCGTGCTCCCCACGCCGCGGAAGGCCCAGGAGACCGGCAGGATCGCGGGTGAAGCGCGCCCAGGCGGGCACACGGTCGGGGGTGACGAGCGGCGAGCGCGCGGGCTGCGGCGCGGAATCCTGAGCGGCCTCGCGCACAGGATCGGGATCGGGCCGCCCAGGCGCATCGCCCGGGCTCTCCGAAGCGGCACGAGCAAGCCGAACCTCAACGACGAGCGGGCGCGGTGCATGCGAAGCCGGCAGCACGCCGATCTCGGCGCCAGCACGCAGTTGGACGCGGCCGATCGCTGCGGGCTCGAAACCTCCCACCCGCAGCAGGCGACCGTCGCTCATTTCGATCACGAGCTCGCCCTCGCCGGCCCGCACGCACCGACCGCCGGCCGGCGCGACCACTGCGAGTTCCTCGCCCGCCTCGACCCAGACCTCGGTCGCGACAGGCCAGGTGGGCGCCCCGTCAGCCGCGTCGACGACGGTGCGGGTGAGCCGGTACACCCCGTAGGGCAGCACGGCGGCGACGGCCCCCTGAGCGAGCGCCTCCGCGATGAGCCGCTCCTCGGCGTCTTCGGCGAGCCAACGGCCCGCTTCCAGCGCGTCGGATTCCACTCCGGGGTCGAGCACCCTGATCTCTCCGGCGAGCGCGGGCAGCAACGATGCGAGCGCAGCGATGCCTGCCGAATCTCCGAGAGCATCGCGACCTGCCGACTCATCGCAGTCGTCGCCGTCGTCGAAGCCGAGGCGTGCGAGCACGTGCTCCGTGCATTCGAAGAGCGACAACGCGGTGGCGGCTTCGAGGATCGCCTGCTCGCCGGCGATCCGCTCGCGCGCATAGTCGTTGGCTCCGTCGATGACGAGCTGATGATGCCCGCTCGCGACCAGCAGCGCCGCCCGCAGCGCGATGAGCGGCCAGACCGCTCGCGCCTCGTCGACCGTGAGCGGTGCCTCGCGATGGAACGAGGCAACGGTGTCGAGCACGCGCAACGGGCGCTCGGGCTCGTGATGCAGCATGGAAGAGGCGGTGACCGCGAGCTCGGCCACCCGCAGCCCGTACGAGAGGTCGCCGAGGTCGAGCACCGTGTGCGGGTGCGACCGGCCGTCGTCGCCGGGGAGCGCCATCACGTTGTCGTCGGTCAGATCCCCATGAATCGCCTGCACCGGCAGGCCCGGAAGCAGAGGTGTCAGTGCGGCCTGCGCCTCCCCCGCGATCTCGAGCACGCGGGCGCGCAGCGCCTGATCCACTATCGAATCTGCGAGACGAACCGTCTCTGAGTACGCGACCCGCATGTCCCACATGTGCGGGCGATCGAGGCCCGGATGCGCGAGGCCCGCGAGCGCGTTCACCGACGCTGCGGCGAGCGCGCCGAACTGCTCGAGCACGACGGGTGCGAGATAGCCACGGTCGACGAGGGTCTCACCCGGCGCGAACTCGCTGCGGCGCACGGCGAAGCCGCCGAAACGCTGGGTGAGCTCGCCGTTGAGCCCGGGCAGCACCGCGGCCACCGGCACACCGGCAGCGCGGTAGGCGTCGATCGCGGCGTGCTGCGCCGCCCGACCCTCATCGCCGAAGATCGGATTGTCGATGCGCAGCACGCTGCGGGCGCCTTCCGCCTCTGCGAGGAGGAAGTTGCGATCCTGGTTGCTGCCGAGCTCGGTCGCAGTCGCGCCGACGCCGTAGCATTCGCGGGCGATGCGCTCGGCATCGGCCGCGGTCACCGCGGGGCGCACGAGGCCGCCCGCTCCCTGTACGCTCATCTCGATTACCCCCCGGTGATGCGGTGCGCGAGTTCGGGAACCAGCGCGGTGAACGCGCGGCGCCGGTGCGACGCCGCGTCCTTCTCCTCGGGGGTCAGCTGCGCCGCGGAGCGGGTCTCCCCCTCGGGCCGGAAGACTGGATCGTAGCCGAAGCCGCCCTCGCCGCGGGGCTCGCGCAGCACGGAACCCGGCCACTCGCCGCGCACGGCGACCTGCTCGCCTCCGGGCAGCGCGAGCGCCGCAGCGCACACGAACGCCGCACCGCGGTGCTCGTCGGCGAGGTCGCTCAGCTGCCACAGCAGCAGCTCCACGTTCGCGCGGTCACTGCGCTCGGGGCCGCCCCAACGCGCGGAGAAGATGCCCGGGCAACCGCCGAGCACGCCGACCGATATGCCCGAGTCGTCCGCGATCGCGGGAAGACCGGAATGCTCCGCGGCAGCGCGGGCCTTCAGCAGTGCGTTCTCCTCGAAGCTCACACCGTTCTCCACGGGTTCGGGGCCGTCGTACCCGACGAGCTCGAGATCGGGCGCCAGCGGCGCGAGGATGCGCCGCAGTTCCTCCAGCTTGTGCGCGTTGTGGGAGGCGAGCACGACGCGCATCGCTACTTCTCCTCCGCGAGTGCCGCACGCTGCATCTCGCGCAGCTCCGTCGTGGAGGCGAGCGCGAGGTCGAGCAGCGCGTCGAGTTCGGCCCGCTTGAACGGGGCGCCCTCGGCGGTGCCCTGCACCTCGATGAAGTCGCCGCCGCCCGTGACGACGACATTCATGTCGGTCTCCGCACGCGCATCCTCGACATAGGCGAGATCGCTCATGGGCACACCGTCGACGATGCCGACCGAGACCGCGGCGACGCTGTCGGTCAGCGGCTTCGAATTCTTCGGTACATGGCCCTGCGCGCGCGCCCACTCGATCGCGTCGGCGAGTGCCACGTAGGCGCCGGTGATCGAGGCCGTGCGGGTACCGCCGTCTGCCTGCAGCACGTCGCAGTCGATCACCAGCGTGTTCTCACCGAGCGCCTTCATGTCGACGATCGCGCGAAGGCTGCGACCGATGAGCCGCGAGATCTCATGCGTGCGACCGCCGAGCTTGCCCTTCACCGACTCGCGCTGCATGCGCTCGTTCGTGGAGCGCGGCAGCATCGAGTACTCGGCGGTGACCCACCCCTTCCCCTTGCCCTTCAGCCACAGGGGCACGCCCGACGTGAAGGAGGCGGTGCAGAGCACTCGCGTCCGCCCGAACGAGATCAGCGCGCTGCCCTCGGCCTGAGTGCTCCATCCGCGCTCGATCGTGATGGGTCGGAGCTGCGCCGGGGTACGCCCGTCGACGCGCGGCTTCTGGCCGTTCTCAGTCATGTGTTCTCCTCATGGTGGGGTGTGCGGCGTCGAGATCGCGAGGTGAAACGTGGATCACGCTCCTCGCCTCTCGCCGATCGCGACGGGTTGATCATTTCTTGGGGAGGCGGATCGCTCCGGTCTGCACGTTCTCGACCTCGTCGATGTCGATTCCGAGCATGCGCCTCGCGAGCTCGACGAACCCCGCGGTATCGTCGCCCGTGGCCTCGTAGCGCACGGTCGGCTCGCCGGCATCGGCGTCGCGCAGCAGGCCCTCGCGGGTGAGCACCCGGTAGGCCTCGGAGGCGGTTTCGATGTCGCTCGACACGAGCGCCACCCCGGGGCCCACGACCTGGCTGATGGCGCCGCGCAGGAACGGGTAGTGGGTGCAGCCGAGCACGAGCGTGTCGATCTCGTGCTCGACGAGCGGCGCAAGGTATTCCTCCGCGATACGCAGCACCTCGGGTCCACTCGTACGGCCGGCCTCGACGAGTTCGACGAAGCGCGGGCACGCCCGGCCGACGAGCGAGATCTCGGGTCGCATGCTGAAGAGATCGTCGTAGACGCGGGACTGAATGGTGCCCTCCGTGCCGATGAGCCCGACCCTGCGGTTGCGGGTGATCGACATGGCGCTTCGCACGGTCGGCCCGATCACCTCGACGACCGGCACGTCGTAGCGTTCGTGGGCGTCGCGGAGCATCGCCGCGCTCGCCGTGTTGCAGGCGATGACGAGGGCCTTCACTCCCTGATCCACCAGGTCGTCGAGGATCTCGAGTGCGAAGCGGCGCACCTCTGCGATCGGGCGCGGCCCGTACGGGGTGCGTGCCGTGTCGCCGACGTAGACCATCGATTCGTTCGGCAGCAGGTCGCGAATCGCCCGCGCCACGGTCAACCCGCCGACCCCCGAGTCGAATACGCCGATCGGTGCATCGTTCGCGTTGCCCTGACTGCCCACCCGCCCAGCCTACCGCCCCCGCGGCCCCACGCACCGGCCGTCGGGGAAGAGGGATCAGTGGATCCAGCTGCGCCGGTGCAGCACCGTCAGCCCGTGCGAGGCGATGCCTGCGTAGTGGGCCTTGGCACCATAGCCCTTGTTCGAGTCCCACGCGTAGTGCGGGTGCGCGCCGTGCGCCTCGAGCATCAGCGAATCGCGCAGCACCTTCGCCCGCACCGATGCGGCGGCGACGCTCGCGCACGCGCGGTCAGCGCCCACGAGCGTGCGCACGTCGAGCGGAGAACGCAGAGCGGGGGTGAGCCAGTCATGCGAGCCGTCGACCAGGATCGCAGCCCGGGGTACCGGGACACCCGCCTCGTGCAGCGCCAGAAGCGCACGCCGACCGGCGGCGCCAAGCGCCCAGATGATGCCGTGCGCGTCGATCTCCTGGGCGGTCGCGCAGCCGACCGCGCCTGCACCCCACTGCTCGACGAGCGGTGCCAACGCGGTGCGACGTTTCTCGCTCAGGAGTTTCGAGTCGCGCAGCCCCTCGGGAAACGCCTCGGTGCCGCTGAGCACGGCGTGCGCGCCGACCGCGACCGGGCCGGCGATCGCACCGCGCCCCACCTCGTCGATACCGATGACCAGTTCGGCGCCCGCGCGAAATCGGCCGCTCTCGTAGTCGAGCGTGGGGTCCTTCGACGCGTCAGTTCGTCCCATCGACCGCCCCGGTCGGCTCGATGGTCTCCGAGTCACGGGTTCCAGAATCGGCCTGAACCGCCTCGGCCACCCCGAGGAAGGTGTCGGGGTAGTTGCCGAGCCAGGCGAAGTGGCCGAACGGCCAGTTGATGACGAACGCGCGGCCGACGATCTCCTCCTCGGAGACGAAGCCCTTGCCGGGCTGATCCTGGTTGTACCTCGAATCGCGGCTGCTGTAGCGGTTGTCGCCCATCACCCAGACGGAGTTCTCGGGAACGACCACGTCGAAGTCGATCTCCGACGCCCGCGTCTTGCCCTCGGGAATCACGATGTACGGCTCATCGAGCGCGACCCCGTTCACCGACACCCGACCCTGGGAGTCGCAGCAGACCACGTGATCGCCGCCGACGCCGATGACACGCTTCACGACGTAGTCGGTGCTCGTGTCGGCGGCGAGCCCGACCGTCTGCAGGAACTGCTGTACGAGGCTCGGAGCCGCCTCCGCGGTACTGCTCGGAAGATTCAACCAGCCGCCCGGGTCGCGAAACACCACGACGTCGCCGCGTTCCACCCCGACGACATCGGGCACGAGCTGATTGACCAGAATATGGTCTTTCACCTCGAGGGTGTGCTCCATCGATCCTGAAGGGATGTAGAAGCTGCGCACCAGGAACGTCTTGAGGAGGAAGGAGACGAGGAACGCGACCAGCAGGATGATCACGAGGTCTCGGAGGAAGCCGAGCAATGTCGACCCGAAGCCTCGCTGGGCGGCGGCGTTCGGCTCTGCAGTTGACATGGTGGCTCCGTCGAAGATGCGAGTGCGAGTGCGCCTCGAAAGTCGCACACAGATGCGATCCACTGTATCGACACTCGCTGGGCGCCACGCCCAGCGAGATCGCACTCCGCGCGGAGTGGAGCCTTCGCAGTCTCAGTCGCTCGGATCAATACTGATGATGTCCTCATCGGTGCGCTTGTGACGGTCGGGCCCCTCGACACCACCCGGCCCCAACGGTCGACTCGGCGCAATCCTCGCGCCTGCATGCTCGCATCGTTTCGACTCGCCGCGAGGCCGGCCTCTGCCTACGACGCTACTCACCGGGGAGCGCA
>JBEBWI010000030.1:0-20731 GCA_040392345.1 Leucobacter soli | reverse complement strand
CGGGCCTCGCGGTGCTCGCGGCCTACGCGGTCGCGGCGGTGCTCGCGGGCTGGGCGCTGCGCTGGCGACGCGACGTGGTCTAGCCGACCTGGTCCAGCCGGCCCGGCTTCGCAAGCCGACCAAAGCCGCCAGGGTCAGCAAAGGCGGGCGGATCTAGCGGGTCGGGCGGGTCTAGCCGACCTGGCTGTCAGACGCGGTGCCGCCCGGCGCGGTGCCGCCCGGCATCTGGCCGCCGTTCGGCATCTCGCCACCGGGCATCTGGCCCCCACCGGGGCCTCCGCCCATACCGCCCATACCGCCGGCAGACGCGGCATCCCAAGCTGCACCGTTCGCCGTCACGATGCCGTCGGCGACGGTGACCGTGCCGTTCGCGTCGATCGGCCCGTCGCCGCCGCGCTCGGCCGCGGTGATGTCGACCGTGCCGCCCGAGATGGTGAGTGTGCCGTTCGAGTCGAGCCCGTCGAAGCCGGCGACCACCGTCACGGTGCCGCCGGATATCTCGAGCCGCTCGCCGCTGTCGGCCTCGCGGTTGCCCTCCACATACTCCGTGCCGTTGATCAGGGCCTGCAGCTCGCCGTTGCCCGAAGCGTTGATGCCATCGTCGGCCGCGGTGATGTCGATCACGCCGCCGCTGATGCCGATGTTCGCGGCCTCGATGCCCTCCTCCGACTGGGTGATGGTCACGGTGGGCGCGTCCAGCCCGTCGATCTCGCCGATCGACACGGTCACCTCCCCCTTCACTCCGTCGTCGGCCACGGCGACCGTCACGGTGCCGGCGGCGATCACGGTGTCGGTGAACGCCTGCAGTCCGTCGTCGCCGGCCTCGACCTCGATCGTGCCGCCGCGCACGTAGATGTAGCCGCGGGTCCAGTCGATCTCGGCGCTCTCCTTGCCGTCGTCGCCGTCGCTCTTCAGGCCGTCGCCGCCCACCGCGGTGAGGGTGAGCGCACCGCCCTCGACCACGAGCGAGTCCTTGCCGCGCAGCGCGTCGTCGGCGGCGTTCACCGTGATAGTGCCCCCGAGTATCACGAGGTCGTCTTTCGACGTGATGCCGTCGCCGCCGTTGCCCTGCACGGTGAGCGCCCCGGTGCCCGAGATCGTGAGGTCGGTGTCGGCCCAGATGGCCGCGTTCGCATCGGCGTCCTCCGCGTAGCTCGCGGCGTCGATCACACTGTTGCTACTGCCGGCGGCCAAGTGGATCGCCGCATCGTCTGCGCTCTGCACCTCGATGGCGGCCCCCGCAGTACTTGCGATCGTCGCTCCGTCGAGTATCAGCACGACGAGCGCCTCCTCCGGCGCGGCGACCACGACCTGACCGTCGAGGGTGCCGCTCAACCGGTAGACGCCCGCCTCGGTGATGGTGACGGTGGATCCGCTCACCGTGACGCCGGCCGCGGCGCTGCTCGCGGTCGATCCCTGCAGCTTCACGTCGACGGCGTCGGACTCGCTCCACTCGTCCTCGTTCACAGTCGTGTAATCCTCGTTCGCCGCCATCACCGCCTCGGGCGCGAGGTCGCTCGTCGATGCGGCGGCGGTCTGCGTCTGGGAAGCCGCGGGCACCGCGCTCTCGGCGGTCTGCGCGGTGCAGCCGACGAGCATCATGCCCGCCGCGAGCAGCGCGGTCGTCATCAGGATGGGTCGTTTCATGTCTGGCTCTGTTTCTCTTCGTTCAGCGCGCACGTGCGCCGCTGGTCTGACAGAACGGGCCGCGCAGGTGGCGGGCCCACTTGTTGCTGGGGAGTTCGGGATGCAGTGCCGCGGTACCGGTGCCGAACTTGCTGATGCCGCTCGGGCGATACCCCGCGCGCCACAACAGGCGGTCGAGCTCGCTCGCGGTGCCTGCCGACTTCGATTCGACGATCACGTGGTCGTTCAGTTCCACGGTGCACGCGGAAGCACCCGCCGCGATGCTCGCCCAGCTCAGCCGGGTGTCGAACGTCGCCCGGCTGCCGCCCGGCAGCAGCAGCGTGGCACGCCGGTACCGGCTCACGAGCGACGGTCGCATCGCGGCGACGAGCTCGGGGTCGTGCCCCTGCTGCGCAAGCACCCGGCTCGCGTAGGCGGCGCCCTCCGGGGTGAGCCGCGCCCGGTCGGCCGAGTTGTAGCCGACCCGCTGCTTCACCGTCTCGCCGCGGCCGCTCTTGGTCTTCACCTCGAGGAAGGTGCCGCCCGTGTCCAGGTAGCTGCGGGTGCGCAGCTTGAAGCGGCGCCTGCGCCGCTGAGCGGTCAGGCGGTAGCTCAGGTGATCGCAGGTGTCGAAATAGACCGAGTCGTAGGCGAAGTCGCGTGCCCCGCCGATTTCGAGCACCCGGCTGCGCGGATCGAGCCCGGCGAGCACCTGCACGGCGGCGCCTATGGGCACGACGTATTTGCGATCCACTCGCGTGAGCAGCTCGGCCTCGCCGACCAACTCGCCGAGACCGATCGGGTCGAAGCCCTGCACCGGCAGCTGGGGTGCGGGGACTGCGGTGGCCGCGACATCTGCGACGTCTGTGGCGTCTGTGGCGTCTGTGGCGTCTGTGGCGTCGAGCATCAGATTGCCTCCGCCAGTTCGCCCTGCGTGCGGCGCACCGGCCTGACCGCGTCGATGCGGTAGCGCACGTCGACCAGCGTCGTGTCGTTCACGAAATCGAGATCCTGCACCGTGTGCGAGGTGACCGTCGCCCCGAGCCGCGACTCGAGCTCGGTCAGCAGCTCCTCGTCGTGCACGATCGCACGGTCGAGCCGCACCACCTGATGGCGGCTGCGCGAAAGCAGCGCCGGGTGATCCGCACCCCACATGGCCACCAGGATGAGCGCGATGAGCAGCGCAGGCACCACGATGTCGGTCTGCGACAGGCCGCCGATGAGGCCCATGGCGAGCGCCGAGAAGTAGTACGCGACCTCGCGCTGCGAGATCTCGGACGAGCGCAGGCGGATGATGCTGAGCACCCCGAAGAGACCGAGCCCCAAGCCCATCGCGACCTCAGCGGTGCCGAGCACCGACGCCACGGCGAGCACGCCGATGTTCACCCCGAGGAATGCGACGACCAGGTCTCGTCGTCGGTGGCGACGGTAGTAGATGCCGAAGGTCAGGATGAGCGCGGCGACGAGGTCGACGGCGATGAGGATGAGGCTGTTGGCGGTCACGAGGGGCTCCTGGGGTCGATGTAGCCCTTATCCCACTCTTCTCCCCTATGGCGACCCTATGAAACAGCTGCGGTAAAGATCACAGTTCGGTCACGCGACGTTTGCCGGGCGTTCATCTCGAACAAAGACGTGAGGGAGGTGAGATCACCTCACCTCCCTCACGAACCGTGCCACTGTGCGCAGACTCGCCTGCCCTTGTGAGCGCTAGTTGACGATCTGGTAGCCGTTCTTCGAGGTCAGCGTGGCGAGCGGCGTGGTGCTCGTACCGTCGGTCACCACCCACGTCACCCCCTCGGGCAGCGGTGTGTCGCCGAAGCTCTTCCAGCCGCCGGAGTAGCCGTTCGGAGAGCCGACGTCATAGGGCTGTGCCACGGTGCAGCTGCCCGCTTCGACCATGAACATGTACAGCGTCTTGCCGCTGTTGTTTACCCAGCGGAAGTCGACCTTGGTGCCGCTCTCCGCCACGGCGGGAGCGCACGTCGTGACCGTCGGAATGATGACATCGGCGGGCGTGGCGGGCGACTCGGCGATCTTCGCCGTGGCGCTCGGCGGGTCGCAGGCCGCACCCAGGCCCCCGCCTCGGCAGGGGAGCGCCGAGACCTCGGCGGTCGCCCCGGCGGCGGCGAGCTGGAACGAGTCCAGCACCGACGCGGCCGGGCTCACCGCCACCACATCGGACGGGTCGAAGTCGGGCCAAGCCTTGCCCGCCGAGGCGACGATGCCGACGCCCTCGCCGACTTCGGGGGCCGTGAGCGGGTCGCCCGAGACGGCACGCACCCTCGGCACCCCGTAGCGGTCGATCAGCACGACCGAACCCTTCTGCAGCACGGCCTGCGCGGCGGTCGCAGATCCGCCCGAGTAAGCGTGGTGCGTCACCCAGGTGTCATCGGTGAGCGCCACCTGGCTGAGCTGCTTGAGATAGGCTTCGAGGTCGGCCACGGCGAGCGCGCCACCCCAGCCGAGGTCGGGGTCGCTGTTCAACGCCTGCACGAACGCCTCGGCCCGCGCGGGCTCGGCGTTCAGTTCGGCGAGCAGCGACGGGGCCTCTCCGCTAGAGTACGACGTGCCCCGGGGCACGGCGTAGAGCCCGGCGTCGGAACCGTCGACCACGGCGACGGCCTGAGCGTCGCCGCCGGGCGCGGTGCCCGTGGCCTCCTGCGCGACCGCGGGGTCGGCGGAACTCGCCCACTGCGTCGCGGTGAACGCGTTGGCGCCGATCGCCGCGGCGGGCGCGAGCGCCACTTCGACGGTCTCGGTCACTGCTGCCGCGGCCTCCTCATCGGCACTCTCCTCGGCGGCGGGCAGGCCATTCGCAAGCGAGAAGCCGGTGAAAGCCACCCAGCCAATCGCGCCGAGGGTCAGCACGAGCAGCACGATGAGAATCGTAAGCAGCGCTTTCAGCCCCCCGTTGCCCTTGACCGGGGCCGCCGGGGTGAACGGAGCGACGGCCACGGGTTGCGGCTGCGGAACGACCACGGGGGCCGCAGCGACCGGAGTCGCCGCCGGTGCCACGGTCGAGGCAACGGGCTCGGCAGGAACAGCGGGCGTCGCGGCCGGCAACGGCGCGACGGGACCCGTCTGCTGCTGGAGCTGCGCCTGCATCTCGGCCATCTGACGCTGCATCTCGGCGAGCTGCTGCTCGGGCGAGGCGGGCTGCTGCGGCTCGGGTGTCGGCGCAGGCTGCTGCGCGGCCTGGATCTGCCGCTGCAGCTCCTCCATCTGCCGCTGCATCGCCGCGAGGTCGGCGTTCGCGTCGGCCTTCGGCGCGCCGGGCGGCGGGCCCTCGTGGAAGACCCCGTCGGCGTCGTACCACCCCTGCCCGCTCACTGGACGCTCCAAGCGCTGCCGTCACCGGTCACGGTCTTGGTCGCCACCGGCCCGGTGCCGTGGGTTCCCTCGAACGCGGCCCAGGGGATGAACGCGCCACTGGTGAACCCGTAGCCGGTAGATCCCTTCGGAAGGGTGGCGACGTACACCATCGTGCAACTGTCGATGACACCGCCGTAGTCCGGATCCTCACCGGCTCCCGCTTGCCACGTCAACTGCACGGACCAGAGGTCGACCTCCACCGGAGAGTTGTTCGTGATATCGAACTTGAAGTCACCCGGCACCGTGCTGATGTGGGCGCCGGTCTGAGCGGAGCACAGATCGGCAGACGGCGTCGGCGGATTCGGCTTGATGTAGAAGTCGCTCTGCTGGGTCGTACTGCCCTGCTGCTGAGTGGTGTCGCCCGACTGTTGCGTCGTGTCACCGCCAGTGTCGCACCCTTCAGGGTTGACGCAGACCGGGCCGACCTGCAGCGTGTTGCCCGGGTTGTCGAGGTCGACCACGGTGAGCCCGTCGACCGGCTCCGGCGGCGGCTGCAAGAGGGTGACCCTACCCGGGTCGAAACCCGTCCACGACTTGCCGGTGTAGGTCACGTTCGTCGTGCCCGGGGGCAACGTCAGCGGGTTGCCGCAGTAGCACTGCAGCCTGGGCACGCCCCACATGTCGGCGAGCACCGCGGTGCCGGCCTGCAGCACCGAGATGTAGGCGACGGGCTTGCCGTTCACGAAGTCGTGGTTCGTCACGAGCGTGTCGGTCATCAGCACCACCGGGGCGAGCGTCTGCACGTACGCGGGAATGTCGGCGACGGTGAGTGCTCCCTTCGGCCAGTTCAGCTGCGAGTCGGCGTTCAGCGCATCGACCCAGGCCTTCGCCTGCGTCGGGTTCTTCTCCATGAACTGCAGGAACTTCGCGGCGTCGCACACCGTGTGGCTCCCCGAGCCGCCGTAGATCGCGACGTCGGTCGCGGTCGTGGACTGCGTGTTCATCGGGGCGTTCGGCACCTTCGCGATCTCCTGCGCCGGCGTCGCCAGCTTCGGATCGGGCGCACCCGCGAAGGGATCCGCTGCGAACGGATTCTCCGTCACGAAGCCCGCGGGCTGCAGCACCACCTCGTGGCCACTGGGCTTGAGCACCAGCCACCCCAGACCGCCGAGCGACACCAGCAGCAGCGCTGCCACCGTCACGGTCGAGATCAGCAGACCCCGCCGTTTCTTCTGGGCGCTCGCCGCTTGCGCAGCACTGTCCACTACCATTCCGGGCTCCATCTGTCCGGCGCAGGCCGAGCCTGCACAGCTGTCAACTAGCGTTTTCAGGCTCGTGAGGACTGCGTGCCCACATTGCCAGGCGGCTCCCACGATGACGCGCCCCCCGGCGAACCGCAAGCACAACCTGGGGAAAAACTAGCAAATTTCATTCACTAAACGCAATGCTTCTTGAGAGAAACAGTAGCTAATGACTAGGCGTGGCTGAGTGTCTTCCGCGCGCCTTCAACGTGCACTCGGCATCGCGGGCTCGGCGGGCAGCCGAGCCGAGGAGTCTGGGAGCCCGCCAAGCCCCGCAAGTTGACAGCATTCGCCCCGTCCGCCCGCTCCAAGAGGGCCACTACTGTCAACCTGCGGGAGAAGGCCGGGCGGGTTCAGCGGTGGCCTCAGCGGCGCGGCACCAGCGGCGAGTGCTGCTGCACCCAGCTGAACATCGAGACCGCGGCGGCGGCCGACGCGTTGATCGAGCGAGTGGAGCCGTACTGCGTGATCTCGACCACCGCTTCCGACACGGCGATCGCCTCGGGCGTGAGCCCAGGCCCTTCTTGCCCGAACAGCATCACGCAGCGCTCCGGCCAGTCGAACGTCTCCATGGGCACGCATCCCGGCACGTTGTCGATCGCGATGATCGGGATGCCCTCCGCGCCCGCCCAGGCGGCGAGCGCTGCGACGCTCTCCCGGTGTTCGACGTGCTGGTAGCGGTCGGTGACCATCGCACCGCGCTTGTTCCAGCGACGGCGTCCGACGATGTGCACCGTGTCGGCGGCGAAGGCGTTCGCGCTGCGCACGATCGAGCCGATGTTCATGTCGTGCTGCCAGTTCTCGATGGCGACGTGGAACGCGTGCCGGTGCCGATCGAGGTCTTCGACGATCGCCTCCATGCGCCAGTAGCGGTAGCGGTCGATGACGTTGCGGGTGTCGCCGTGGGCGAGCAGCTCGGGGTCGAAGTGCGGCTCGCCCGGCCACGCGGCTTCGCCGCCGGGCCATGGGCCGACCCCGGCGGTCGTGCGCTCATGGTGCGGCGCGGCTTCGGCGAGCTGGTCGCGGGCTTCGGCGAGTGGATCGCGGGCCTCAGCGAAAGTGTCGGTCATTCGGCCTATTCTCCCACTGCCGGGTCCGTGCTCGCTCCGGTCGGGTTCCGGTCTAGGCCGATGCGGCGGCGAGCGCCGCGAGCTCGGAATCGGTCAGCTCCAGCGACATAGAAGCAAGGAGCGCCGGCAGTTGCGCGGTGTTGCGGGCGCTCGCGATGGGCGCCGCGACCGTCGGCTGCACCCGCAGCCAGGCGAGCGCGACCGAGGCGACCTCGACCCCGCGGGCCGCGGCGATCTCGTCGAGTGCCGCGAGTACCGCGATGCCGCGATCGTTCAGGTACTGCGCCGCACCTTCGGCGCGCGGGCTGGCCCCGATTGCGGTCGCATCGGCCGCGGCGCGGTACTTGCCGGCGAGGAAGCCTCGGGCCAGGGCGTAGTAGGGGAACACCGAGAGGCCTTCGGACTGGGCGACATCGCGCAGTCCGTTGGTCTCGAAGTCGCGCTCGACGAGGCTGTAATGGGGTTGCAAGGCGATGGGCGCGTGGAACCCTCCCTCACGGGCGATGCGGCACCAGTCGGCGATTCGTTCGGGGGTGAAGTTGGAGACTCCGATCGCGCGCACCTTGCCCGCGTCGACGAGGCCTGAAAACGCCGCGACGATCTCCTCGAGCGGGGTCTCGGGGTCGTCGTAATGGGCGTAGTAGAGATCGATGCGATCCGTACCGAGCCGGGCCAATGAGGCGTCGGCGGCCGCGCGCACGTTGTCGGGGGCGAGCCCGGGGAACTCGGGATGCCTGGCGACCTTCGTCGCGATGACCACCCGGTCACGGGTGCCGCGGGCCGCGACCCATTCCCCGATGATCCGCTCGCTGTCGCCACCGGTGTTGCCCGGCACCCAGTGGGAATAGCTGTCGGCGCTGTCGACGAAGTCGCCGCCTCCCGAGATGAAGGCGTCGAGAATCTCGAACGAGGCATCGCGATCAGCCGTCCACCCGAAGACGTTGCCGCCGAACGCGAGCGGGGCGATCTCGATGTCAGACGCCCCGATGCGGGTGCGGTTCGGCTGGGCGGGGGTCGTCTGCGTCATGGCGTCTCCTTGAGGTTCGAGCGCGAGCTGAGCCCGGGTTCGGGCGCGAGCGGAGCCTACGGGATGCAACCACCGCCCTCTGCATGCTATTCCAGGCGCGCCCGATCCGCTCTGCGCGAAACTCACCCGAGCCCTGCCCTTCGGGAGATGTAATTGCAATATGAATCGCGGAATCGACCAGCCCTCGCGGGCCCGCACACGATTCGCGCTTCTGGCCCTGACGCTGGGCGGTTTCGGTATCGGGTGCTCGGAGTTCATAGCCATGGGTCTGCTGCCCGAGCTCGCAGCAGACCTGCTGCCCGCGTCGTACGCCAGTTCGCCGACCGAGGCGAACGCACAGGCGGGGTGGCTGATCACCGCTTACGCGCTCGGTGTGGTGTTGGGCTCCCCGTTGGTCGCGCTCATCTCGACCCGCCTGCCGCGCCGAAGAGCGCTGCTGGGGCTGCTGGCCGTGTTCACCCTCGGCACGATCGCCACAGCGTTTGCGCCGAACTTCGGTTTGGCAATCGCCGGTCGCGTGATCGCGGCGCTTCCGCACGGCGCCTATTTCGGTCTCGCGTCGATCGTCGCCGCCTCCCTCGTGGGGCCCGAGCGGCGAGGGCGGGGCATCGCCTTCATCCTCTCGGGCCTGGCCTTCGCCAACCTCATCGGCGTGCCCGCGCTCACCTGGATCGGCCAGGCTGCCGGCTGGCGCGCCGCCTTCCTCACGATCGCCGCGGTATTCGCGCTCGCCTGGGCCGCCGTGAGCCTGCTCGTGCACCTGCAGCCGACCGCGCCGCGTTCCTCGACGCATAACGAGTTCGAGGCATTCCGCCACCCGCAGCTGTGGCTCGTGCTCGTCATGGGCGCGATCGGCTTCGGCGGCTTCTTCGCCGTGCTCGCCTACGTCGCCCCGATGGTCACCTCGCTCGCGGGCGTCGACGCAAGCTTCGTGCCGGGTGTAATGGTCATCGCGGGCCTCGGCATGGTGCTCGGCAATGCGCTCGCAGGTCGACTTGCCGACCGCGGCATCAAACGTTCCATGTACTTCTTCTTCGGCCTCATGCTGGCGAGCCTCGCGGCGATGCTGCTCCTCTCCAGCACGCCGATCGGGTTCGTCGTGACGCTGTTCTTCCTCGCGGCTGCGGGCATGGGACTCGGCCCGATCATCCAGATGCGACTCATGGACGTCGCGGGCAAGGGTGAGGCGCTCGCCGCCTCGCTCAACCATTCGGCACTGAATCTCTCGAACGCTATCGGCGCCGCGCTCGGCGGACTGGTGATCGCCGCGGGTCTCGGCTATCTCTCGCCCATCGCCGTCGCGATCGCACTGACCCTCGTGGGGCTCACCCTCGCGGTCGTGTCGTTCCGCACGGAGAGAAGAGCGGTCTAACCGATCGGGCTGCCGAAGTAATGCGAGGAGAGCAGCGCGTCACGGTCGGCGAGCAGCGTCGCGCAGGCCGCGCTGCGCACGATGCGACCCTGCCGCATGACGTGGGCGGTCGTTCCCACCTCCAGCGCGAGCTGGGCGTACTGCTCCACGAGCAGCACGCCGACGCCCGTCGCGGCGAGCCCCACGAGCGCTTCCATCAGCGTGCGCACGACGCGCGGCGCGAGCCCGAGCGAGAGCTCGTCGACGAGCAGGACCCTCGGGTCGGTCGCGAGCGCCCGCGCTATCACGAGCATCTGCTGCTCACCGCCCGAAAGCAGGCCCGCACGGATGTCGCGCTTCTCCGCGAGGCGCGGAAACAGCTCGAACGAGCGGTCGAGGGTGCGCCGCGAACGATCCACCACCGCGAGATTCTGCCGCACGGTGAGCCTTTCGAAGACGGTGCGGCCCTGCTCCACATAGGCGAGCCCGCGCGCGGCACGACGATGCGGGGGCAGTCTCGTGAGGCTGTGCCCATCCAGGTGGATCGCCCCCGCCGCGACCGGCAGCACGCCCGAGAGGCCGTCGAGCAGCGTGGACTTGCCGGCCCCGTTCGCGCCGAGCAGCACCGTGATCTCGCCGACCGGCACCACCAGGTCGATATCGCGGCAGATCGTGAGCCCGCCGCGCCTCACCGTGAGCCCGGTTGCGCTGAGGGTCATCGCGCCACCTCTTCACCGAGGTAGGCGGCGACCACGCGTGGATCCGCCAGCACCTCGTCGACCGCGCCCTCGGCGAGTACACGACCGTCGTCCAGCACCGTGACGCGGGTCGCCGCCGCGCGCACGAAGCCCATGTCGTGCTCGATCAGCAACACCGTGCAGCCGAATTCGGCCGGGATGCGGCGGACCAGTTCGGCGAGGGCGCGGCTCTCGGTCTCGGCCGAACCCGCCGCGGGTTCGTCGAGCAGCAGTACCCGGGGCCCCGACGCCAGCGCGCCCGCGATCTCGAGCACGCGGCGGGAACCGGCGTCCATGAGTCTGATCGGCACGTTCGCATCGGGCAGGCCGAAGTACGCGGATACCGAGCGCACCCGCTCCGTCTCCGCGGCGCGACCGCCGGATTCGGCGGCGACGGCGAGCCGCAGATAGTCGCCCACCGACAGGGCCTCGATCGCACGCCCCTGCTGAAAGGTGCGGCGAACGCCGCGATCGGCGCGCTTCTGCGCGGAGAGCCGGTCGATCTCGGCGCCGTCGACCCGCACGATGCCCGAGTGCGCGGTCGCGAACCCGGTGACGGCATCGATCAACGTGGTCTTGCCCGCGCCGTTCGACCCGATCAGGGCGTGCACCTCGCCCGCTCGCACTGTCAGGTCGACCGCGTCGAGCGCCCGGTTGCCGCCGTACGAGACCGACAGCCCGGATATCTCGAGGCACGCCTGCCGCGAATGGCGATCGCCTCGACGAGCGGGGTCGCGTTGCGCGGTCGATCGGTACCCCGCCCGCAAGACGGTACCCCGCTCGGAGGAAGGGGGGAGGTCGCGGGATTTCGGCGATCCGCCAGCGCCCGGCAGTTCACAGGCGACGCGGGCGCCGCGGAACGCCCGATCCTGCAGCTTCGCGCGCGCCTGCTCCGCGATGCCGCCGCCTCCCCGCCGCAGCACGTCGAAGGCGCCGATCGCGAGCAGCGCGTTGCCGACGTCGAGCGGAAGCCCCAGCCTCCGCAGCGCCTCGGGCATGAACACGCTGAACACGCCCGCGAGCACGGCACCGCTGAAGAGGCTCGCCCCGCACAGCACCGCGGTCACCAGGTGCATCATCGAAGCAAGCGGGGTGAACACCGCGGTGGTGAGCAGCCCGTACTGCCCGGCGAGCAACCCGCCGGCGACCCCGGCGAACAGCGACCCGACGCCGAACGCCGAGGCTTTGGCGCGGCCCACTCGCATCCCGAGCGCGGCCGCCGCCCGCTCGCTCGTGCGAATGGCCGCCCAGCCCAGCCCATGCGCGGTGCGGCCGAGCAGGGCCGAGCCGCTCTGCAGTACCAGCAGGATCGCCCAGCAGAGCGCGAAGAACCAGCGCGGGTCGTCGAAGGGCGCACTCGGGATCACGGGGGTGCCCGAGCCGACGCCCGGAAACGCCCCCTGGCGCAGCACGAGGTCGAGCGCGGCGCCGAAACCCAGGGTCACCACGGCGAGTTCCACGCCGCGGATGCGGGCGGTGGCGAGGCCGAGCAGCAGCCCGACGGAGGCCGCGGCCACGCCCCCAAGCAGCACGAGCAGCAGGAACGGTGCGCCGGGCCAGGCGAGTGCGATCCACGAGACGACCCACCCGCCGATCGCGGCGAACGCCATCTGGCACAGGGTGATGAGGCCGGCCTGGTTCGTGAGCAGCCCGACGCTGCGGGCGATGAGCGCTGCGATTGCGACCGTGGTGAGCAGATAGACCCAGTAGACGGGCAGCGCGAGCCCGAGCGCCACGAGCAGGGAGATACCCGCGACCGCTGCGATTGCGAGCCCCGGGCCGCTACCTCGCCGCATCCCACACCTCCCGCCGGCGCAGCCAGATCAACGCGATGATCACGAGCAGGAACGGGATCGCGCCGCGGTAGCTCGAAAGCCAGTCGATGCGGGCGCCGATGCCCTCGAGCGCACCGATCGCGAGGCCGCCGGCGGCCGCGACCCACACGTTCGAGAAGGCCCCGAGAAGTGCAGCCGCGAGCGCCGGCACCACGAGGAACGCCATCGCCTCGAAGGTGGGGTTGCGGGTAGGGGCGATGAGCAGCATCGCGAGCGCGGCGATCGCACCCGTCGCAGACCAGACGACCACCGAGAGCACGCGGGTGTTCACGCCCAGCAGCTGCAGCGTGGTGGGGCGCTCCGACATGGCCTCCATGCGGATGCCGATGCGCGTGTGCCGCAGCAGCAGGGTGAGCCCCACCGCGACGAGGACCGCGCACCCGAACGCCACGAATGTTGCGAGCGATACGCGCACGCCGGCAAGCACGAAGGAGACCTCGGGCAGCAGGCTCGGCATGACCCGCGGGGAATCGCCGAAGAGACGGAATCCGAGAGAGAGGATCACGACGAGCAGCACCACCGTGACGACCAGCCTGATCGTCGCCGACGGCTGGCCGAACCAGCGCGCGAGCACGAGGCCGGCAAGGCCCGCGACGGAGCCCGAGACGAGGAGCCCGATGAGCGCCGCGGCCACGAGCGGCATCCCGGCGCCCACGAGCGCGTAGCAGGCATAGGCGCCGAGCGCCCCGGTCGCGGCGAGGCCCACGTTCACGACCCCCGTGAGCCGATACAGCATGACGACGCAGACGGCGAGAATCGCATAGACGGAGCCCGAGATGAGCCCCGAGATCACCCCGTCAAGCATGCGCGCTCCCATCGGCTTCGGTCGTCCGAACCTGTGACCGATGGTAGCCGCCGTGCACGAGCGGCCCGAGAGCAGTGCGGCCGCGGGTCTCGTTCCGACCGGCCGACCGGCCGACCGGATGAGGTGAGACCTGCGGCCGCAATGTTCGGGCGAAGCACGGGCGGGGAGGTCAGGCCCGCGGCGGAACGACGACCCAGTCGCTCGCGGTCACCCAGCCGTCGGCGGTGGCACGCACCATCAGGCTCGCGCGGTTGGGGTTGTGCGCGTCGGAGTCATCGAACACGAACGGCATGCCGAGCAGCGGGTTCGCGATCTCGCCGGCGCCGCGGATCGCCGTGGCGACCGACTCCGCGGTGATCTCGCCCTCGATGCCGCGCAGCACCTCCACGAGGATCTCGGCGGCGACGTACCCGCCCTCCGACAACGAGGTGAGGGGCACGTCGGCCGCCGTCAGCGTCTCGCGCCAATCGTCGAGCGCCGCGTCGTCGCCCATGAACGGCACGAACTCCGAGTTCGCGTAGAGGCCGAGGGTGCCCTGCTCGGCGAGTGCCGCGGCCACCGCCTCCGAGTAGGCGGAGGTGAGGGTGAGGTAGTCGATGCCCTCGAGCAGATCCTGCTGCTTCGCGGTGTTCATGAACGCGACCGCGACGGGCTCGTTGGCGTTGAAGACCACGGCGTCGCAGCCGGCGTCGCGCACGGCGAGCAGCACGGGCGTCGCGTCGTCGCCGAGGTTCACCGTGGTGTCGACGAGCGGCGGGGTGCTGCCGGTCTCCGCCTTCCACTCCTCGATGAGTCCGAGGTAGGGCTCGGTCAGACCGGCCGAGTTGAGGATCACCGGGCAGACCCGGTCGTGCCCGAGGTCTTCCGAGGCGAAGTACAGCAGGCTCGCGTAGCCCTGGATGGTGCCGTTGTTCACGGGCGCGATGTTCGCCGATTCGAAGCAGGTGGGCTCGACGCCGGTGCCCATGATGGAGACGACGTCGCGCTGCGCATAGTAGGCGGCGTTCGCGCTGCACTCGACGAGGCTGGCCGAGCCGACCATCGCCACCACGCCCTGCTCATCGACGAGGCGTCGCGCGGCCTGGCTCGCCTGCGCAGGGTCGGCGCCGTCGTCCTCCGAGATGTACTCGATCATGCGGCCGTTGATGCCGCCCTCGGCGTTCACCCGATCGAATACGGCCTGAGCCGCGCCCGGTACCTCGGGGAACGGTGCGGGGCCGGTGATCGAGCTGATCGCGCCGACCCTGATGGGGTCGAGGGCCGCGGCTCCGGCGTCACCGGTGGCATCGCCCGCGGTCGAGGCGCACCCGGTGAGGAGCACCCCCGCGGCTGCGGCGAGCGCGAGGAGGGAGAGGCGCCGGGTGCGCGCGGGGCGAGTGGCGAATGTGAACGTCATCGGTGGGGAATCGCTTTCGTGTGGCGCGCTGCGGTTCGCAGTCGCGTGTCGGTCGGCACTGATCGGTAGTGAACGAGGAAGAACTGGGATGGGCAGAAGACGATCTAGCGGCCGGGCTCCTTCGGCCAGGTGGGGATGCGCACGCGCGGCAGTACCACGTTCGCGACACGGCGACGGATGGCATTGCGGATCACGCCGGTGCCGTACGAGGCATCGTCGACTGCGCGGAGGGCGAGGCTCTGCACCGGGCCGAGCCGGGTGGGTCTGAGCAGGTGGTCGCGCACCGGCTCCCAGAGCATCGCGGCGGCGATGCCGCGGGCGAGGCGCGACTTCGGGGTGGCGGCGAGCACGAGCGCACCGACCGGCCACCAATCCCGCCGCAGCAGGTGCCCGAGCCAGAACGCGTCCGACCAGAGCGACCGGAAGGTCATCTCGACCACGACGGTGTTCGGCACCTCGGCTTCGAGGATGCGGCGCTGCCGCGCCAACTCGTAGCCGGCGACGGCCGCGGCGATCCACGGTTTGCGCAGCGCGAGCGCCCCGAGCACCACGAGCCCCGAGAGCGACGGCTGCGCGGGGATGAGGCGACGCGGGTGCCGACGCTCGAGGTCGGCGGCGGACCCGCCGTAGCCCGCCCGTCGCAGCGCGAAGTCCTTGAGGTTGTCGCGCACCTCGTGCCGGTTCAGCACGTCGGGCGCGTAGCGCACGGTCCAGCCTGCCTCCTCCATGCGCCAGAACAGGTCGACGTCTTCGCCGACGCGCAGCCCCGGTTCGAACGGGGGGTCGGTGACGGCGCTGCGCCGCACGATGACGGAGGCGCTCGGCAGCCACCCGACGGGCACGCCGTAGACGACGCGGCTCGGCTCGGTGCCCATGTCGAGCTCGGATCGGGTCTCCTCGTAGAGCTCGATCGTGGAGGCGCCGCGCAGGTCGGGGACGACGCGCGGGCCGACGGCGCCGATGCGCGGGTCTTCGAACAGCGGGCGCAGCCGCGACACCCAGTCGGGCCCGGCGATCACATCTGCGTCGATGAACGCGACGAACGGGGCGGTCGTCGCCCTGAACCCGTCGGTGCGCGCGGCGCCCGGCCCGCCGTTCGTCGAACGCACGATCAGGCGCGCTCCGTGCTTCTGGGCGACCTTCTTGATCTTCGCGGCGTGCGCTCGGGGCGACGCGTCGTCGACGACCGTGACGGGCAGCCCCTCGACCGCGAGCGAGGCGAGGCAGCGCTCGAGCGAGTCCGAGTGCTCGTACACGGGCACGACGACCTCGACGTCGGCAGCCGGGCCCTTCGCGATCGGCAGTGGATCGGCGATGCCCCGGTCGAGCAGGAAGATCGCGGCCTCCCGCTCTCCTGGGGTCTCGGCGACGAAGCCCGCCCGGCCCGCGCGGAAGAGCCGCTGCGCGAAGGGTCGCACCGACCGTGGCAGCGTCGTCACCTCCCACGGAGAGCCGCCGACCACCACCCTGCCCGAGCGCAGCGCGACGCCGGGCGTCCACGCGAACGGCACGCGCGTGGTGAACTCGCTCGTCTCGGCGCTGCGGGTCGGCGGCTCGGGGTATTCGGGCGGCCCCCAGTCGGCGGGGCTTGATCGACGGCTCACTTCAGCATTCCTCAATTCACTTTCCCACGGCTCGACGCGGAGCCTCGATGCGTATTCGGGGCCCGCAGCACTCGGGTCTCCGGCCCGGTGAGGCCCTTACTCCACCGTCTTCCCGACCGGGCGCTTCGCCGCGGGCTTCGCCGGGGTCGCGGCCTTCGCGGTCGCCGAGTCGGGTGCGGGTCTTCCGGTGTCGCCGAGCCTGGCGACGAATCCGTCGGGCACGAGGAAGTCGTCGCGGCTGAGCTGCGAGACGGACGAGTGGCCGAGACCGAGCAGCGCCGAGTCGAGGCCCATGCGCAGCAGATCGAGCACGTTCTCGACACCTGTCTGCCCGTTGGCTCCGAGCCCCCAGAGGTAGGCACGGCCGATCAGCACGGCGCGGGCGCCGAAGGCCAGCGCCTTGGCCACATCCCCACCGCGGCGCACGCCGCCGTCGAGCAGCACCTCGATCTGGTCGCCCACCGCGTCGGCCACCGGGCCGAGGCAGCGAATCGCCGCGGGGGTCGTGTCGAGGTTGTTGCCGCCGTGGTTCGAGACCGAAATGGCGTCCACCCCGATATCGACTGCGCGCTTCGCATCATCGACGCGCGTCACGCCCTTGAGCATGAACGGGCCGCCCCATTCCTTGCGCAGCCATTCGATGTCCTCCCACGAGGGCGGCGGGGTCTGCATCCATTCGCCGTACGCGCCGAAGAAAGTGGGAGCCGGCCCGGTCAGCGGCTTGAGGTTCGGTGCGGTCAGGTCGGGCAGGCCCGACTTCAGCCAGGTGAGCGTCCACTTCGGGCGAATGATGCCCTCGGGGGCCATCTTGATGATCGCGGCGAGGTTCATCTTCTCGGGGATCGCGGGGCTGCCCCAGTCGCGACCGATCGAGAAGGACCAGTCGGTCGTCGAGATGAGGCCCTTGGCGCCGGCCGCACGGGCACGATCCATGCGCTGCAGCATCGCATCGCGGGAACCGGTCCAGTACATCTGGAAGAAGGTGTTCTCATTGGCCGCCGTCACCTCTTCGACAGGTTTGGACGCGAAGGAGCTGAGCCCCATCGGGATGCCGCGTGCGGCAGCGGCGCGGGCGACCGCGACCTCGCCATCGGGGCGGATCGCCTGCACCCCGGTGGGCGAGATCATGACGGGCATCGAGACCGGGATTCCCATGATCGTGGTCGACAGATCGCGTTCGGGCTGGTGCCCCGCCACGTGCGGCGCGAACTGCAGCTGCGCGAACGCATCCATGTTCTCCTGCGGGGTGCGTCCCCGCTCGCTGCCCGCGACGAGCGCCGCATACACCGACGGCGGCAGGAATCTCTTCGTGCGGCGCTGCGCTTCGCGCACCGTCTCGAACCAGGGGTTCTGCTTCCAGGGCCAGAGGCTCATGATCGTCTCGCTTCCTTCGTCATTGAATTTCGTGTGCGATGTCGGCCGCGCAGGTCTTGGGTGGCGACAGAGCGAGCACCACCGGCTTGAAACATATTAATGGCACCAAGTGCCAAAATGAAAGCGCAAGTTGGAATCGCCCGCGCCGCACCGTGATCCACGCTCTCGATCACCCCTGACCACGCATCAGTCGCCGCCGAACATGCGCGAGATCGCGGGAGCCACATCGCGGTGATGCCGCACGACTCGGCAGATGCCCCGCCCGCGCGACGCGAGCTCGCGGCCGAGCTCGATGTCCTTCTCCCCACTCGCGTCGAGCAGTACATCGAGCCTGGGCAGCCGCGCCGCGAACGGCCGTGGGTCGGGCCCTGCGTTGTGCACGCAGTCCGAGAGCAGCACCACGCGCGCCTCGCGCGCCGGCACGCGCGCGAGCTGCTGCGCGGCGACCTCGAGCGGAAAGGCGACGTTGGTGAGCCCACGCGCCGGAATCCGCAGAATCGAATCGAGCAGCGGCATCGGCTTGACCGGGTCGCCGAGATTCACGAGCACCGCGGCATCGGACCAGAACGCGACGACGCCGAGCGCATCGTGCGAGAGCTCTGCGGCGAGCGCCCCGACCGCCGCTGCGGCGGTCTTGATCCGCTCCCCCTTCATCGACCCCGAGACGTCGACGAGGAGCACGACGGAGCGCTTCGTGCGCAAGCGCTCGCGCACCAGGATGTCGTCGTCCTCGGGCACAGGGGTCTCGGCGAGCACCTCGATCGTGCGGTCGAGATCGATCTCGTCCGACGCACCCCGGTAGGGCACGGTGAGCAGTTCCCCCAGCCCGCGCGTGGCGCTGCTGTCGCGTTTCGGCTTGGGAATCGACAGCCGCGAAGCGATGCGGTGCGCCATGACGCGCACCTGCGGGTCGACCGCCTCGGCATCCTCCAGGCCCGCGATGAGCGTCGCCCGCTCGTCCGTCTCCCCCGGTGCGGTCGCACCCGTGGCATTCGGCGGCGGCGCGTCCCGTGATCCGCCCCCCTGAATCACGCTGCCGCCCTGGCCCGCCGCATGGTGCAGCGTCGGCGCCTCGTCGAGCTGCTTCGGCCTGCGCCGCAACGGCTTGCCCTGCACCTGGCGCGGCTCACGGGCGCGGCGCTCGAGCGGCGAGTCGGCCGCGACGGCTCTTCATCCGGGCGCGGCCCGGTGCGGATCGAGGATGAAGCGATCCTCCCAGATCTCGCGCAGCACCCGCTCGGGCGTCGTCTCCGCCGCCTCGTCCACGTGGATCCTGCCCGACAGCCCCACCGTCATCGCATCGTAGAAGAGCTCGGGGTACGCCTCGTCGTCGGGGCCCGCGACCCCGCGCATCGCGGCCAGCTGCAGCGCGATCATGGCGGTGTCGATCGCACCGCGCACGCTCGAGCCCTGGCGCACGTCGTCGTGCTCGCGAGTGCGTCTCGTCACCGCGACTGCGTCGGCGACCGCGCGCTCGCCGAGCGGCCCAGCGGCACCGGAGCGCAGGGCGACGATGCGCTCCTCCGATTCCGCATCCTGGTAATCGATGACCACGCGGTTGAAGCGATCGTGCACGCTCGTCGAAAGACGCGAGGTGCCGACGTTGTCGTAGGGGTTCATCGACGCGACCACGCGGAATGTCGGCTTCGCGAGGACTCGGCCGACTCTCGGCACCGCGATCGCCCGGTCGCTCATCGACATGAGCAGCGTGTTCATCGTGTCCTCGGGAGCCCGATTGAGCTCTTCGATGTAGAGGAAGCCGCCCTCTCGCATCGCCTCGAGCAAGGGGCCCGGCACGAAATTGTCCTCTGAGTAGTCCTCGCGCAGCACGCGCGCCGGGTTGTGGTGGCCGACGAGCTTCGCAGGGGTCAGGTCGGCGTTTCCCTCCACGAAGAAGAGCGGAATGCCCCACTCGGCGGTGATCGCCTTCAGGATGGTGGTCTTGCTCGTGCCCGGCGGGCCCTCGAGCAGAATGTCGCGACCGGCGGCCACCGCCGCGAGCGTCAGCTCGAGCTCGCGTTCGCGCCCGATGACGCGCTCCTGAATCCGCACGCGATTGCTCGCGAGGTCGACGGGTTCGGCGCGGCCAGAGGGCTCGTCGCCCCGCGCTTCCTCCCCGGACGCGGTGACGATGCTGTCTTCGACGGCGGTGGGTTGTGCGGCCACGAGTGCCCCTTCTCGAGAATGTGAGGTCCGGCGAGGTGCGACGCCGGCCGTCGGATGCCGGGCGTCGCACCTCGGAGATGTGCAATTACTTGAGCAGCGCGCCCGCGTCGACCGGGAGCGGAACCCCCGTGATGTAGCGGGCTTCGTCCGACGCGAGGAAGAGCAGCGCGTTCGAGATGTCCACCGGATCCACCCAGGGAATCGGCAGCGAGTTCATGCTCTGCGAGATCTCGGTGAACGCCTCCTTCGTCGGGTTGTCCGGCGAGAACATGCCGAAGATCGTCTCATTCATGATCATCGGGGTGTCGACCTGCGTCGGGTGGATGCTGTTCACCCTGATGCTGAACGGCGCCAGCTCGATTGCGAGTGAGCGCATGAGCCCCACTACTCCGTGCTTCGCAGCGACGTAGTGCGAGAGGTGTGCGAAGCCGCGCAGGCCTGCGACCGAGCTGGTGAGTACGATCGACCCGCCGCCCGCAGCCTTCAGGTGGGGAATCGCGACCTTCGCCGTGCGCCACACACCCGCGAGGTTGATATCGAGCATGTTCAGCCACTGGTCGTCGGGGAATTCCTCCGCGGTCGCGGGGCTGCCCGAGATGCCCGCGTTGCCCGAGACGATATCGAGTCGACCGAGCTCCGCCACTCCGGCGTCCACCGCCTCCCTCAGCTGGCCCTCATCGCGCACGTCCGCCTTGCGGGCGACGATGCGCCGGTCGAGCGCCTCGACCCGCCGCACGGTTTCGGCCAGGTCCTCCTCGGTCGCCGGTTCGTAGGGGTTCTCCGGGATCCGATCGCAGATGTCTATCGCGATGATGTCGGCGCCCTCCTCGGCGAGCCGAATCGCATGCGAGCGGCCCTGTCCGCGAGCCGCACCCGTGATGAAGGCAACCTTGCCCTCGAGTCTTCCAGCCATGATGATTCTCCAATCGGTGGTTCCGGCCGGATCGATCGAGCCGGCCGACCCGGGCTCTGAAGATGTTCCGTCGCGCGGCGCCGAGCCCGGAGTGCGGGGAGTCGCGGGGCCCGTGTTGCACGGGCGCCTGCGCCTCCCCGCGTCGCCAAGGCGACGGAGGTGCGGCTGCGATGCAGGGCAGACCGCGTCAGTACTGCGTCATGCCGCCGTCGAC
>JBEBWI010000029.1:0-20932 GCA_040392345.1 Leucobacter soli | reverse complement strand
GGGGCCTTTCTGTTTGTCCGCCCCCTGAGTTATGCTTGTCCGTCCCGCGGGGGGCTCCGCCGGGGCAACCCCCGTGCGCCCCACCGCTGTTTCGGCCAGAATAGCCACAGCAGACAAAGGAGCGACCATGACCTACGAAGTCGAGATGCGCGGGATCACGAAGCGCTTTCCCGGCGTGCTCGCCGACGACAATGTCGACTTCGAGGTCGCCACCGGCGAGATTCACGCGCTCATGGGCGAGAACGGCGCGGGCAAGTCGATCCTCATGTCGATGCTCGCCGGCGTCTACCAGCCCGATGAGGGCGAGATCCTCATCCGTGGGAAGGTCCAGAGATTCTCCTCCCCCCTCGACGCGATCGATGCGGGCATCGGCATGGTGTTCCAGTCGTTCAAGCTCTTCCCCTCGCTCACCATCGCCGAGAACGTGGTGTTCCGCAGCGAGCCCACGCGGGCCGGGCTGATCGACCGCGGTGCCGCGAATCGCGCGGTCACCGAGATCGCCGAACGCTACGGCCTCGGCATCGATCCCACCGCCCGCGTCGACTCGGTGCCGGTCGGCGTGCTCCAGCGCGTCGAGATCGTGAAGGCGCTGTATCGCGATGCCCGTGTCCTCATCCTCGACGAGCCCACCGCCGTGCTCACCCCGCAGGAGACCGAGCGACTCTTCGATGTGCTGCGCACCCTCAAAGCCGATGGGCGCACCATCATCCTCATCACCCACAAGCTGAACGAGGTCATGGCGATCTCGGATCGCGTGACCGTTCTGCGCGACGGCCGCCGCGTCGCACAACTCGTCACCGCCGAGAGCTCCCCCGAGGAGATCACCCGGCACATGACCGGTCGCGACGTCGACCTGACCACCCCGCCCCCGGCGAACCCGCCCGGCGACGTGGTGCTCGAGATACGCGAGATCACAGTGCCCGGCGCTGGCCGCCCAGCCGTCGAATCGGCTTCTCTCGCAGTCAGGGCCGGTGAGGTCGTCGGCATCGCAGGCGTCGCGGGCAACGGCCAGGTCGAGCTCGCGGAGGCCATCATCGGCATGCGGCGCACAACATCCGGAAGCGTCGCCGTGGGCGGAGCGGATCTCAGCAGCGCCTCCATCGCAAAGCGGCGCGACGGCGGCATCGCCTACATCCCCGAGGATCGACACGGCGTGGGCAGCGCCGGCACGGCAGACGCGACCGACAACCTCGCCCTCGGGCACCACCGCAGCACGCCGTTGCTGCGCGGCGGGCTGCTCTCGAGGTCGGCCATGCTCGACCACGCCCGCCGGCTCATCGCACGCTTCGGCGTGAAGATCGCGGGCCCATCGACCCCGGTCGGCACGCTCTCCGGCGGCAACCTGCAGAAGGTCGTCGTCGCACGAGAACTCGACTACCGCTCACCGATTCTGATCGCCGAGCAGCCGACGCGCGGCGTCGATATCGGGGCGATCGAGTCGATCCACCGCGAGCTCTGCGACTACCGCGACGGCGGCGGCGCGCTCCTGCTGATCTCGGCCGAGCTGAGCGAGATCCTCTCGCTCTCCTCCCGCATCCTCGTCATGTTCGAGGGGCGCATCGTCGCGGAGGTGCCGAAGCACGAGGCCACGGAGGCGATGCTCGGACTGTACATGGCCGGACACGAACCGCCCGAGCAGCATCGTCCGGGGGCTTCCCTGGTCGGCGCCCCGCAGAAGGGAGACGCATGATGAGCGTCGCGAAGAAGGGGGTCGCGCAGTGAGCGTCCCGACCGTCACTCCCGCGCCGGTTGCCGGCCCCTCGCCCGAACCGGGCTCGAACCCGACCGGCGGCGCCGCCTCGCGCGCGCTGCGGCGTGCGCTGCGCTGGTTGCGCGGGCCCGTGCCGGTCTCCATCGTCGCAGCTCTGCTCATCGGGGCGGTCTTCATGCTGCTCGCCGGAGTCAACCCGCTCGAGGGGTACGTCGCGATGCTGACCGGGTCGTTCGGCACCGGAATGGGCTGGTCGAGCACCCTGCAGCGCGCGATTCCCATCGTGGGCCTCGGCATCGCGATCGCGATCGCGTTCCGCGCGGGTGTGCTCAACCTCGGCACCGAAGGCCAGGCAGTGCTCGGCTCGCTCGCGGGCGGCCTCGTCGCCGTCTACGCGCCGGGCCCGGCCCCGCTCATCCTGCTGCTCGCGATCGCCACCGCCATCATCGTCGGCGCCCTCTGGGGTCTTCTCGCCGCCGTGCTTCAGAACGCGCTCGGTGTGCCGATTCTGCTATCGACCCTGCTGCTCAACTACCCCGCGCGCTACTTCTCCTCATGGCTCATCCGCTACCGACTCGACGAGCCGACCTCGGACCTCATCGCGAGCGAGCAGCTCGACCCCGGCAGACAGGTGGGCATGCTCGTGGGGCGCACCAGCGGCCTCGCCGACACCCTGCGCGACAGCTTCGGGTCGACCCACCCCATCACGGCGATACTCACCGGCGTGAACTGGTCGCTCGTCATCGTGCTGCTGCTCGTCGTGGGCACCGCATTCATGAACCGCCGCACCAAGTACGGCTTCGAATCGGGCCTCGCCGGCCAGAACCTCGAGTTCACCCGCTACGGAGGGGTGAAGCCCGGCCCCCTCGTGATGCGCACCATGGCCTTCTCCGGAGGCATTGCGGGCCTCATCGGCGTGCTCATCGTGATCGGCGCCCCGAACACCCGCCTCGTCGAGGGCCACATCGTGCAGACCAACTACGCGTGGACGGCGCTGCTCGTCACCCTGCTCGCCCTCTACCGCCCGGCCGGGGTCGCGATCGCCGGCCTCTTCTTCGCCGCGATCATCGTCGGCAGCGAGGCCATGGGCCGTGAGCTCGGGCTGTCGCCGCAGATCTCCGCGATCATCCAGGCGCTCGTCATCATCCTGCTCGCGTTCCGCGTGACGCTGCCAAAGTTCAGGCGACGCGCACAGACCGGTGGCTCGAGGGAGCCCGGGGATTCGCCGCCGTCAGGCCCTTCGAAACAGCCGGACGAGACTGCGAGCTCGGCCGGCCCCGCGCCGTCCGAAACCGCAGCGCAGACGAGTGAGGGGGAGGCGGGCCGATGAACATCCTCGACATCTTCAGCGAAGACCTCATCGCCTCGGTGCTGCGCTCCCTCATCCCGATTCTGCTCGCCGCGATCGGCGGTATGCTCTGCGAACGAGTGGGCATCTTCAACATCGGCCTCGAGGGCATCATCCTCATCGGCGCCTTCGCCGGCGTCGCGGCCTCGTTCTTCACGAACAACTGGGTGGCGGGCGTCATCGTCGCGATGCTCGCGGGCATGCTCTTCTCGTTGATCCTCGGTTACGGCAGCGTCTATCGCTCGGGCGATCCGATCGTGCTCGCGGTGGCGATGAACATCCTCGCGATCGGCGTGACCAGCTTCCTGCTCGTCGCGATCTTCAACGTGCAGGGCGTCTTCAAGGATCCGGGCATCGACGGGATCCCCACCTGGCGCATCCCGGTGCTCGCCGATATTCCGTGGATCGGACCGCTGTTCAATCTCACCCCGCTCGGCTACCTCGCGCTCCTGCTCGTGCCGATCTCGTGGGTCGTGCTGTTCCGCATGCCGCTCGGTCTGCGGTTGCGCGGGGTCGGCGAGCGCCCGCTCGCCGCGGCGACCATGGGGGTGAACCCGCAGCGCTACCAGCTCTGGGCCGTGCTCGCCTCGGGTGCTCTCGCGGGCCTCGGCGGCGCCCAGCTCGCGCTCGGCAATGTGGTGCAGTTCAACGAGGGTATGTCCGCCGGCCGCGGGTGGATCGCGGTCGTCGCCGTCATGCTCGCCCGCGCGCACCCCGTCGGGGTGCTGCTCGCCGCGCTGCTCTTCGGCTTCACCGACGCCGTGGGCTTCCGCCTGCAGGCATTCGGTCTGCCGCAGCAGCTCACCGATGCGATGCCCTACGTGATGACCCTCGTGGTGCTCGTCATCGTGAGCCGCCGCTTCGTGAAGTCGCGTCAGGCGCAGGTCGCGTGAGCGCTTCGCTGCCGGAATCCCTGCCGGCCGAGGCCGCGGAGTGGGTGCGACGGCTCGGTCTCGAGCCGCTCGAGCACGAGGGCGGGCTGTTCAAGCAGAACCACCTCGACGCCCATTCGAGCGCGATCTACTACCTGCTCGCGGCTCCCGACTTCTCGGCGCTGCACTCGCTCGCCTCCGTCGAGGTGTACCACTGGTATGCGGGCTCGCCGCTCGAGCTGCTGCTGCTGCATCCCGACGGTCGCGCGGAGCGACGGCTGCTCGGGCCCGATGCCGAGGCCGGGCAGCTGCCTCAGGTCGCGGTCGAGGCGGGGGTGATGCAGGGCTCCTCCCCCGCGGGCGCGTGGAGCCTCGTCGGCACCACCATGGCGCCGCCGTTCGACTGGAACGGTTTCGTGCTCGGCGAACGCGACGCGCTGCGGGCGGCCTATCCCGAGGCGGCCGCACGCATCGCCGAACTCACCCGCGAGTAGCGGTCGTCGGCACGGCCCGCGCGAGCATCTCCAGCTGTTCCATCCGCTCCCCCGGCTTCTCCCGCGAGTCACGCGGCCCCAGCCGCTTCCGCAACTATGAAACGAGCACCTCGAGAGCCGTGCGCAGCGCGCCGTCGACCGCCTGCGTCACCACCTCGCGGTAGGGATCGTAGTCGCCCATCGATTCGTTCGCCGCGGCCAACGGGTTGCCGTCGATCGCGAACACGGCGCCCGACTCGATGCCGTGGAGCGAAGCGGTGACGAACAGCGCCGCGGCTTCCATCTCGACGGCGACGACCCCGGCGCGCTGCCATAACCGATGGTCGATGCCGGTGATGACGTCGCTCGGGTAGAACATGTCACCGGTGAGCACGATGCCGCGGTGCACCCTGAGACCCGTGCGGTCGGCCGCCTCGGTGAGCGCGACCGTGAGCTCGGGGGTCGCGATCGCCGGAAACTCGGTCGGCACGAGCTGATGGCTCACTCCGTCGGCGCGCACGGCCCCGGTCGCCACGACCACGGCGCCGTCGACCACCTCGGGCTGGATACCGCCGGCGGTGCCCGAACGGATGATGCGGGTGACCCCGCCGCGGGCGAGCTCTTCGAAGCACACGACCGCGCCGGCCGCGCCGACGCCGTGCGAGGCGACGGTCAGGGGCACGCCGCGGTAGCTGCCGCCGTACACGTGGTACTCCCGGTTCGCCGAGAGCTGCCGGGCGTCATCGAGCAGCTCGGCCACGCGCGCTGCGCGACCCGGGTCGCCCACCACGAGGGCGCGATCGGCGAGATCAGCCACGCGGGTGCGCAGCAGAGGCAGCTCGGCGTCGGAGGGGAGTCGTACGGGTGCCATGAGGTGCCTTTCGTGTGGCGCGTGGAACGGGTGGGTCGGGTTGCAGACGAGCGGGTCGTAGAGAGTGGATCAGCCTGCCGCTGCCGCGCGCAGCCGCTCTGCGGCCCGCCCCGCCCGGGCGGTGACCTGCTCTGCGTCGAGCGTGAGGTGGCGGCCCTCGGCGTAGACGTGCCGACCGCCGATGAACACATGGCGCACGTCGCTGCCTCGAGCGGCGAAGCCGAGGTGCGAGACGAGGGAGGCGTGCGGGGTCGCGCCCGGACCGGTCACGTCGAGCGCGACCACGTCGGCGAGGCGCCCGGTCTCCAGCGCGCCGGTCTCGGGGAAGCCGATGGCCTCGGCGCCGCGACGGGTGGCGATGTCGAGCACGTCGGCGGCCCGCACGGCCGCGGCGTCGCCGCGGGATCCGCGATGGATGATCGTGCCGGTCTTGATCTCCTCGAACAGGTCGAGCGAGTTGTTGCTCGCGACCGAGTCGGTGCCGAGGGTGAGCCGCAGGCCCGCCGCGAGGAACTCGGGCAGCGGAGCGATGCCGCAGCCGAGTTTCAGGTTCGACACCGGGTTGTGGCTCGCCGCAGTGCCCGTGCGGGCGAACACCTCGATCTCTTCGGGAGTGAGGTGCACGCAGTGCGCGGCGAGCACCTCGGCTTCGAAGAAGCCCAGCGCGTCGAGGTGCATCGCGGGCGTTGCACCGTAGCGCTCGACGATGTCGGCGACCTCGGCGGCCGACTCCGAGACGTGGATGTGGATCGGCACGCCCGTGCGCTTCGAGCGCTCGGCGATCGCGCGCAGTTCCTCCGGCGGAGTCGTGTACGGCGCGTGCGGGCCGTACGCGAGTCTGATCTGGGGGTCGCCCGCGTACCGCTCGGCGAGCGCCTCGGTCTGATCGAGCGCCTCCGCCCCGGTCCAGGGCTTCACGCCCGGGAAACCGACGGCCTCGGCGGTGAACATCGCCGGCGCGGCGAGCACCCGCATTCCGGCCTCGCGCACGCGCTCGAGCAGATCGGCGTCCCAGTGGTACATGTCGGCGAAGGCGGTGGTGCCGCTCGCGATCATCTCGACCATCGCGAGTTCGAGCCCCGCGACGACGTCGTCGTGCGTGAGATGCTGCTCGGCCGCCTGCACGGCCGCGAGCCAGGGCATGAAGCCCTCATCGTCGGAGACGCCGCGGAACAGTGTCATCGCGGAGTGGGTGTGCCCGTTCACGAGCCCCGGCATCAGCACGTGCCCGGCGAGGTCGTGGGTGACCGCCGAACCCTCCCGCGCGGGGCCCGCGTAGGCGATGCGTCCCTGCGCGTCGAACTCCAGCTCCGCATCGCTCACCGCGCCCTCGGGGGTGAGCATCGCGTCGGCGCGAATGATGGTCGCCGGGCCCCCAGGCGTCGCGGCTGCTGCAGAATTCATGCTCTTCTCCTGTGCGGTCGGTCGCTGGTGCGTTGCATGCGGTCGGGTCGGGCGCTCACCAGCCGGGGGTGACCTGCATGCCGCCGTCGACCGCCAGGTCCTGACCCGTGATGAAGGAAGCGCCCGCCGAGGCGAGCAGCACGCAGGCGTTGCCGATATCGATCGGGGTGCCCATGCGGCCGAGCGGCGCGTGCTCCCGCCAGCTCTCGACGCCCTCGGTCCACTCCTCGGCGAGACCCGGCCGATCGATCAGACCCGGCGACACCGTGTTGACGCGGATGCCCCAGGCGCCGAGTTCGAGCGCCGCCGCGCGCGCGTGCATGACGAGCCCCGCCTTCGCCGCAGCGTAGTGTCCGTGCGCGGCGGCGGGCCGCGTGGCCTCGATGGAGGCGATGTGCGTGATCCACCGGTTCTCGGCGGTGTCGCGGCTGAGGTCGCCCTCGCCCATCGCGGCCGCCGCGGCCCGGCTGAGCTCGAACACGGCGCCGAGATTCGTGCTGAACACCTCGTCCCACTCGGCCCGGGTCATGTCGGCCAGGGTATTGAGCGGCTGAATGCCGGCGTTGTTCACCAGTCCGTCGATGCCGCCGAGTTTCTTCGCGGCGGCGGCGACGAGCTTCTCCGCCGCACCGGGCTCACCGAGGTCGGCCTGCAGCGCGACCGCCTCGACACCGGCGTCGCGCAGCTTCGCGACGACCGCCTCGGCGGCGGGCTTCGACGAACGGTAGTGCACGGCCACGTTGGCCCCGGCCGCCGCGAACCGCTGTGCGATTCCGCTGCCGATGCCGCCGGTCGCACCGGTGACCAGCACCCGCTGCCCCTCGAGACTGGGCAGGCTCACGTCGCGCTCTCCCATGCATCACCCTCCGCTCGCGTACCCGCCTATCGTATCGCCCGAGCGGCTGGGAGTGCCCGCTACTGCGCCGCGCCTCCGGCCTTCGCTCGCGCCTTGGCCTCGGCGCGCAGCTGCTTCTCGTGCACGGGCCAGACGCCCGCGGCGATCTGGGCCTCGACGTAAGCCTGCGCCTCTGCCTGGCGCTCTGCCTCGATGCCGGTCGCGATCTCGGCGCGCAGCAACTCGGGGGTGAGCCCGAACGCGTCGACCAGGTCGACCGCGTGCGCCCGGAGCCGGCCGATGAGTCGATCGATGTAGGCGGTGACCGCCTCGACGCGGCTGCCAGAGAGCCGGCCGTGAATCAGGTACCAGGCGGCGTTCTTCTCGATGAGCCCGAGGCCGAACAGATCGCGCAGCCAGGTCATCACGGAGAGCGTGTCGCCGCTGAAGCCCGCGAGCTCCTCGGTGAACGCCTCCCACTGCAGCAGCTCGGCGTGGGCGCGGGCGGCCTCGATGAGCTTGTGCTGCTGCGCGTTGAACGCGTCGGCGCCGGCCTGGGCCTTCTCGCTCTTCGGCACGCCCTTCGTGCCGTCGCGGAGAGCGGCTGCGATCTCGGCGATCATCGTCTGCACCCGGTCGGTGAGCAGCTCCCGCTGCGCCTCGGGTGTGCGCACGCTCTCGACCGAGCGGGCGACCTGCCCGAGGTCGGCGATGCTCTGACCGATCTGCCGCAGGCCCACCCGGCTCACACGATCGCCGAGTTGTTCGGCGGCCGCCTTCGCGAGTGCCGCCTTGTCTCCGCCCGTGAACTGCGCAGCGTAATCGGTGAGCAGCCGCTTGCCCACGAGCTGCAGCAGCACATTGTTATCGCCCTCGAAGGTGACGTAGATGTCGAGGTCGGCCCGCAGGCCGGTGAGGCGGTTCTTCGCCATGAAACCGGCACCGCCGGTCGCCTCGCGCGCCTCCTGCAGCGTCTCGAGCGCAGCCCAGGTCGAGAGCGGTTTCAGCGCGGCCGCGAGCGTCTCGAGGTCCTCCCGGTTCTCCTCCGTGTCGTTCGCGCCCGAGAAGACCTCGTCGAAGATGTTCAGCAGCCGGTGACCCGCGAACTGCATCGCGTAGGTCTGCGCGAGGCGAGGCAGCAAGCGCCGCTGGTGCTGGCCGTAGTCGAGCAGCACGACGTCGCGCCCGTCCGGCCCCGGGAACTGACGACGTTCGTTGCCGTAGCGGATCGCGATCGCCAATGCCGCCTTCATCGCGTTGACCGCCGAACCGTCGAGCGACACCCGGCCCTGCACCAGCGTGCCGATCATCGTGAAGAAGCGGCGGCCGGGGCTTTCGATCGACGAGGAGTAGGTGCCGTCGGGGGCGACGTCGCCGTACCGGTTGAGCAGGTTCTCGCGCGGGATGCGCACGTGCGTGAAGTGCAGTCGGCCGTTGTCGATGCCGTTGAGGCCGCCCTTGACCCCGTCGTCCTCGCTGCCGACGCCCGGCAGCATCTCACCGTCGGGCGTGCGGATCGGCACGAAGAACGCGTGCACGCCGTGGTTCACGCCCTTCGTGATGAGCTGGGCGAACACGACGGCCGCCTGGCCGTGCAGCGCCGCGTTGCCGAGGAATTCCTTCCACGCCCCGGCGAAGGGTGTGTGGATGTCGAATTCCTGAGCATCTGGGTCGTAGGTCGCGGTGGTGCCGACCGAGGCCACGTCCGAGCCATGGCCGATCTCAGTCATGGCGAAGGCACCGGGCAGCTTCAGGCTGATGACATCGGGCAGCCATTTCTCGTGGTGCGGCCGGGTTCCGAGGTGCAGGATGGCGGCGCCGAAGAGTCCCCACTGCACGCCGCTCTTGATCTGCATCGACGGGTCGGCGAAGACGAGTTCCTGGAACGCGGCGATGTTGCCGCCGTGATTGTCGCCGCCACCGAGATCGCCCGGGTAGGCGCGCTGGATCGCGCCCTCCTCCACGAGTTCGCCGAGCTGCTGCAGCACGCGCTCCCGGTGCTCCTGCATGGTCTGGCCCGGAATGGTGTGGAGTTTCGGGTCGGAGGCGATCCGCCGCGATTCGAGCCGTTCGGCCTTCCACCTGCCGAGCAGCGCATCGCTCACCGCCGTGCGGTCGATGCGGCAGCCCGTCTCACCGGCAGCGGGGGCGCCTGCGGGCGACGCTGCGGTGACGGATGCGTCAGGGGTGGCGGTGGTGCTCATTCGGGCTCCTTCGTGTGCCGATGCCGTACTGCCCACACACCCTAGAACCGTTCTGCGGGCACGACAACCGATCGGCCCGGTACAGACAATGAATGCCGCACCAACACCCGACATTCCTTGTCGATAACCTCCAGTTCATACAGGCGCGAACTAGAGAGTCGCACCAGTCCGGTGCGCGAATCGACGCCGTGGTCGGCCCAGCACTACAGCTCCAGCCCGTAAAGATTCGGCTCGGGAACGAGGATCACGCCGAACTCCGCCTGCACCCGCTGCACCACGTAGCGCGCGAGCTGCGCCACATCGGCCGCGGTCGCGGCACCCTGATTCGTGATCGCGAGTGTGTGCTTCGAGGAGATCGCCGCGCCCGAACCCGGGATGCGGAAGCCCTTCTCAACCCCCGCGTGCTCGATCAGCCACGCGGCGGAGAGCTTGACCTGGCGCGGCGCAGGAGCCTCGGGCAGATTGAGCGGGGCTCCCATGGCCAGATCTTCGAGCGAGGTGACCGCGGGCTGCGGATCGCGACCCGCCACCGGGTAGCGCGGCGCGTTCGCCGGCAGGGTGCGGGCGAAGCTCTCGGCGACGATGGGATTGGTGAAGAACGAGCCGGCGCTCCAACTGTCGCGATCGGCTTCGTCGATCACCATGCCCTTCGACGCGCGCAACCGCAGTACGGCGCGGCGCAGCTCGCGCAGCGAGACCCGGTCGCCGATGTTCACACCGAGTTCGTCGGCCAGCTGCCCGTAGGCGATCGGCTTCGACAGGGGCTGCTGCCCTTCGGGACGCTCGTCGAGCAGCAGATCGACCGAGATGACGACGCCCTCGCGCCCGGATTTGATGGAGGAGCTGCGGTAGCCGAGTTCGAGCTCCGCAGCGGGGATGCGCAGTACCTCCTCCGTCTCGCGGTCGAGGAAGGTGATCGAGTGCAGCACATCTGAGAGCTCGGCGCCGTACGCTCCGATGTTCTGCACGGGCGCGGCGCCGACGCGGCCGGGAATGCCCGACAGCGATTCGAGCCCCGCCCACCCGAGGTCGACGCAGCCCGCGACGAGCGCGTCCCAGTCGTGACCGGCCTGCACGCGCAGCCGGACCCTGCCTTCTTGAAGCGAGGCGTCGGCGATCCGCTCGACCCCTTCACTGCGCACCAGCAGCACCGGGCCGGGGAAGCCCTCGTCGCTCACCACCGTATTCGAGCCGCCGCCCAGCAGCAGCCAGTCATCACCCGCAGCCCAAAGCTCGCCCGCGAGGCGCACCAGCTCGTCGCCGCTCGGGGCGACGAGCACCCGGTCCGCCGGGCCGCCGACGCGCATCGTGGTCAGCTCGGCGAGTGCAGGTGCAGGTGAGAGCTCGGAGGCGGGCGCTCCACCATGCTCGATCACGCGAATGACACCACCAGCTGACTCTTGCCCAGCACGGTCTGACCCGCGAAGCTGACCTTCAGATCGAAACGCGCCGTGCGCGCCTCCGCGTCGAGGGCGCCGACGGTCGCCGACACGCTCAACTCGGCGCCGAACTCGGGGTCGACGGGCACCGGGCGGGTGAACCGCACCTGGTAGTCGGCCACGGTGCCGGCCGCGCCGATCCACTCGATCACCGGCGAGGCCGCAGCGCCCATGGTGAGCATGCCGTGCGCGAGCACGCCCGGCAGCCCGACCGAACGCGCGACATCGTCGCGGTAGTGGATCGGGTTGAAGTCGCCAGACGCGCCCGCATAGCGCACCAGCGAATCGCGGCTCAACCGGAAGTCGCGCTCGACGACGGTCTCACCGACGACCAGGCGGCCGAAATCCACGCCGCTCATGCTGCCTCCTCCGAAGTGCTCTCAGCGGCCGCGCGCACGACCAGGGTCGAGATCGCGGTCACCACGTGGGCGCCGGCGGCGTCGACGATGTCGGTGCTCGAGGTCACCATCGAATTGCCGCCCAGCTGCTTGACCGAGGTCACCGTCATCGTGCCGATGAGCTCGTCGCCCGCGACGATGGGCCGGGAATAGCTGAAGCGCTGGTCGCCGTGCACGACGCGCGAGAAGTCTACGCCCGCCTCCTCGTCGGAGAGCAACTGCTGCAGCGTGAAGTCCTGCACCACGATCGCGAAGGTCGGCGGCGCGACCACGTCGGTGAAGCCGGCCGCACGGGCGGCCTCGGGGTCGTGGTGCAGCGGCGACGCGCTCAACACGGCGCGCGCGAACTCGCGCACCTTCTCACGACCGACGAGATAGGGATCGGTGGGCGGGTAGACCCGGCCCTGCACATCTGGATTGACCACGTCACCAGTCTAAGAGGTCGCGCCGCGCCGCCGCCGCCCTCCTTCATGTCGGCTTCGGCAACGATTCCTCGTAAGCTTTGGCCGTTATATCCAACGCAGGGGGCATCCCCTCCAATAAGCTGGAGATCATGTCGCGCATCCGTAAAGTGCTCATCGCCAACCGCGGTGAGATCGCCGTCCGCATTATCCGCGCCGCTGCTGACAGCGGCATCGCCTCGGTCGCCGTCTACGCCGATCAAGATCGAGACGCGATGCACGCGAAACTCGCAGACGAGGCCTACGCCCTGGGCGGCACCACCAGCGCCGAGACCTACCTGGTGATCGACAAGATCCTCGGCGTCGCGCGCCGCTCGGGTGCCGACGCGGTACACCCCGGCTACGGTTTCCTCGCCGAGAACGCCGACTTCGCGCGCGCCGTGATCGACGCGGGTCTCGTGTGGATCGGCCCCGGCCCCGAGGCGATCGAGCGCCTCGGGGACAAGGTCTCAGCTCGGCACGTCGCCGAGAAGGTGGGCGCGCCGCTCGCCGCCGGCACGAGCGACCCGGTGAAGGACGCGTCGGAGGTGCTCGCCTTCGTCGATCAGGTCGGCCTGCCGATCGCGATCAAGGCCGCGTTCGGCGGCGGGGGCCGAGGCCTGAAGGTCGCCTACGAGCGCGACGAGGTCGCGGAACTCTTCGAGTCGGCCACCCGCGAGGCGGTCGCGGCGTTCGGCCGCGGCGAGTGCTTCGTCGAGCAGTACCTGCAGAAGCCGCGCCACGTCGAGACCCAGTGCCTCGCCGACCAGCACGGCAACGTGGTCGTCGTCTCGACCCGCGACTGCTCGCTGCAGCGCCGGCATCAGAAGCTGGTCGAGGAAGCGCCCGCACCGTTCCTCAGCGATGAGCAGAACGCCGAACTGTACCGCGCGTCGAAGGCGATCCTGCGAGAGGTCGGCTACGTCGGCGCCGGCACGTGCGAGTTCCTGGTCGCGGTCGACGGCACCATCTCGTTCCTCGAGGTGAACACGCGCCTGCAGGTCGAGCACCCGGTGAGCGAAGAGGTCACCGGCATCGACCTCGTGCGGGAGCAGTTCCGCATCGCCGAGGGCGGCGTGATCGACTACGCCGACCCAGCGGCGCACGGTCACTCGTTCGAGTTCCGCATCAACGGAGAAGACGCGGGCAACGGCTTCCTGCCTGCTCCTGGCCCGGTCACCCGGTTCAACGCGCCGAGCGGCCCCGGGGTGCGCGTCGACACGGGCGTCGCCGCGGGCGACGTGATCTCCGGCGCATTCGACTCGATGCTCGGCAAGATCATCGTCACCGGCGCGACTCGGGAGGAGGCGCTGCAGCGCGCCCGGCGCGCGCTGGACGAGTTCGAGGTGCAGGGCCTGCCCACCGTGCTGCCCTTCCACCGCAAGATCGTGCGCGACCCGGCGTTCACCGCCGAGGGGCGCGACTTCGGCGTGTACACCCTCTGGATCGAGAACGAGTTCGAGAACGACATCGAGCCCTGGGAGGGCGAGGTGCCGCAGCTCGGCCAGGATCCGAAGCGGCAGACCGTCGTGGTCGAGGTGGCCGGTCGTCGCGTCGAGGTCAGCATGCCCGCCCGACTGCTCCCGCTCGGCGACCAGGAGGTCACCCGCGGCCCGGCACCGCGTCGCGCCAAGGGCGCCTCGGTGCACGGCGCGACCGGCAACGCGGTGACGGCCCCCATGCAGGCGACCGTCGTGAAGGTCGCGGTCGAAGAGGGCCAGCGCGTCGCGAGCGGCGACCTCGTGGTCGTGCTCGAAGCGATGAAGATGGAGCAGTCGATCTACGCACCGCACGACGGCGTAGTGGTCGGCATCGATGCACCGGTGGGGCAGACCGTGCCGAGCGGGCACCTGCTGCTCTCCGTAGAGGCAGCCGAGGTCGCGGAGGTCTAACGCGGAATACGGGGCGCAGCCGCGCGGTTGCACCGACCATGACCGATCTGCCGCTCTCCCTGCTCGATCTCGCGACCGTCCAGAAGGGCGATGTCGGATCCGCGCTTCGACACTCGGTCGATCTCGCCCGCACCGCAGAGGCGCACGGCTACCGCCGCGTCTGGTACGCGGAGCATCACAACATGTCGTCGATCGCCTCCAGCGCCACGGCGGTGCTGATCGCGCACGTCGCCGCGCACACCGAGCGGATACGCCTCGGCGCCGGCGGCATCATGCTGCCGAACCACTCACCGCTCGTGATCGCCGAGCAGTTCGGCACCCTCGCCGAACTGCACCCGGGTCGCATCGATCTGGGGCTCGGCCGCGCGCCCGGAAGCGACATGGCGACGTTCCGCGCGCTGCGCCGCAGCCACTCGGCCGCCGATCAGTTCCCGCAAGACGTGCTCGAGTTGCAGCGCCTGCTCTCCGACGAACTCCCCCGCACCGCGGTGAACGCCTACCCGGGGCGCGGCACAGCGGTACCACTCTTCGTCCTCGGCTCGAGCCTCTTCGGCGCGAGCCTCGCCGCCCAGCTCGGCCTCCCCTACTCGTTCGCCTCGCACTTCGCCCCGCAAGCGCTGACGCAGGCGGTGCGCTACTACCGCGAGCACTACGAGCCGAGCGCCGCGCACCCCGAGCCGTACGTGATCGCCGCGGTGAACGTCGTCGCCGCCCCCACCGACGAGGAGGCTGAGGCGGTCTTCTCGCGCGCCGAACTGAGCAGGGTGCGCAGCTTCCTCTCGCGCGGTCGCGAGCTGGAGCTCACCGAGGAGGAGGCGCTGCAGCTCTTCGACACGCCGGCCGGCCAACAGATCCGCGAAATGCTCACCTACACGGCGAAGGGCGGGCCCGAGCGCGTGCGCGAAGAACTCGCCGCGTTCGCGCAGCACGCAGACGCCGATGAACTCATAACCGTGCACCCGGCGCCCACGCGCGAGGAGCAGCTCGCGTCAGTGCGGATCGCCGGAGCGCCGATCTCGCCGGCATGAACCGCACCTGCTCCCGCGAAGCCGCAGCGCAGCACCTCGCGTACGGGCGTTGAGAGGCGACATTCCGGCGCGAACTCGGCGCGCAACGCGCGAAGCTCAGCGAACGATGACGGTGCCCGTCATCTCAGGGTGGACCGAACAATCGTAAGCGAATTCCCCCGCCTCATCGAAGACGTGGACGTATTCACCCTCGGTCACGAGATCACTCACGAAAGATCCGTCGACGGCGACCACGTCGTGCTCCATGACGCCCTCGAACACCCAGCGCACCGCATCGCCGGCCTCGATCTCGACGACCTGCGGCTCGTACCGGTTGTCGACGACGCGCACCGTGACCACCGGGGTCGCACCGCTGTCGGAGGGCACAGGATCGGGCTTCGCAGGTGCCGAGCAACCGACGACGCCGACGAGGGCCGCAGCCGCCAAAGCGCCGGCGAGCCCACGCAGCACCGATCGGCGCGAGGTCCGCGGCGATCCGCTCGCGAGCATCGGGCCGGCCATCACAGCTGATTCACGTGCATGGCACGTGCCGCGTCGGTGATCGCACCCGAGAGCGACGGGTACACGGCGAACGCCGAAGCCACCTGATCGACCGTGAGCCGGTGCTCGACGGCGAGCGCCAGCGGGAAGATGAGCTCGCTCGCCCTCGGAGCCACGATGACACCACCGATGACGGTGCGCGATGCCTCCCATGCGAAGAGCTTCACGAAGCCCTCCTTGATACCCATCATCTTCGCCCGCGGGTTCAGCGCCAGCGGAATCGTGTACTGCACGGCGCGCGCCATGCCGCTCGCCTCGGAGAGCGTGCGCTCGTTCCAGCCGACGTTCGCGATCTCGGGGTGCGTGAACACGTTCGCGGCGACGTTGCGCAGGTCGATCGGGCGCACGAAATCGCCGAGCGCGTGCATGATGGCCGTGCGACCCTGCATCGAGGCGACCGATGCCAGCGGGTAGAAATCGGTGCAGTCGCCGGCCGCATAGATCGACGGCACCGCGGTGCGTGCCACCTTGTTCACACGGATGTGCCCGCTCTCGGTGAGCTGCACGCCTGCGGCGCGCAGACCGACGCCGATCGTGTTCGGAATCGAGCCGACCGCCATGAGGCAGTGCGAACCCTCGACCACCGAGCCGTCGGCGAGCTTCACCACGACACCGTCGGCGGTGCGCTCCACCGACTCGGCGCGCGCCTTCGAGATCACCTTCATACCGATGCGCTTGAACTCGTCTTCGACCACGGTCGCCGCGTCGGCATCCTCCCCGGGGAGCACGCGTTCGCGGCTCGACACGAGCGTGACCTCGACGCCGAGCGTGCGATAGGCGTTCGCGAACTCAGCACCGGTGACGCCCGACCCGACCACGATGAGGTGCTCGGGCAGTGTCGTGAGGTCGTAGAGCTGCTTCCAGTTCAGAATGCGCTCGCCGTCGGGCTTCGCCGTCTCGAGTTCGCGCGGCCGGGCGCCCACTGCGATCACGAGCGTGTCGCCCTCGATCCGGTCGAAATCGGTGCCCTCGCCGCCGCCCGCGGTCGACACGAGCACCGCATTCGGCCCGTCGAGCCGGCCGTCGCCGTGCACGACGCGCACGCCGGCCTCCTCGAGCGTGGTCTGCATATCGATCGACTGCGCGGCCGCCATCGCGAGCAGCCGCTTGTTCACCGCTGTCAGGTTCATCGCGATCTCGGGCCGCACCGGCTTGCCGTCGCTCCCCGGCAGGAACGCCTGCACGCCGAGGTTGCTCGACTCGCGCACCTCGCGCGCGGCCCCCGCCGTCGCGATGAGACTCTTCGACGGCACGACATCGGTCAGCACCGCGGCGCCACCGACGCCCGACCTCTCGACGAGAGTCACCTCGGCGCCCAGCTGCGCACCCGCGAGCGCCGCCTCGTACCCGCCCGGGCCGCCGCCCAGAACGACAATGCGATGCTTCCGCTCGTATGCCTGTGCCATGCCTACAAGTCTAGGCGGTCGAGGAAGTCCCAATGACGCCCGGATTCCGAGCCGGGAACGAGTTGCGCGTAAACTCGGGATCAGTTCGTAATCCCGCGAGCGCACGGTTGCGCCCTCGCGGGTCAGCTTGGGCACCTTATCTGGAAGGAACGTGTCGATGACACTCCTCGCTTCGTCGCGCGCACAGATGGCGGAGGGCCCCGGCCTCGTCACCGGCTCCATCGCGATTCAGTCGGCCACCGGATCCGAAGGGCGCACCGAGGGTGGCCTCGAACGCAACCCCGGTATGCCGTCGAGCACCTGGCGTGTGCGCAGCGACGCGTGGGAGTACCTGCGCTCAGCGGTGAAGGTGCTCGTGCACGGTGACGACCAGAGGGGGGTGCTCGAGGCCGACGGAGAGATCTACCGCCTGCTGCGCGCGCTCGAGACCATCGAGATGTACTGGGCCGGCTTCGGTCAGCGCTACGTCGCCGAGATCGCCCTGCTGCTCGAGCAGGGCGAGTTCAAGATCGCCCTCGACCGCATCGGCCGCGTCGTCAACCGGCTGCGCGCGAGCTCCATCCCGGAAGAGCAGCGCGACTTCGCGATGGAGGAGACCGACCGCAGCGAAGTCGAGGAGGATCTCGACCGGCGTCCCCGGTTCGAGGTGCTGATCGTCGACGAGACGACGGCGGCCGACCGCGATTCGGTGCGCCAGGAGGTGCGCCAGCTGCGCAGCCCCGCAGACGCCTTCGTCTACGACTACGTGATCGTGCCATCGGCCGAGGACGCGGTCGCCGCGGTGCTCACGAATCCGAACATCCTGGCCGTCGTGATCCGCCCCGGCTTCACCGAACGCACGAAGCAGAACCTCAGCCGCGACCTGCGCGAGACCATCGCGCTGGCCCTCGCAGAGGCGGGCCCCCAGCCGGCGCAGGCGAAGAGCTCTCTCGCAATGGTGCAGCGGGTGCTCGGCCTCGCCGATACCCTCGCGGCGCTGCGCCCCGAGCTCGATCTCTACCTGATGGCCGGCGCTCACATCGAAGACCTCGCGAGCGCGCTCACCCGCCGCTTCCGTCGCGTGTTCCGCCGCGAAGATCACCTCGAGCTGCACCTCACGCTGCTGCGCCGCATCTCGCATCTCTACGACACCCCCTTCTTCAACGCGATTCAAGATCACGCGCGCCGCCCGGTCGGCGTCTTCCATGCGCTGCCGATCGCCCGTGGCGGCTCCGTCGTCGGTTCGAAGTGGATCACGGATCTCGCCGAGTTCTACGGCCTCAACCTGCTGCTGGCCGAGACGAGCGCCACCTCGGGCGGCCTCGACTCGCTGCTCGCCCCGGTGCGCACGCTGAAGAAGGCGCAGGATCTCGCGGCGCGCGCATTCGGCGCGAAGCACACCTTCTTCGTCACGAACGGCACGTCCACCGCGAACAAGATCGTGCATCAGGCGCTCGTCTCGCCGAACGAGGTCGTGCTGGTGGATCGCAACTGCCACAAGTCCCACCACCACGCCGTGATGCTCACCGGCGCCCGGCCCGCATACCTCGAGGCCTACCCGCTCAACGACTTCGCCTTCTACGGCGCGGTGCCGCTCAGCCGCATCAAGCAGCTGCTGCTCGAGTACCGCGCTGCCGGGCGCCTCGACGAGGTGCGCATGGTGACCCTCACCAACTGCACCTTCGACGGCATCGTCTACGACCCCGAGCGCGTCATGGCCGAGTGCCTCGCGATCAAGCCCGACCTGGTGTTCCTGTGGGACGAGGCCTGGTTCGCGTTCGCCGCCTTCCACCCCGTCACCCGGCGCCGCACCGCGATGGCCGCGGCGAAGCGCCTCGAAGAGCGGCTCAAGACCTCGGCCCACGAGGCCGCCTGGCGCGAGCAGCAGGAGATCCTCTTCGCCGCCGACGGCACCCCGGCCTCCGACGAGGTCTGGCTGCGCGAGCGCCTGCTGCCCTCGCCCGAGGCGCGCCTCCGCGTCTACGCGACGCAGTCGACGCACAAGACCCTGACGTCGCTGCGCCAGGGCTCGATGATCCACGTCTACGACCAGGACTGGGTGCGCGAGGCCGAGGATCCGTTCCACGAGGCGTACATGACGCACACCACGACCTCGCCGAACTACCAGATCCTCACCTCGCTCGACCTCGGCCGCCGGCAGGTCGAGCTCGAGGGCTTCGAACTCGTGCAGCGCCAACTCGACCTCGCGACGAGCCTGTCGCAGGCCGTTGCCCGCCACCCGCTGCTGCGTCGCACCTTCCGGGTGCTCACCGCGCACGACCTGATCCCCGCCGAGTACCGCGAGATCGGCCGGCCGATGCCGCTGCGCGACGGCCTGTCGACGATGTGGGAGGCGTGGGCGACCGACGAGTTCGTCGTCGACCCGAGCCGCATCACGATCGAGATCAGCAAGACCGGCGTCGACGGCGACACGTTCAAGCACGACTACCTGATGGATCGCTACGGCGTGCAGGTGAACAAGACGAGCCGCAACACGGTGCTGTTCATGACCAACATCGGCACGTCGCGCAGCGCGATCGCCTACCTCATCGAGGTGCTCGTGAAGCTCGCCGAGCGCTTCGAGGAAGACGCCGCGCAACGCGATCCCGAGCTGCCGTTGCCGGGCGAGGTCCCGATGCCCCCGCTGCCCGACTTCAGCTCGTTCTCCGTCGGCTACGCCACCGATCAGCAGCTGCCAGACGGCGACATGCGCGCCGCGTTCTTCAAGGGTCAGCGTCGGGCCGCGGTCGAGCACGTGCTGCTGCCCGGGCTGCGCGAGCGAGTGGATCGCGGCGAGGTGCCGGTGAGCGGCGGGTTCGTGACGCCGTACCCGCCCGGGTTCCCCGTGCTCGTGCCCGGTCAGGTCATCACCGCCGAGATCCTCGACTTCATGGCGGTGCTCGACACACGGGAGATTCACGGGTACGACCCGGTGCGCGGGTTCCGCGTCCTGAAGTGAGCCCGGGCCGGGCCTCGGCCCGGTCGGGCGCGTGCCCGGATACCCAGCTCGGGCGCGGGCAGTTCACAGTATTCTCATGAGCGCAGTGGGCATGGTGGTGTGCAGACCATGTTCGAGTCGCACCCCGGGAGCATCATGAGCAGACGCACGAAGATCATCATCGCCGCAGTCGCGGGGGTGCTTGTGCTCGGCGTCGCCGCGGCGATTGCGGGGCCCGTCATCTACCGCGACTACATCGCGGCCGAGCCTGAGGCGACACCGACGCTCGTCGCGGAGGACAGCACGCTCGTAACCGGCGGTGAAGAACTCGCGGTTGAGGGCCTCTCCGGCATCTGGAACATCGGCGAGGGCTCGGTCGCCGGCTACCGTGTCGACGAAGTGCTCAACGGCACCGATGTCACCGTCACCGGCCGCACATCGCAGGTCGAGGGGTCGATCACGATCGACGGTCTCACGCTCAGCGCGGCCGAGTTCACCGTCGACGTCGCCTCCATCGAGACCGACAGCTCGCAGCGCGACCGGTACTTCCGCGAAAGCGCGCTGCGCACGAGCGAGCACCCGACCGCGACCTTCTCCCTGACCGTGCCGGTCACCGCGACGGCCGTGCCAGTCGCGGGCGAGACCATCGAGCAGGAGCTCACCGGCAACCTCACGATCGCTGGCGTAACGCAATCGGTCACCTTCACCGCGCAGCTGCGCACCGACGGAGAGACCACGGAGATCGCCGGCCAGATCCCCATCAGCTTCGCGGATTTCGGGGTCACCGCCCCGAACCTCGGCTTCGTCTCGGTCGAAGACACCGGCTTCGTGGAGTTCTCGCTCGTCGCCCAACGCAGCTAGCTCGGCTGGCCCAGCTGGCGCGCTTCGTTCTCCTCCCCCGAACCCCTCGAGTTGACAGTAATCGCCCTGATCTCTCGGTCACAGGGGCGGCTACTGACGATCTGCGCGGCGCGGGCCCGTCGTTGCCCGCTCGGACCAGTCTCCGTCGACCAAGTTCCACCACCCAACGCTCCGCCCCATAGGCTGCCGCTGTGAGCGGCACCGTGGAAGCTGCAACAACGCGATGCGTTCTTACAGATTCCACCACCCAACGCTCCGCCCCATAGGCTGCCGCTGTGAGCGGCACCGTGGAA
>JBEBWI010000028.1:0-23242 GCA_040392345.1 Leucobacter soli | reverse complement strand
GGCGGGGGGGGATGGCCGTGGTTCCGGCCGCCTGGGCGCCGGAACCAGGGCCTTCGCCACGAACCGACCAGCGACGTCTCGAAACTGCATCGCCATGCCCGGCCAAAGCAACGTCAACCGACCATTTCCCGGATCCCGATACCAGCTTTCGCATCCACCGCGGAGCCAGACGGTTTCCGTGCTCATCTCGTCAACCATTATCCGGTACTGCTCCGCGTCATATTGGCTGACCCGCAACACCTCCCCGTCGGATTCCGCCAGGTGGTTCAGCGCCTCGCAAACGTACTGAATCTGCGATTCAATCATCACCACTGCCGAGTTGTGGCCCAGGCTCGCATTCGGGCCGTTCATCACGAACATGTTCGGAAATCCGGGCACCGAAATCGAGTTATGAGCGTACATGCCCTCGGACCATTCCTGCGCTAGAGTCGCCCCGTGCTCTCCACAAACACGTCGAGCATACGGTTGCTTCGTTGATTCGAATCCCGTGGCAAGTATCAAGACGTCAGCATCGACCGTGCTTCCATCCACGGCGATGAGCCTCCCCGGCTCGACTTCGGCGAGCGCCGAGTCGACGAGGGCGACGTGCGGGAGCGAGAAGCAGGGGTAATAGGTATCGGAGAGCAGCACCCGCTTGCAGCCAATCTCATAGCTCGGCGTCAGCTGCCCCCGAATCACAGCATCAGGAACCTGAGCGACGAGATGATCGGTCGCTCGCTGACGCGCAGCTTCGGTTTCTGAAGCGACGAGGGCTCGCTGCGCGAACACGGTTTCCTGCTGCCAGAACCATGCTTCACGTGCCTCGGTCATCGACGCCGGCAGTCGCCGGAACATCCGGCGCTCCGATTCGCCGTACAGCCGGTCATTACGCGGCACAATATACGGCGCACTGCGCTGCATGACCGTCAGCTCACTCGCAATCGCCGCGAGCTCTGGAACGAGTTGTATTGCCGACGCACCCGACCCCACGACAGCTATGCGCTTACCTCTCAGATCGACATCGTGCCGCCACTGCGCCGAGTGCATAATTATGCGCTGTTCATCTTCACCGGCAAAGGAGCCCAGCCCTGCGACAGCAGGAAAGCTCGGCTCGCTCAACCTCCCACACGCCAACACCAGTACCGGCGCAGCATAGATTCCTGCTGGTGTCTCGCAGATCCACAACTGCGAACCGTCATGCCACCGCATGGTCTGGACGTCAGTGCCGAAGCGAATATGGTCGGTGACGCCCTCCGATTCTGCCACTTTACAAAGGTATTCCTGAATCTCAGTCCCGGTCGGGAAGAGTCGGGTCCAGTCGGGATTCTGCGCGAAGGAGTAGGAGTAGACCTGCGAGGGCACGTCGCAAGCGACTCCGGGGTACGTGTTCTCACGCCAGGTGCCTCCTACGCTTCGTCCTCGCTCGAGGAGCACGAAGTCACGTCTTCCGTTTCGCCGCAGCTTCGCCCCAAGCCCGATACCGGCGAACCCGGCTCCCACTACGATCACTCCGGTTCGGTGCGCACCAGACAAGACGCTCATGCGCGGTGACCGTCCAGTTTCGATCCAGCTGCATGCGCAAGAGGAGCAGCGATAAACGACTCGACAAGGCTGAACACCTCGGCTGGTCGTTCGATGCACGCCAAGTGCCCGCACGCGATTTCCGCGTAGCGGGAATCCGATATTGCACCGAAAAGCAGCCGACTCTGCTGCACGGTCGCGAACTCATCATCGAGACCGCCCACAATGAGCACCGGATCGCTGATCTCTTCCGCTATTCCACCGAGGCTCGCATCATCGCAGAGCTCGAGCAATGCCTCCGTCTCGGCGGTCGCACGCGGAAGCTCCCACGCACCGAGTTCCCCCGGCCACCCCCGTGCACTTGCGAGCACCAGATGCGCTGCACGAACCAGCACCTCCCGATTCCCTTCTTCGCGACCGGAGGCTCCCCCGGTGCCCGACCGCCACAGCTCGCGCACCGCTTGCATCTTCGAGCTCGATTCCATCCAGCCGGCGATGAGCGTTACGCTGCTCACCGAACCCGGGTGCTCCGCAGCGAACTGCGCGGCGGCCTGCGCGCCGATACTGTAGCCAATCAGTGCCGGCGACCGGTCGGCAGTTACGGAGCGTTGCCCGAGTTCTCGAACAGCCTCCCGAATGCGTTCGACAATCGCACGCAGCGGATGAGTCGCACCCGACTCCTCCGAGACAATATCGATTTCATGGAGGGTTCTCCCGCGTTGTAGCAGCGATGCGACGAGAGTTCGCTCTTTTCCCCGGTAGCCGCCGCGGGGACCCACCCAGATCACAGGTAATCCGCTCATTTTGACACCAAGCTGCCAGCTCCCTCGGGAACTCCGTAGAGAGTGGTGCGACGACGAATGGGGCGCGCCAGATGTTTCTTGACCAAATCCACGTCATCCATCGTGAACTCGTGCGGTGCACCGCCACCGCTCACTGAGCCGACCGAGAGCAGCGTTCCCCCAAGGTCGTCTGCCCCTGAGCGCAGCATCTCCGCCGCGGCTCGCACTCCGAAGCGGGGCCACCCGGTCTGAATGTGCCGAATCGCGACACCGACTGCGAGTCTCGCAACCGCGTGCATCGCCCGATGCTCATCGAGCTCGGAGCGGCCGGGCACCAAGGGCAACCATCCGCTCGGAGGTGACATGACGACGAGCTCGGTGAAGCCTCCGGTCTCCTTCTGAATTCGCTCGAGACGGCGCAAGTGCCGCACCCGATCTGCCGGGCGTTCTCCAAGCCCGTAGACGATCACGGCCGTGGATCTGAACCCGGCACGGTGCGCTGCGAGAATCGTCGACTCCCACTTCTCCACTGCGAGGTCGGTCGGAGCCACCCGACGTCGGTGGCGGTCATCGAGCAGCTTCACTCCGGTGCCCGGCACCGTATCCACGCCAGCATTCCGCATCTTCGAGAGATAGTCGGCAACCGTTACCCCGGCTCGCGCCGCTCCGTCCACGATGTCTGCGGGTCTGAACGCGTGCAGATGAATCCCATGAGTCGCAGACTTCACCGCGTTCGCAATCTCGAGGTATGCGTCCCTGCCCCAGCTCTCCGGCGCCTTTCCCTGCACGCAGATCTCGGTCGCCCCGCGGCTCTCAAGCTCACGGGCCAATCTGCTGATCTCCACGAGCCCGTCACTGCGGCCGGCTTCCTCGCAGAATCCACTCGGGTCGATGGTGCCGTTAGCGACGATCGTAACGGTCTCGCCGACCGAATATCGCCGCGCCTGGTCTGCAAGACTCACCACCTCGTCGAGCTCTTCACCAGTCGCCCCGAGCAGGATCGAGAGATCGACATCTGAGATCGCGTCGGGGTGCCGCCTGGCGCGAAAAAGTGCTGCGCGAATCGGGTTGGCGTGGGCGGCACTCCCGGAATGATTCGTGAGCATAGCCAGCTCGTATGCGGTCGCCTCGCACGCCTCATTCAGCCCTCGAGGCTTGACGTTCTCACGCGCCAGGCCCGTTGTCGGCTCGGCGAGCGGGGCGATTGCCGGGGCCAAACGCGGATCCACCCACATACCTGCATCACCCATATACGGTGGATACACGGTAAGTCGCTCCCTCAACTCAAAACCCGCCTGAGCTGTGCTCTCTCGAAGCGCCAAAATGCTCGGCCAGGGCCGTTCCGGGTTGACGTGATCCGCGGTGAGCGGACTCACGCCTCCCCAGTCATCGATTCCGGCTCGCACCAGCAGCTCGAGTTCGGCGTGATTCGCCAAGTTCGGAGGCACCTGCAGCCGGGCTTCCGGCCCCATTACAAGTCGAGCTGTCGCGATCGCCGCGAGGTACTCAACCGTGTCGAGATCGGCTTCTGTCTGCATCGCGGTGTGCGGCTTCGCGCGAAAGTTCTGCACAATCATTTCCTGCACATGCCCATACCGGTCGTTGAGTTCACGTATAGCGATCAGCGACTCGGCCCGATCTCGCATGGTTTCTCCGATGCCAACGAGGATTCCCGTGGTGAACGGCACCTGCGCGCGGCCCGCATCCTCGATCACCCGCAAGCGCACGCGAGGCTCCTTATCGGGCGATCCGTAGTGGGCCCGACCCTTCTCCGACCACAGCTCGACCGAGGTAGTCTCCAGCATCATGCCCATCGACGGGGCGACCGGCTTCAGCCATACCAGTTCCTCGGCAGTCATCACCCCCGGGTTGAGGTGCGGCAGCAGACCCGTGCGATCAAGCACCTGCTGCGCCATTTCACGCACATAGTGCAACGTCGACTCGTACCCGTGTTCGTCAAGCCATGCACGGGCCTCCGGCCACCGGTCTTCAGGCCGATCGCCGAGCGTGAACAGCGCCTCCTTGCATCCGAGCGCCGCCCCTTGGGTGGCGACGGCGAGCACCTGCTCGGGTGACATGTAGAGAGGCTTTCCTTGCCTCAGCATCTGCCGTGGCGACTCCACAAAGGTGCAGTAGTGGCATCGATCTCTGCACATGTTCGTGATCGGCAAGAACACTTTTTTCGAGAAGGTGATCACGCCCGGTCTTCCCGCGTGCCGCAATCCTTCATCGCGGATCGCCGATGCGCTTTGAAGCAGCTGTTCGAGAGCGGGCCCTTGCGCGCGAAGGAGGGTCTCGACTTCAGTGGCCCCAAGATCTGGCCGTTCGCCCGGCAGCCTCTGCATGTCGATAGCGGAAAGCACTGCGCGCACGTGCTCCTGGTTCTCGCGATCCGCTGCCGCGTCATACTCCGCAGCACGCGCCGGCACGAGTCCGGTCGTGCCGAGGTTCTCACGTTCGGGATCGATGACGCGGATCTCCGGATCCTTGATTCTGGTTCTCACTGCGCGAACTCCATTCGCTCCGATAGATTGAAGGGCACATGCCGCGCCAATGCGGTTCCTACCCAAGGAAGGGGCTGAGCCAGATGGACGTGGCGCTCCAGTGGCAGATCATCGTTCCAGTGCGTGGTGGCGTTGCGTCGAAGACCCGGCTGGCGGGAGATGCTCTTGATCCCGCGACCAGAGTGCGCCTCGCACGTGCGTTCGCCTCGGATGTTGTTGCCACGATACTCGCGACCCCGATCGTCGCAGGGCTGACTGTCGTGACGCGCGATCCGGAATCCGCGCAATATTTTGCGAGTCTCGGCGCACATATATTCACGGAAACGGAAGGTGCGGGTCTCAACGGTGCGGTGCTCGAGGCAAGCGAGCACGTGCGACAGCAGCATCCCGGCCACGGGATCGCGGCGCTCATGGGCGATCTTCCCGGCCTCACTCATGAAGCTCTCACCGAGGCGCTCACCACGGCTTCCGCACTCGAGCTCGGCGTTCTCGCCGATCATGCCGGCACCGGCACCACAATGCTGACCGCAACGCGGGGAGCCTCCCTTCGACCCTCGTACGGCGCGGGCTCGTACCTGCGTCATGTCGAAGCCGGTCACCAGCCGATCGTTGTCGGGCTCACGTCTTCCGCGCAGCGGGATGTCGACACGCTCGAAGATCTCCTGGATCTCACGCGCATCGGCCTCGGCAGCTACACCCGAAGGCTGCTCGCAGAAATCGAGCTGCGCGCGTAGCGGGATCCACTCGCTCGTCACTGAAACTCGCACACGAAGCATGCCGATCATCAGTCACAACCGCATCGCATCCGCCGCAAGCTGCGTGCTTAGGGCAAGATCTGACATCCACAACGGCACCGCCTCAGCGTCGATGCCGACTTGAGCCAAACGCGGCACTGCCTCGGCATCGACGGTATCGACAAGCCAGGCGTCGATCAGCCCGCCTGAACTCCGCGCGCCGTAGTGCGCACCCACCGCGCCCGCATCGCTCTCGACTCCGACAGCGCTCAAGCACGTATCTGCCATGCCCCGCACGACATTCCCGCCGATGATGGGGGAAATTCCGATGACACGCGCAGGAGTCTTCCGCACCGCCTCAGCGATCATTGGAACGGCCAACACTGCCCCCACCGAGACCACTGGGTTCGATGGAGCGAGGATCACACGATCGGCGCTCCCGATCGCGTCCAGCACCGCGGGGCCCGGGGTTGCCTCTGCCGCTCCTCTAAACTCGAACCGCACCGCTAAGCGCTGCGCCCGGTATCGAACCCACCACTCCTGAAAGTGCAGGTCATCGCCGTCAACTGTGTGCACATGAGTTTCGACTTCGTCGTCGGTGGCGGGCAGCAATCTGAGCCCGATGTCCCACCGCTCACACAGGCGTGCCGTGACCTCCGTGAGGGGCATACCCTGCCGCAAACGGCTCGATCGAACGAGATGCGTACCGATATCGAGATCGCCAAGCGTGAACCACTCGTGGCCCAGACCGTACGCTTCAAGTTCAGCGCTGACACGTTCGCTCTCGCCCTTGCGCCCCCAACCGCGCTCAGCATCGTTCTCACCAGCGAGCGTGTACATGATCGAATCGAGGTCGGGACTGATCCGCAATCCGGTCAACCACATATCGTCGGCGACGTTCACCACTGCGGTGATCTGCTGAGCTTCGACGTCACCGAACTCCTCGCGCACGTGCTGACGAAGGCCGCGGAGAAACCGCGCGCCCCCGACCCCACCCGCGATCACGACAACCCGCATCGCAGCGCCTACCTGTTCGTTTCGGTTCGTTGCTCGTCGTACGCCTCTGCCCGGCCTGCGGCCCGACCCTGTTCGTACGCCTCCCGCGCACCAGTGTGGAACAAGTCATCGATCACTGGTCGCAGCAGGTCACGGGCACGTGAGTTCGGCTGAGCTGCCTCGATGCTGTCGAGCACGAACTCGCCGATACCCCGAACGATCGTAACCGGGCATCGCGTAATCTTGCCGGCGAGCAGATTCGCGGCACCGGCGATTTCGTCGGCGATTGCCGCACTGGTCACCTGAAGCTCGCGGCCGAAGTTATCGCTAACTCCCTTGAGGTCGTCGAGCACACGCAGCCCCGCCGACCCGATTGCGACATCGGTTTGCCCCAATCGCCACGGGCGGCCCATGGTGTCGGTGATCACCACCGCTAGACGTGCCTCGAATCTGGATCGAAGCGCCGTGCACAGGGCCTGCGCCGTCGCGTCTGGGTCCTCGGGTAGCAGCAGAATGGTTCCCTCGGGGGTATTGCTGGCATCGACGCCCGCTGCAGCCTGAATAAGGCCCAGTCGGTTCTCGACGATTCGGGTTGACCCCCCGAGCCAGTGCTTCTCCGCCACGATGCGAACGGTCTCGCGAGCGATCGCATCTTCGCGATCATCGGCCGCAGCGAATCTTCCCTCGGCTTTTGACACCACCTTGCTGGTGACCACGATGATGTCGCCGTCGCGCACCGTTTCGGCAATGGCCTCTCCGATCGTGCTGACGAGATCGTCGCCGGCATCGATCTCCCCAATTCCGGGCATCGACAGCACTCGAAGCTCACGTGCGCTCGCCGGAAACCCCGGGTCCGGGGTAGGCACATTCGCGCAAGTGGCACTATTCGCATTCATCATTGAATCCCTTCGTAGCCCGCAGGTACTCTGCGTGGCTATGCTTCCGGTCGACGCATCATCAGCGCGCTGCGCCGCACGATGCAAACCACCTCGTCCCGCTGGTTCACCGCGCGGTGCTCGATGCCCACGATGCCGGTGGTCGGGCGCGAGTTCGATACGCGCTTGTCCAGGGTCTCGGTCTCAATGCGCAGCGTGTCTCCGACGAAGACCGGTTTCGGAAACAGCACCTCGCGAAACCCGAGATTGCCCAGCGTCGTGCCGAGCGTCGTCTCCTGCACGGGAATGCCGACCGTCACGCCGAGCGTGAACACGCTGTTGACAAGAATCTTGCCGTACATGCTCTGCTCAGCGAACTGCGCATCGAGATGCAGCGGCTGTACGTTCATTGTGAGGGTGGTGAAGAGCAGATTGTCCGTCTCCGTCACTGTACGAGTCACCTCGTGCTTCATCACCACGCCCTCGATGAATTCTTCGAAGTACATTCCTGCCATGATGGCTCCTTGCTCAATACGTTGACTGGTGTGGGACGGGCATGGTTCAGCGCCCGAGTGTGAGTTCGTCATGATGCGCGAGTAGAGCCCGCGCATTGTTCGCGTGCGCGAGGTCGATGTGCTCTCCCTCGAAGCTCACCGCACCGTGCCCGTTCGCCTGGCCAGTCTCGAATGCTGCGATGAGACGACGATAGTAGTCGACCCTCGCGGGGTCGAGCCCGTATTCCTCGTTTGCGATCGGGGCATGCGAAGGGTGGATCACCACTTGCCCGGTATACCCGAGGCCTGCGTTCGCTGCAGCGAACCTGCGCATACCGTCAAGATCGCGCACGTTCTGCCACAGGCCGAGCACGATCATATTGAGTCCGCGTGCGCGTGCGGCGATGAGAATCCGGCTGCGCAGATAGAGGGTCTCGGAGCCTTCCACGGTCCACCGGAACCCGACGCTTCGAGAGATATCAGCATCTTTCGCCGCCGCCGCCATCACTCCGCCGATGCGAGGGCCGGTGAGTATCTCATCGACGTTGGCGATAGATGCCGCGGTTTCGAACGAAGCTACGACCTTGATGGTTCCTCGGTGCACCCCGTTCGCGATCTCACCGGCGGTGACGACGGAGTCGAACGCGACGACATCGTCTCGGGTGATGAGCATCGGAAGGAGGTACGCGGCGAGACCGCTCACTGACACCGTCATGAGGTCTCGACCGAAGTGCTCCGTTTCCAGCCCGTTCGGTCGCACGAGCAGCGCCTTAGTTCCCTCGTACTGAAGCACCGCCTCTCGCGCGTTGTCACGAGCCAGCTGCTTCTCAGATTCGGGTACGGAATCCTCAAGGTCGATGATGACCCCGTCTGCTTCGGAGGCGAGCGCCTTCCGAATCCAGTCGGCCTTGTGACCCGGCACGAAGAGTACAGAACGTAAGGCCCGCACGGCTATGCACCGGCCTTTTCATATTCGGCGAGCAGCGTACCTGCCGCGAGCGCCTCGCCGACCGATGCGAGCACATTCGAGATGACTCCGTCGCTCGGCGCCTGAATGAGGTTCTCCATCTTCATCGCTTCGAAGACGAATAGGGTCTGCCCGGCGGTGACGGCATCGCCCGGCGCGACGTTGACCTTGACCACGGTGCCCTGCATCGGCGCTTTGACCGTACCGTCGTCGACTTTCTTCTTCGTCCGCGAGTTGCCGCTCTTGCGCACGCCGCCCGATGCCGCAGCCGCGGGTTCCACGACCGCAGCCGCCCTGACCTGAGCACCGGCAGCGTTGTCGCTGAATACCGGAATGCGGTACCAGCGGCCGAGCACTTCGGCCTCGGAGCGATCCGCCACTTCCTCCGCGTCGAAGTCGACCGACTTCTCGAGCCAGAGCGTACCGAATTCGACGGCCGCGAAGTCGGTATGGCCGATGATGGTGCGCGCCGCGGGAATCGTGGTCGAGGTGCCCTCGATCTTGAGCTCATCGAGCGCGGTGAGCATCTTTGCGATCGCCTCGTCGCGAGACGGCGCCCAGACGATCAGTTTTCCCACGAGGCTGTCGTAGTAGGGCAGCACCTCGTCGCCGGCCTCGAAGCCGGCATCCCAACGCACGCCCTCGCTGCTCGGAACCGCGAGGGATTCGATGGGCCCGGGGGCGGGATAGAACTGGCCCCCGGCAACGTCTTCGGCGTTGATGCGCGCCTCGATAGCCACTCCGCTGACGTTCGTGAGCGAATCCGTCGCAGAGAGCGGCTCGCCCGCCGCGACTCGGATCTGCTCTGCAACGAGGTCGAGCCCGGTGACCATCTCGGTGACGGGATGCTCGACCTGAATGCGGGTGTTCATCTCGAGGAAGTAGAACTTGTCGCCGTCGACCAGGAACTCGACGGTGCCGGCGCCCCGGTAGTCGACCTGACGCGCCAGACGCACCGCAGAATCACCCATCGCCTGCCGCATCTCCTGTGTCAGACCTGGTGCGGGGGCCTCCTCGACCAGTTTCTGGTGTCGCCGCTGTACCGAGCAATCCCGATCGCCGAAGAACACCGTGTTTCCGTGGCTGTCAGCGAACACCTGCACCTCGACGTGGCGTGCGTCCTCGAGGTATCGCTCCACATACACTTCACCGTTGCCGAACGCGCCGACCGCTTCGCGCACTGCGGCATCGAACGCTTCATCGGCCTCCTCGGCGCTCCGCACCACCCGCATTCCGCGCCCGCCGCCACCATAGGCGGCCTTGATCAGCACCGGATAGCCATACTCCTCGCCAAAGTCCCGCACATACGTGGCGCTCTCCACCGCACCACGCGATCCGGGCGCCAACGGTACCTCAGCCGCCACGGCCACCGCTCGTGCAGCGACCTTTTCGCCCATCTGGCGGATCGCGGCGGTCGACGGGCCGATGAAGACGAGCCCCGCAGCTGCGACTGCTTCGGCGAAATCCCCATTCTCCGAGAGAAAACCGTACCCGGGGTGGATGGCCTGCGCTCCTGTTGCCAGTGCCGCATCAATGATCTTGGCCCCGTTCAGGTAATTCTCGTTCGCAGGGCCCGCGCCCAGAGCAACGGCCTCATCAGCCACGCGCACGTGCTTCGAGCGCTCGTCGGCCTCTGAATAGACGGCGACGGTCGCGATGCCGAGCTCGCCGGCCGTTCGGGCGATACGCACTGCAATCTCGCCTCGGTTGGCGATCAAGATCTTGGTGAACATGCTTTTCCTTTCGCAGCGCGATTTCAGTTCGGCAGCCAGCCGAGGTTCTGCTTGAGTCGAATCTTTTCGAGCTTGCCGGCCGCGCTTCGCGGCATATCATCGGGTCGAACGAACGCGATTGTCTTAGGCACCTTGTACCCCGCAAGGTGCTCCCGCACGTGCAACTTCAGCTCCTCAGCAGTGGCATCCTTCCCGTCCCGAAGCACGATCACGGCACGCACTTCCTCATCCCAGGCAAGGTCGGGTACTCCGACCACTGCTGCTTCGAGCACGGCGGGGTGCAGGTGCAGCACCTGCTCCACCTCGTTCGAGTAGACGTTCTCCCCACCGGTCTTGATCATTTCCTTCAGCCGGTCGCGGAAGAAGAAGTACCCGCGTTCGTCGCGCACGGCAAGGTCGCCGGTGTGCAGCCAGCCGCCGCGAATCGCCTGCGCCGTCTCCTCGGGCCTGCCGTAGTACCTGGTCATCAAGGACGGACCCTTCACGCAGATCTCTCCGAGTTCCCCGGGTGAGGCAAGGCCAGAACCGTCGAGCTTCATCACCTCGGCCTCCACCGAGAAGTAGGGCTGGCCGATGGAACCGTCGACCTGAGGGTCGAGCATGTCACGGGTGTGCAGGCGTGTCACCTGCGGGCCGGCTTCGGTGAGCCCGTAGCGGAAGAAGAGGTCGGCCCGCGGCAACACCTCGAAGAAGCGCTCCTTGTCAGGCATCCGAAGCAGCCCGGCGCCGGTGTGCATCGCGCGGAAGTGCTGCTTGAAAGCCGATGTATCGAAGACCCCGGTGTCGAGCACCCGACGCAACATGTTCGGAATCAGGAACATGTTCGTGATCCGCTCGCTCTCTGCCCAATGAGTGATCGTTTCTTCGTCGAACTTCGACGCGATCACGCTGGTAGACCCGGCCACGAAGTGCGTGGTCAGCCAGCACAGCAAGGCAGCGGAGTGGAACATTGGCGTGAGCACCAGGCCACGATTGTTCGGCGCGGTACCGAGCTCGCACGACACCATTTCGTTGATCGCGTTCGCAGTCGCAGCCCGATGCGAAAGCATGACCGCCTTCGGCGTGCCGGTGCTGCCGCCGGTGTAGATCAAGCAGAGTGGATCCTCGGGCGTCACCACATCTGCGAGCACACCGGTTCCGATTCGCAGAGCATCGACCTCGCCCTGCCTCACCACTCGAGGAAGCGGGCCCGAGAAGCTGTGGTCTGCGGCGATGAGCGACAGAGCCTCGGTGAGGTCTTCTTCGAATCGCTCCTCCACCAGAATCACACTCGCCCGGGTCTCTCGAATGCCCCTGGCAAGTTCTTCGTGCGCCCAGCGCCAGTTGTACGCGGCGTAGACCCCGCCGGAAACCGCGACGCCGAGAAATGCCTCCGCGTTGAACAGCGAGTTTCCCGCAAGCACGCCCACACCGCCGCCCGGTGCCACACCCAGACCGCGAAGGCCTCGACCGAGCGCCCATGCTCGTTCTGCTGCCTCGCCGAAAGTGACGCGCCCATCATCTGCGACGAACGCCTCCGTGCCGGGGTTCCGACGGTAGTTCAGTCTTACCCAGTCGCCGACTGTGTGCATCCTTGCTCTCCCACGGGTACGTTCTCGCCCACTCAATACGAGCGAGCGTTAGTTCGTTAATAATTAGAGTAGAACGAATTCGCACTTAACGCAAGATTGCGCCCCGAGTCGGTCGCGCTCTACTGCGAAGCGGGCACCCCGCCCAGGTGCTGACGCACCTTCTCGTCAGCGCTCTCGACGCCGAGGCTCCGAAGAATGATCTTGGAGTAGACGCGCACGATCTCAGCGAGCGAGTACTGGCCCGAGTCCTTGTACCAGCTCGCGACGTGGGTGCCCTGGGCGACCACTCCGAACGCGTGCAGCCGCGGGTCGAGCACATCGGCATCACCGGCTTCTCCGGCGGCGATCACCAGACTCTCGATGAGCTTCTGGTATTCGCGGCGCTTCTCAACGATCTCGGAGCGGGCATCCTCCGACAGGGATCGCAGTTCAGTATTGCCGATGAAGACCGCCTGCGCGTGCTCCGCATGAAACCTGATGTGGCACTCGACGAAGGCAAGGAGCCGGTCGAGCGGCGTATCGGCAGCGGCAAGCGCCTTGATCTGCAGCTTCATCAAATCGTCCATCGTCGTGCCCATGACCTGCAGCAGAAGATCTTCCTTGCTGGCGATGTGGTTGTAGAGGCTGCCAACCTTGATGCCGACCTCGTCCGCCACCGCGCGTAGGCTCGTCGCCTCGTAGCCGTGTGCGAAGAACAAGCGCTCTGCAGCATTTCGAATCGCTTGCGCGGTTTGCATGCCCGCAACAGTTACTCCGGTCACATTCTCACCCGTGTCCACATCCGGGGGGCGCTGGCCCCAATCTTGCAATATTTCAAGGCTAGGGTATGCCCCCAGGAAACTTCGCGAGTTCATACTGCGGAGCCCAGGTCAGCTCCTGGCCCAGCTCGGCAGACGCACGCAATGCGAACGTTGGTTCCCGAAGGAATTGCCGCCCCGTCAACACCGCATCCGTCGAGCCGTCGAGCAGCGCAGTCGCCGCCTGTTGCGGCGTGGGCATCCGACCGTACACCAACGCGAATGGGGCAACGGCCTCCCACCCTCCTTCGTCAACCATAAGAGGGCCGCGCCGCTCGCTTGGCGTCAACCCCGAAGCCTTCCGACCGGCGTGCGCGAGTTGAATCACGAGCGGCACACCCTGCGCGCGCGTGAAATCGGCTGTCGGACTCCACGCCTCGACGTGGGCCTCGGTCCAGATTCCGGCGTCGTGCTTCGAGAGTCTTCCCTCGGGCGATACTGCGTTGCCTCGGTTAAAATAGGAGCCGCACGGCCAATCGCGAATGAGCCGAGATGCACGGTCCGGCAGGCATTCGCATGACAGTCGACAGCGGAGTACTGGCACATAAGCGACACCTACAGCCGGTTGGGCACGTCGAGGCCGTGCAGTCGAACCAGGCTGAAGAACTCGCGAACTTTCGACATCATCGTCACCTTTCTGGCAGTCTCATTAAAGCTAGCAAACATTCGTACGTTTATACTAGTGTTTGCTGAGGTTTCTATCGCTCATGAGCGCACCCCAGACGGGAGGTGGCACGGTGGCCGAGACACTCGCATCAGTTGACAACGCGTTGCGCATCCTCCACCTGCTCCGTCGCTCCGGGCCACTCCGGATTTCCGAGCTTGCCCACGAACTCGGCATAGGCGTATCGACGGCGCATCGTCTCGTCTCGACCCTGCGCGCCCAGCGGTTCGTGCGCAAGCAGCCCAGCGGGCACAAGTATGAGCTCGGGCCGGCGATGCTCTTCACCGCCGGGGCCTCTGCAATCGAGCACTGCGTCACCACAGCGACCCCCGTGATGAATCGCCTTCGCGACGCGATCGAGGAGACGGTTCACCTCTCGAGCCTGCGCGGCACCGAGGTCATCTTTCTCGCTTCCGCCGAGGCGAACCGCCAGATTCGGGTGACCACGCGCGTCGGGCAGCACCCGCGAGCCCATGTCACTGCAGCGGGCAAAGTTCTCCTCGCCGCGCTCGACCCCGACCAATTGCGCGAGCTCTACGGTGACGCTCCGCCCGCGCTCCTCGCGCAAAGCGTCGAGACCGGCACCCGATCGTACCTCGATGAACTGGCAACGGTTCGGACCCTCGGCTACGCACGAAACCTCGGCGAGTCGGAACCCGATATGTATACGATCGCTGTTCCTATTCGACGACCCGATGGCTCGGTAGCCTGCGCGCTCGCGATTTCCACCCTGCTCTCCCGAGCGGGCGTGCAAGACGCCGGTGAAGCGCCAGGTGCTCTGCGTCTTTCGCCCACCGAGCAGGGCTATCTCGAGAGTCTCACCCATGCGCAGGGGCTCATCGAGTCGTTGCTCTCGTTCTGACCCGCCGCACACCCCCGATTCCCGCCATACGGAATTACTTCTCCCCAGCTTCATCCCATGGTTAACGTGAGTGCCGCACCCACAACCACCAAGGAGCCCCATGCGCCTCATCTCTTTCAAGACCGCAACCCATGCGTCCTGGGGCACGTTGGATGGCGTCGAGGTGAAGGATCTCGGCTCGCTCGCATCACCCTCGGGTCGCACCCTCGGTGACGCACTGCGCGGCGGCGAGCTCGATCACCTGCTCGCCCAGGCCGAGTCGGCACCGACGCTCCCCTATTCGGAGATCGAGCTTCTTCCCTCGGTCACTGATGCCGGCAAGATCGTCTGCATCGGCCTGAACTACGCCGACCACATTGCCGAGATGAACCGCCCCACCCCCGAGTACCCGGTAGTGTTCACTCGGTTCAACGACACGTTCGTCGGCCACGATCAGCCGCTCATCGCACCGGCCGCGAGCACGCAGTTCGACTACGAGGGCGAGTTCACCATCGTGATCGGCACGGGCGGCAGGCGCATCCCCGCAGAGCAGGCGCTCGACCACGTGTTCGGCTACACCGTCATGAACGACGGGTCGATCCGGGATTACCAACGTCACACCCATCAGTTCACACCGGGCAAGAACTTCCCGAGCAGCGGCGGGCTCGGCCCGGTCATCGTCACCGCAGACGAGTTCGGCGCGGTGAACGCGCAGCGCATCTCGACCCGTGTGAACGGCACGACCGTGCAGAGCTCCACGCTCGACCAACTGGTGTTCGGAGTGGCAGACCTCATCGCCTACTGCTCCGAATGGACCGAACTCGCCCCCGGTGACCTCATCGCCACGGGCACACCCGGCGGCGTCGGCGACGGCCACGACCCGAAGTTCTGGGTCGGCCCCGGCGACACGGTCGAGGTCGAGGTCGAAGGCATCGGGACCCTCGCGAATCCGATCATCGAAGAAGCGTGAACCCTTTCACCACCACACGCCCTCCCCACTGCACAGAAATGGAGAACACTATGTCCGAAGACGCACCACAGGTTCTGAAGAAGCTCACGGTTCAGCGCGCCGACGAGCTGCCCATGGCCCCTGGCCAGACCGAGAATGCACGCCGATACTCCGGCGTCAGCAAGGAGAACACCGAAGTCAAAGATCTCTGGTTCGGCAAGGTGTACACCGGTCCGGGTGAAGTGTCGGATGCGCACCATCACGGTAAGGCCGAGACGGGCGGTTACATCTTCAAAGGCAGCGGCTTCATTCGCTTCGGCGAGCGCTATGAGGAGATCGTTTACATGAACGAAGGCGACTTCGTCTATGTACCGCCATTCGTACCTCACATCGAAGGCAACCTCAGCCGCACCGAGGAACTCATCTGGATGACGACCCGCAACCCCGACAACATCGTGGTGAACCTCGAGAACCAGGATGTTGCGGACATCGAGATCAAGTACGTCGACTGACCGCTCAAACGACTTGCGAATCGCCGACACACCGCCTCAGCGGTGCTGTCGGCGCTTCGCAGCACCCGCCGCTTCTGCATCCGCGAGTTCCGCTGGGCTCACTTGAAGACGATGGTGTGGTTGCCATGCCGAATGACTCGATCCTCGACGTGCCACTGCACTGCACTGCTGAGGACAGCTCGCTCAACATATGCACCGCGTGCCTGAAAGTCGGCAGCCGTCATCGAATGATCGACGGAGGTGACGCCCTGTTCGATGATCGGCCCCTCATCCAGATCCTTCGTCACGTAGTGCGAAGTCGCGCCGATGAGCTTCACGCCGCGTTCCTTCGCCTTGCGATAGGGCCCGGCACCGACGAAGGCCGGCAGGAAGGAATGGTGAATATTGATCACCGGAACTCCGATCTTCTCGAGGAAGTCCTCCGAGATGATCTGCATGTACCGGGCCAGCACGATGAAATCGACATTGCCCTGGAGCAGTCGAAGGATCTTCGCCTCCGCCTCCGACTTGTCCGGACCCTGCGACGGCACATGCACGAAAGGCACTCCGAAAGAGCGGACATCCTCCGCAGTGGTGGTGTGGTTGGAGACCACCATCGGGATCGTCACCGGTAGTTCACCGCGGCGGTGGCGCCAGAGCAGCTCGAGCAGGCAATGGTCGCTGGTGGAGGCGAGAATCGCCATCCGCTTCGGAACGGACTGATCGGTGAGCTGCCACTGCATGCCGCACGGTCCCAAAGTCGACGCAAGATCCGCCTCGATCTCGGGCATTGCCGCCTGCAGGCCTGGACGGTGAAACACCACCCGTTGGAAGAACGCGCCTCCCTCCGGATTGTCCGAGTGCTGATCCAACGAAACGATGTTCCCGCTGTTGCGGGTGATCAACGCGGTTACGGCCGCAACCAGGCCGGGCTGATCTGGGCCGTGGACGATCAGGCAGGCGTGGTTGAGCAGCACTTCGTTGCGCAAGGTCATGGTTTCCTCATTCCCACTGTGATGACGGGAGTGTTCTGCGCTTCGAAGCGCAATCGAGACTCCACGTTCACCCCTCCGAATGGCGAGAGGGCGCACGTCGGTACGCCCTCTCGCCTCTTGACTTCCCGAGCTACCGGCCGAATGCCCTGTCGATCATCGGCAGTAGTTCTGCGCGCGATGCGTCGATGAGCTTGTATGAGACGATCTCGGTCGTGCCGCTCGCCTCCAGCGAGGTCCAGGGCGCTTCTGGGTCGGAAGCCTCCTCGTTCAGCGGCATGAAGGCCGCAGCAGCAAGCGACTTCTGCGCGGAGAAGAGGTTGAGGAACTCCAGGTACAGCTTCGCCGCGTTCGGATGCGGTGCTCCCTTGAGTAGGACATGCTTATGTGTCACCAGCGGGTTGTCGGACTTGAACACGCTGAACTCGACCGGGGCGCCTCCCTCGGCAGCCACGACGACGGACGACGAAGGGGCTCCGGGCATGAACGCGAATTCGCCCTGCACGAGCCCGCCGATCGCCTGACCGTAGTCCCCCTTGACCACCGCGTTCGCGGCGAGCCCGTTCAACGACTCCTCGTCCAGACCACCGCTCTCGAGCAGGTAGAGCAGTCCGAACTGCTGCGGGCCCGGAGCGGTCGGATCCCCCATGCCGATGAGTCCCCGGTATTTCGGGTCGGCGAGATCGGCGAACGACTCCGGCACTCCTCCGGCCTCGGCGACGCGGGGCAGGAAGCTGCCCAAGCCGAAGAAGGCGAGGAACGGGGTGCTGAACCGGTGCTCCGGATCGATGATCGACTCCTTGGAGCCCGTGAGGATCTCCGGAACCTTCAAAGTGCGAACCTCGTACGGTTCGCTGTAGTCGCCCGACGCCTCGGAGGTGATGTAGTTCTGCGCGTCGGGGTTCTGCAGCACGTCGGCCACGTAGTTGCCCGAGGCGGCTTCGGCGGCCAGAGCCTGCACGAGCGGCGCACCCAGAAGGTTCGCCGAGGTGAGCTTTACGCCGGGGAACATCTCCTGGAAGAGCGCGAACGTACCCTCCATCTCGGTCCCGGCGGCCGTGTAGACCACGACCTCGCCTTCTTCCTTCGCCGCCTCGTAGAGTTCCGTCAGGTACGCAGCGTTCTCCTCCGTGATCTGCTCCGCACCCGGATCCACTATGTACGCACCCGGCTCCGCGGTCGGAGCCTCATCGGCCGCACCGGTGCAGCCGCTCGTGGCAACCAGTGCCGCGGCAGTTGCGGCGATGGCCAGAGTTCGTGTGATCTTCAAGTTGTTGCTCCCGTCATTGGTGAGTACATCCGCGTCGCAGCTCTTCGTTGAGCTCTGCGACCCCGCGCCCCGCTCGGCGCGGATACAGCGGACACAGCACGACTCTCTGGATCGAGGTCCGGAGAGTCCCACTGCGAACCCAGTCTGGAGTTCGCGGCCACTCAACTCACTGGCTACCGGAGATAACACGGCAGGGAGCAGCTGGGCCCCGCGCACAACTCCCCGGTGTTCGCTCTGAGACCGCCGCCGCCTTCTCCCCGAACCGACGATCCAACGAATCGAGCCGCGTGGCAGACCGAACCGTGTGACGGCCAAAAGGCCGGCGTCTCGGAGTTGTTCCCGAGCCGCCGGCCTTCTCTTTGCGTAGTCGCTACCCCGCCCGCCAACGGTCCAGACCGGGCACGACCCCCGCGTCCTCGAAGCGCACGACCGACTGCTGCTCCATGCACGCGAAGATCGAATCCACCCCGTGGTTGCGCCCGATGCCGCTTCGCTTGAAGCCGCCGAAGGGAGCCTCAGCCGGCGACGCACCGACACGGTGTATGTTCACGAACACCGTTCCGGCTTCCAGTCTGCGAGCGACCTCCCAGGCCCGCGCCTCATCCGCCGACCAGACCGAACCGGCGAGCCCGTAATGGGTGGCATTCGCTTCGGTAACAGCTTCCTCTACTGTGGCGAAGGGGATCACCGGAATGATCGGGGCGAACTGCTCCTCCATGACGAGCGCAGCATGCGGATCACCGCCGACGGCCAAGGCCGGTCGCACGAAGTTCCCATGTTCCCAGGTCTCCGGTGCGAGCATCCGCCCTCCTTCGAGAATGCGCGCTCCTCGCGACCGGGCATCCTCGAGCAGTTCCCTCGCTCGCTCTCGCGCCTCGGGCGTCGCGAGCGGCCCGATCACCGTCAGCGGATCACGGGGGTCACCGACGACGATGCGCTCGAGCCCCTCGGAGAATCGGCCGACGAATTCATCCAGCCGCGAGGCGTGCACGTAAATGCGTTTGACGTTGTAACAGATCTGTCCCGACAATCCGAAGCAGCCCGCGAGCAATTGGGCGATCATCTCCTCATCGATCGTCGCGTCTTCGAGCACGATGGCCGCGTCGTTTCCACCGAGCTCCATGCCGACATCGGTGATGTTGGCCGCGGCGGACCGCATGACCGTCGTGCCCGTCGCGGTACTTCCCGTGAAGAGCACCTTCCGGATACCGGGATGGCCGGTCAGGGCGGCGCCCGCATCTGGGCCGAGCCCGTTGACGATACTCACGACCCCAGGGGGGAGTTGCTCCGCCAGCACCCCGAGCGCGCGCGTCACGGCGATGGGAGCGATCTCCGGAGGCTTCACGACGACCGGGTTCCCTGCCATGAGCGCCGGGGCCACCGCCATGAATGCAAGATAGATCGGGGTGTTCCACGGCGGAATGACCGCCACGGGTCCTTTCGGAACGTGCCGCACGTGCACCTGGGCCGATCCGGACGACGGCAGCGGAGCACCATGATCCGCCGCCGCGACCTCATCGGCGAACCCGGCGAACACTCGCAGCAGCCGGTGCGCACCCTCCGCGTCTCCGAACGACTCGGCATGCACCTTGCCGACCTCGAGCGTCAGCGTCGCCGCAAACTCCTCCGAGAGCGGTTCGAGCACATCCGCGGCACGGAGCAGAGCGACCGCGCGCTCTTTCGGGGTCAGACCCGCCCAGAGCGGAAATGCGAGCTCCGCCGCCGTCAGCGCCGCGTCCACATCGTCACGAGTGCCGCATGCGACGTACCCGACCGTTTCGTCGCGCGAGGCGGGATTCTCCACCCGTATCAGGGGGCGCACGACTTCACGACCCGCAACAAGAACTCCCGCTACCCGGGTTTCGAAGGACGCGGGCCTCACACGGAGGCCTTCGCATCGCTCGGAAGCGGATCCCGGCGACGATCCGTCTTATACGGAGCCGGAGCAACGGTTGCGCGAATGCGCTTCTGGCGATTGCCCGGCGCACCCCAGACGACATCGACGTTCGTACCCGGCTCGGCGAGCGCCGGATCGACGAATGCCAGCGCGAGCACCTTCTTGAAGTACACGCTGTATCCGGGGCAGGAGGCGACACCGCGGTTCACACCGTCGACCTCCACGGAGTCGGTCCAGATGATCCAGCGCTGAGGGTGCGGGATATCCAGATAGTCATAGGGGTCATCGGTGAACAGTGACGCGTAGATGTCTACGACGTCCTCCGCATCGTACTCCAGCGTGACGCGCACTCGACGCGGGCCCTCGGCCACCTCGGCCTCGAGCGCTTCCTTCCCGCGGAACTCGTGATCGAACTTCACGCTGCGCCCCCACCCGAGCTCGTATGGGGTGAAACAGTAGTCTGCGATCGACTCGCCCTCGTAGCTGCCACGGATCGCAGGCACCAGTCCCTTCATGTCGAACGCGGTCGCGCGGAACTCCGCGAAGCCGTCCGATTCCGGCATGAAGTTGTCGGGCATGTAGTTCCAGGTGATCGTGGGAAACGCCGCTTCGAGGTGGTTGATCATCGCCGTCCGGCGGCCGAGGCGTCGAATGCCGACTTCAGCTCCGGCTGCGAAGATCGCCGCTTCGACTTCTTCGAGGTGCTCGACATCACCGTGGAACTCGAATCCGATCTCGCCGGCCATGCCCTGCCGAAGCGCCAGAACATCGTGACCCGCGATCTGCACCTGGACGAAGTGCATGAACTTGACATCCGAGAGGGACTGCCCCGTCGCCCGCTCGCATACGCCGAGCGCCGTCGGACCCTGAACCTGCAACTGGAACGTCTGCACCTCACGCCATTCGATGTCGTACCCGCCTTGGGAAAGCAGGAAACCGGACCAGATCGCGGGCCCCGCCTGAGTGCGAAATCGATCCTCACCGAGGCGCAGCAGAATACCCTCTGCGGCGACCTTTCCGCGCGAGCTGCACTGGACCAGATGCTTCGCCTGTCCGATAGCGAAGTTCTCGACACTGTTGACGCCGGTCTCGCGGAAGAAGCGGAGCGCATCGGGCCCGGTGATCTCAATGTCCCAGAGGAACGACCAGTCGCCGACATAGCAAGAGGTCTTCCAGGACATCTGCTCGTCCTGCCAACCGCTGAATTCGCTCTCCCGCCATCCAGGGTGGACGTAAGGGGTCATCGAGCGGAAGTGCTGCACAATTGGATCGTTCACGACTCTCCTTTGGGTCGTTCGACAAGCGATGACGGAGCTGCCAACGCACCTACCATCGTCACGTGCGTCGTATCGCAAGTCATGCAACCCGGTGTACAAGACCGCGGCCTTGACTGGGCATACCGCACAAAGCCGCATCCATCATTGTCCAGCGGCGCCAGTGCAGGCGGGAACTGCGTTCAGCATAGTTGTCGACTATGAGCAATGAAGCACCGGTACGCACCATCAGCACTCAGGTCGCGATCGTGGGAGGCGGGCCGGTCGGTATCGCCCTTGCAATCGCGCTCGGGCAGCACGGAGTGCGCTGCTGCGTGATCGAACGGCATTCCGCTCCGCAGCAGGTGCCGAAAGGTCAGAACCTGACTCAACGCACCATGGAGCACTTCCGCTCCTGGGGCTGCGCCACCGAACTGCGCGCCGCGCGCACGATGCGCGCCGATCGCCCGATCACCGGCTGGACCTCCTACGGCTCCATCCTGGGCGAGCACCGCTACCCCTGGATGCCGCGCGAGGAGGTCGGAGCCTTCTACGCTGAGGCGAATGAGCGACTCCCCCAATATCGCACCGAAAGCGTACTGCGCACCCGCCTGGCAGAACTCGACTCGGTCACCGTGCTCACCGGTTTCACCGCGGAAGAAGTCGGGCAGTCTTCCGAACTCGCCTGGGTCGCTGCGACTACCCGGGACGGTGAGCGGATCCGAATCGAAGCGCAGTTCCTCGTCGGTTGCGACGGAGCCCGTTCGGTCGTAAGAACCCAGACGGGGATCGGTCAGGAGCGGTCGGATGTCGAGCGACTGATGGTACTCGCCGTCTTCCGCTCGACCGAGTTCGACGAGCTCGTGGAACCGCTCGACATCTCGTTCGCGAATGTGCTGAACCCGACGATGGATGGCTACTGGCAATTCTTCGGCAGGGTGGATGATCGCGAGACGTGGTTCTTCCACTGCCCCGTGGCACCAGGAACCGACACCGAGAACATCGACCTCTCCGAGATTCTGCACTCGGCGGCCGGCGCATCGTTCAACTTTGAGATCGAGCACCTCGGGTTCTGGGAACTACGCTTCGAACTCGCGGATTCCTACAGTGATGGACGCATCTTCATCGCCGGCGACGCCGCCCACAGTCATCCCCCCTACGGCGGCTATGGAATCAACACCGGTTTCGAAGATGCCGCGAACCTTGCATGGAAGCTCATCGCCGAGATCGAGGGGTGGGCAGGTCCCGATCTGCTCGCATCGTACTCCGCCGAACGCCGACCAGTGTTTGCCTCCTTGCGAGACAGGTTCATCCGTCGTTCCATCGAAGTGGATCGGGCTTTCCTGCAGAATTACTCCCCAGCACAGGACCCGGACGCATTCACCGAAGCGTGGGCCCAACGATCATTCGGGACTGCCGCAGAGGTGGACAGCTACGAGCCGAACTACGAGGGATCGCCGCTGCTCACCTCATCCATTCCAGGGGCGGCACCCGGCGCGGTGGGCGCGCACCTCGCTCGAGCCCGCGCCGGCCACCATCTCGCGCCGGGCGAGCTGGCCGATGGTGGCGCCGTCTTTGATGGCACGACCATCGGGTTCACGCTTCTGACTCTGCAGCAAGCGGGTGCGCAGGAGCTGGTCGACCAAGCCGCGGAGTGGGGCCTCCCTCTCCGCATCGCGACGATGACCGCGGACACCTCCCTCGCCTACGAGGCAGAAGTGGTCCTGCTCCGCCCCGATCACTTCGTCGCTTGGGCCGGCGATCGAGTGCCAGGCGCAGAGGTTCTCGGATACGCGGTCGGTCGGCCCGCGACCTCAATTCCGCCCAGCAATATGACGCAGACCCGCTCAGTGCTCGATCCGGCGTGAGGCCTCCGCCGCAACGGTCGCCTCGACGCCGGCGAGGATGATCGCGACGCCGCGGTCGAACGAC
>JBEBWI010000027.1:0-23988 GCA_040392345.1 Leucobacter soli | reverse complement strand
CGCCGGGCTCATAACCCGGAGGTCGTAGGTTCAAATCCTGCCCCCGCAACCAAAAACAGCCCCTGATCTGAGATTTTTCAGATCAGGGGCTGTTGATTTTCCTCGACAGCTCGGCCGGCATGCCCGAGGGGTGGCTGCCCCGACTCTCTTGTTCGCTCAGATTCCCTGCGCTTCGAGCCACTCTCCGAGCGCGGGAAGCGAGAGCAGGGCGATGCTTCCATGATCCGCAATTGAGATCGGGTGGAACGTCACGTCCATACCGAGCTGGCTCTGGCGCTCTGCGAAGCGCTTCGTGTCTTCCGGAACGACGAGCTGATCCTTCGAGCCCTGTGCGACGAACAGCGGCGCGGCGAAGCTCACCGACCCCGCAGAGTTCTCCTTCAACAGCGTCGCCCAGGGCTCGACCGTCGTGGGATCGGCCAGGAAGAAGTTGCCGACAACAGGCTCGGCGATGCGGTGCAGTTCGTCGAGATCTTGCAGCAGACACAGCGAGTTCATCTGTTCAAGAATCGCCCGAGCCTCCGGCGTCAACACCGTCGCCAGGTCAGCGCCTCGATCCTGATACACCTCTGCATAGGCCTGGAACGCGTACGACCCGATCGTGGCCCCGGAAATATCATCGAGATGCGCCTGCATGAGGCCGCTGAGATCGGCCGCGGGCGCCGCAACCGCGACCGCTTCGATGCGCAGCTCCGGCGCATACGAAGAGGCCCGTTCGGCCGCGAACAGCACCGCCTGGCCGCCCTGCGAGTGCCCCCAGAGAATCACCGAAGAGCCGGCCTCTGCCTCGTCGATGGTACGCGCCGCACGCACAGCGTCGAGCACGCTGTGGGCTGCGGTGTCTCCGATCAGATAGGAATCGGGGCCCTGGACGCCCATCCCGACGTAGTCGGTCGCCACCACCGTGTAGCCGCGATCGAGCATCATGCGAAGCCCCTCGATGTCGATGAACGGATCGAAGCCGCGAGACGGCGCGCAGGAATCGGCGACGCCCGTCGTCGGATGACCCCAGGCCAACACCGTACGCCCCTCGCTAGGAGCGTCACCGCCCGGCGTGACCACAACGCCGCTCGCCAACTGCGGCGTGCCGTTCAGATCGGTGGTGCGATACAGGATCCGCCATGCTTGAGCATCGACTGGATGCCCCTGCAACCGCTCGGCACGGAGCAGGGTGCCCGGGTCACCCGTCGCCTGCGCGGGCGTGACTTCGTAGAAACTGGCGAGCCCCGCCTGTTCAGTTCGGTCGCCCATGATGCGCGGGCCGAAGGTCACCGCCAGGATACCGATGAGCACGAGCGGCACGAGGATCGCGATCGTGAGCACCCTGCGAAGTCTCGGGTGCGTTCCCGTGTCGCGCCTCGTCCGGGGCGCCTGCCTGGAGTATCGGTGGGCCATGCCTCAGACCTTCCTGACTTGGTTGATACCGCGAATGCCGCCAATGCCACCGACCCCGGTGCCCGACCGTGCGACAGGCTACCTCTCGGGCACCGGGCCGAGTCGTGCGTCAAGCGTATCTTCGATCCAGTCGAACGCACGCTCCGAGACCTGCGCGCGCGCCAGCGGCTCGCAGTGCCCACCCGCGCCGTCTGCGTCCGCGAACGCGATCCGTTTCGAGACCGCAGCGGTAAGCGACGCCAGCTCCTCGGCTTGGCCGGGCCAGAACGGCTCATCTTCCGGGTCGATGATCAGCAAGGGCGTCCTGATCTGATGGGCGACCGATGCCACCGTGTACGTGCGCACGGCTTCGATGGTCGCGGCATACCCATCGGTACCGTACGGCCGGGCTCGGAAGCGCCAGGTGCGTTCGGTCGTAGGCGAAAGCCGCAAGCCGAGCGCCATCTCACGATCGAACTGCGCGTGCTTACCAGCGTCGAGAAGAGCAACCAGCGATTTCGGCAGCTGCGTGACCCAGGATGCGGCGACATCGACGATTCCCGGATCGGTGACCGCGACCGCGAACCGATACTCGAAGGCGATCGCGCGGGCGACCCAGTACCCGCCCTGGCTGACACCGTACAGGCAAATTCGCGATGGATCGACGCCCTGCTGCCGCGACAGATAGTCGTAGACGGGCGTCAGGACGTTCTCCCAGTCGGGCCGGAACGGCACATTGCGCTCGAACAGCTGGGATTGCTGGCCGGGGCCGTCGAACAGGAGTACGTTGAACCCGCGCGCGAGTGCCGGTTGGGCGCACGTCGCCCAGAGGCTCGCAAGCGAACCGTCGCTGCCGTTGACCGCAACGAGCGTCGCCCCGGTTGCACGCTCCTGCGCGGGGCGGAACAGGTAGCCCGAGAGCGACCCCAGCTCGAACGGAATGTCCATGCGCTCCGCACGTGCGGGGCCGAGCGCCACGAACGCCTCCCAGGCGGCCCGATGCCGCCGGAACACCCCGGTGACGGAAGCCAGGTCATCGGACTCTGCGAGTGCACTCATGGCGTCTACGGCGATGCCGGAGTATACTGCCGCACGCAGGTATGCCTGGGACGCGCTGTACCGGTGGCCCGCTGCGGCCGCCGCCTCACCCTGGCTGGCCACCCGTTCCGCGAGCCCGTCCCACGCCGCAAACCAGGCCTGGTGATCGTGCTGCGCCACGTGCGCAGTCGCGGCGAGCACCTCTCCGATCTCAGCGGCGCCGGCGACGGTGTGGCCGATGACGGTGCGGATCACGAAATCGTAGTCGGGATTTGCAGAGAACCGCATTGCGCCCGAAGCATGCGCCCTCATCGCTTCGGCCGCCCGCCGAGACCATAGACGACGACACCGCTGATCGGAATGAGAAGGAAGAAGACCCAGCTCCACGACCAGCCGCCGCCGAAGCCGAAGCCCAGGAAGAGCGCGAGAGAGAGCAGCGGCACGATCGAGGCGATCACGACGCCCGTCGACCCGCCGAGGGGACGCTTGCGAGCGAGTGGATTATCGAACGAGTCGTTCTGGTCAGACATACGAGGCCTCCAAACCTGAGTGCGTTTCTCCTAGTTTCACGAGCGGTGCGTCGGGCGCGACTGTGCAGAATGCACAGTCCCTCGGGTCGCTCGCAGTCGAGGCAGCATGGATTACGTCGCGAAGGCCGCCGGGAGAAGGTCAGACTGCGAGGCTACGGGCCAGCTGAGTGAACTCGTGCCGCGAACTTGTGCCGGTCTTCGCGTAGATTCGCGAGAGGTGGAAGGACACGGTGGAGCGGGTGATGAAGAGTTCTCGGGCGACCTGCGCATAGCTGAGACCTTCGAGCACCAGCGCCGCCACCTCGCGTTCACGGTCGCTGAGTGCCGCGAGTACCGGACGTACGATTTCCTCGCGTTCCCCCGCCGAAGTGCACCCGGCTAACCGGAATGCCAGTTGCTCTGCGCCGAGTTCGATGAGGCCGGAGGTTACGGAGCGCAGTCGCGTTGAGTCTGCCGGCGCCGTGCGAGCCGCGTCGTACCTCAGCAGTGCGGTCAGGGTGGGCATCTGGGTGAGACCTCGGTCGGCGAGACGGCGCAACCGGGCAACCGAGTTCTCCGAAGGATCAACGCGTGTCGTCAACCACTCGACGACCTCGACCGACCAGGGCGTGGGTTCGGCAGCTCGCAGCAGACCGATCCAGCGACTCCCGCTCTCTGGTCGGCCGGCCCACTGGGCACCGATGGTCTGGGCCACGTACCAGAGATGCGGCACCTGCTCGTCTGCCCATTCCTCAGGATCCCCGAGATCCCGCACTCTGCCGTCGAGCCAGCCCGCCTGTTCGCCCGCTTCGCCGAGGAACCAGAGCGTCAGTATTTCAACGATGTCACCCGCGTGCACCGCAGCCGGGTGCGGCCCCTCGATTCGCAGGCGCCGCGCCTCGAGGAGCTCCGCCCTGGCACCTTCGGCATCGCCGGCAACCACGCGTGCGAGCGGGGCGATCGATGTGGTCAACGGCGCGGCGTAGCGGCTCCGGGCTGCACGCGAGAGATCGATCATCATCGCGGCCCGGGGCCACTCACCATTGATGAAATGCGAGAACCCCTGTAGCCCATGGAAGAGACCGTCGCCGAAATCCATCTGGCCGCTGCTGAATCGCGAGGTGACGAGACCGAGGTCGCCAATCGCTTCCTGCGCCATTCCGGTGAGCGCGAGCACTGCTCCGCGCCAGGCCAGAGCGGCGGCACCCTGCGGACCGGACATCAGCTGGGCGCGATCCGCTGCGAGGAGCGTCGAGAGCGACATGCCCGCTCCGAGCGGCACGGTGCGCTGCTCGGCCTGCCCTTGCGCCATAGAGGCGAAACCGCGCACTGCGGGGTCGTGGCGGGGCAGCGCGGCAGCAGCAGCGAGGTCGCGCAGCGCCGCGTGCGGTGAGCGCCCCGCCGCGACCAGCGACCATGCGCGCAACACTCTGGCGCGATAGGCGGTGACCGAATCGAACGAGTCGAGTTCATCGTCGGTGAGGGTGCCGAGGCGGTCGCTGGCCGCTACGAATCGCTTCTGTGCCGCCATCGACAGCCCGGTGATGTAGCGTTCGGCTGGCTCAACGGGCACCGCGTGCTCATCGAAGCTGAGTTCGTCGAAGTCGAGTGCCAAGATCGATTCGACATCGGCCTCGCGGAGGTGCACCGCCGCATTCTCCACCGCCGAGCTGCAGCGGGCAGCCTCACGGCGCAACCGGGCCGCTTCGCGATAGCGGCCGCTCTGGTGCAGCGCATCGGCGAACGCCGCGAGATCTGCGGCGAGACCGTCATCGGCCCGATGAGCCGCAGCAACCCGATGCCGGAGCCGCTCCTCGGGCAACCCGAGTCGGGCGGCGGCGGCGGCGTGCATGCGATCGCGTGTGGCGGGCGGGATGTTCTCGTAGACCGCTGCCTGCACCACGCCGTGGAAGATGCGGGTGCGCGCGGTCGACTCCGTGCGGTCAACCACGACGAGCTGATCCTCGGTGAGCACCTCGAGCGCCGCAGCGACATCGGGCAGATCGGCCACGGCGCGCAGCGTGAACTCGTCTGCGCCGCCACCCCCGATCACGGCGATAGCGCTCAGCGCGGCCACCGCAGCGGGGTTCAGTCGCGTGAGCCGCTCCCCCATGGAGACGATCAGTTCGCGCGTCGCCGGCAACTCGTTTCTCCTGGCCATCACCCGCAGATCGTCGGCCCCGTACTCGTGCAGCAACGAGCGCAGGAACAGCGGGCTGCCGCTCGTATGATCGCGCAGCGCCCGGATCAGCTCAGTGGTGACCCCGGGCGACTCCCCGAAACGGGCCCGCACGAAGTCGGCCACCTCGACCTCGCCGAGCCCATCCTTCACGATGCGAAGCACCGACGGAAGATGGTGCAGCCGGGAGACCCATCGAGCGTGACGAGACCCGGTCGGCCTATGCGCGACGACGAGCAGCAGCCGGTCCCCGGCCATGCGTTCCATGAGAACGCCGAGCGCATCCAAAGACTCAGGATCAGCCCAGTGCAGATCGTCGACGATCAGCAGCACGGGCGCACTCCGATCACAGGCATCGATGGCGCGCATGAGCGCCTGAGACGCGCTCAGCGCGTTGTGCCCCACACCGAGCACGTCGGTGCCGAGCTGACGCAGCACACCGAGCGCATCGTTCTGCGTGTCTTCATACGCGGTGGCCCGCAGCACCTGCTCGCCGGGGAAGGAGGCGGCAATGCTCCGGATCAGATGGCTCTTCCCGAAGCCCGCATGCCCCTCGATATCGAGCACCGTCGGCGTGCCGCCCAGGGCAGACGCAATGGCCCGCTCCACCATTGCGTCGGCACGGTCCACGGATCCTCCCGAGTTCACCCGCTCTCCCTGCGCTCCAGCGTACGCCTCATACGCGCAGGCCCGCACGCTCTCGACAAGCGTGCGGGCCGGCGCGGCGAGACCGTGCGATTACTCCGCGCGGATCGCCTGCTCGAGCGCCGCCCGCAGCCGCTCATCCGCCTCGCCGTACGCGGTCCAGTCGCCGTCCTTCATCGCCTGGTCGCGATCGGCGATCGCCTGCTGCATCGCCTTCAGCGCCGCCTGCATGTCAGCCGACTGCGTCGCGGATGCCGGGGTATCCGAACCGTCGGTGCCATCCGCTTCGTCGCCCTCCGTGCTGCCCGAACCGTCGAGCGGCACGTCGCCGTCGCCGGCGCTCGCACCCGAGTTGCCGCCGAAGAGAGCGTCGAGCGCCTGATCCAGCGTGTCTTCGAAGGCGATCTGATCGCCGAAGGAGACGAGTACCTTCTGCAGGATCGGGAAGCTGGTGCCCGACGACGCCTGCACGTAGACCGGCTGCACGTAGAGCAGACCGCCGCCGAGCGGCAGCGTCAGCAGGTTGCCGCTGATGACCTGGCTCTCACCCTGGCGCAGAATGTTCAGCAGATTCGACACCTGGGAGTCGGTGGTGAAGCTGTTCTGCACCTGGCCGGGGCCGGGCACCGTGTTGCCCTTGGGCAGCGTCAGCAGCTTCAGCGTGCCGTAGCCGTCGGAGATCTTGCCGTTCTCGTCGCCCGCGTTCGCGTTCGCCGCGAGATAGCCGGTGAGGATGTCTCGCTGCCCCGAGCCCTCGGCCGCGGGGATGTAGGTGGAGTAGATCGAGAAGTTCGGGTCTGCACCGCTACCGGCCGACAGCGTCAGGTAGTAGGGCGGCTGACGCAGCGCATCGGCGGTGCCGGTCGAACTCGAGACCGGGTCGTTGGGGGTGCGCCAGGCGTCCTCCTCCGAGTAGAAGGCGCCTGCGTCGGTCACGTGGTAGGTCGACAGCACCTCGCGCTGCACCTTGAACAGGTCGCTCGGGTACCGGACGTGACTGAGCAGGTCGCCGCTCATCTCCTCCACCGGCTTCAACGTGTTGGGGAAGATGCTGCCCCAGGCCTGCAGCAGCGGATCCTCCGTGTCCCACGCGTACAGGTTGACCGATCCGTCGTAGGCGTCGACCGTGGCCTTCACCGAGTTGCGGATGTAGTTGACCGGCTTGATCAGTGCGGTGGTGCGAGGGTTGTCCGAATCGACCGTGAGCGCGTTGAAATCGTTCACATCGGAGTACGGGTAGTCGGCGGAAGTGGTGTAACCGTCGATGATCCATACGACGCGGCCGTCGACGACCGAGGCGTACGGCGACGAATCGATGGTCAGGTAGGGCGCGACCTTCTGCACGCGGTCGACCGGGTTGCGATCGTAGAGGATCTGCGAATCCTCCACCACGGCGCTCGAGAGCAGCACCTCCATGTCCTGGAACTTCAGCGCGTAGATGAGCTTGGTGAAGATGTTGCCGAGCGTGGGCCCGCCGTCGCCCGTGAAGGTGGTGAGGTTCTGACGACCCGCGTCGACGACCTCTTCGGTCTCGCCCTCGGTCACGAGCTCCGCGCCCTCGTCCTCTGCCGCGACCTCTTCGGCCGCGGTGTTGCCGGCGTCGGCAGCTGCCTCGTCGGCCGCCTCGTCCTCGACGACCGCCACGTCCTCCGACACGGTCGCCGTCGACGACCCCTCGTCGGCCGGGTAGTCGAGCTCGATCGGGCGCTCTCGTTCGCCGCCCACGATCGAGTACTCGGGCGAGTACATGCCGAAGTACACACGCGGCTCGAACTCGCCGAGGCGCCCGCTCGTCGGGATGCCGCTCTCGAGGAAGACGGGCTCGCCGCCGGCCGAGCGCTGGTTGCCGTAGGCGGCGACCAGGCCGTAGCCGTGGGTGTAGACCAGGGTGCGGTTGTACCAGCCGCTTTGGCCATCGATGTTGATGTCGCGGATAGCGGAGACCGTGTCGACCACCTCGCCGTCGATGTGGTAGCGATCGACGCTCAGCGAGTCGGGGAACTGGTAGTACTGCCGGCTCTGCTCGAGCTGCGAGAACGTCGCCGACACGACCTCGGGGTCGATGATGCGGATGTTCGCGGTGGCGACGGCGTCGTCGCGCAGCGCCCCCGGCTCTGCAGTGGTCACCGCGTCGTAGCGTTCGACTTCGACCTCGTCGATGCCGTAGGCGGCGCGCGTCGCCTCGATGTTGCGGGTCAGGTAGTCGCTCTCGAGACTCTTCTCATCGGGGGTGACCTGGAACTGCTGCACCGCCCACGGGTAGCCCATGCCGAGCACGATGCTGGAGACGAGCAGCAGCACGGTACCGATGACGGGAAGGCGCCATTTGCCGGTGAACGCGGTGACGAGGAACAGGATCGCCACGAGCGCCGCGATGCCCGCGAGAATCTGCTTGCCCGGGATCACGGCGTGCACGCCCGCGAAGGTCGCGCCCGTGAACAGGCCCGAATCGTCGGTGAGTGTCAGGTACTGATCGAGCCACAGACTCACGCCCTGCAGCAGCAGGTAGAGCGCAGCGAGCACGGCGGCCTGAATGCGCGTCGCCTTCGAGACGCGCACGTCGCGCCCGGAGAACGAGATGCCGCCGTAGAGATAGCTCGTCGCGACGCCCGCGATCAGGCTGATCAGCACGACCGCCGAGGCGAACGCGACGATGCTCTGCAGCATCGGCAGGTCGAAGAGGAAGAAGGAGATGTCGAGGCCGAACTCGGCGTCGGTCTCACCGGTGGGCGTCGAATTCAACCAGAGCAGCGCCTGCTGCCACTGGGTTCCGGTCGCAAGTCCGGCGAACAGCCCGATCACGGCCGGCAGCAGCCACTTGATCACGCGCCGCAGCGGTTCGACGAGCTCCTGGTAGCGGTCGAGCTGGGCGGTGAGGCGCGCATACACGGGCCGCTTGCGGTACGCGATGTCGATCGCGAGGAACACCGGCACCGCCATCGCCACGAAACCGATGAGGAACATGACGCCCGCCGCGATCCACTGAGTGGTGAGCACCGGCAGGAACCCGAGCTGGTCGTACCAGAGCAGCTCCCCGATCACGGAGGCGGCTGCGAGGAACCCGAGTATGAGCACCACCACCAGCACCACCGTGACGGCGATGGGGGAAATGCGGCGAGTGCGGGCCGGCGAGGCACCATTGGTCTGGTCGGTCACGTCGAGTCTTCCTGTCGGTTCGCAAGATCAGCGTCGCATCAACCCTATAGGCCGCCACTGACAAAGCTCTGGGCGGCGGCAGATCGCAGCGCACCCGGTGGATCGCGGTGGCCCCGATCGGTTACTCTGCCCCCGCCGTGCAGCGTTCGATGCCCGCGGGCGTGCCGCCGCTCACCACGGTCTCGATGGCCGCGATCGCCTCTTCCAGCGTCTCGACCGGCGCCACCGCGATGCCGCCGGGTATCGACTCGGGCATGTCGACGCAGTTCTCCATCGGGAACAGGAACAGGTCGGTATCGCTTCCGGCTGCTCCCCAGAGCTTCTGCTCGATCCCGCCGATGGCACCCACATGGCCGCGATCGTCGATGGTGCCGGTAGTGCTGATGCTCAGCCCGCCGGTGAGTTCCGAGGGGGTGAGCATGTCGTAGAGTGCGAGCGCGAAGGTCAGCCCGGCGCTCGGCCCGCCGATGCGGTCGAGTTGAATCTCGACGTCGAACGGGAACTCGAGCTCGGTGACGACCGAGACGCCGATGAGCGGCACCCCCTCCGTGCCCGAGATGGTCGGGTGCACGGTGACGTCGAGCGGCCGCCCGTCGCGTTCGATACCGAGCACCACCGCGCCGCCGTCACCGGCCTCGGCGAGCGCGGCGCGCAGGTCGCCGATGGCTTCGACGGGCGCTCCCCCGGCGGTGACGACGCGGTCGTCGACCCGCAGCACGCCGTCGGCGGGTCCCCCTTCGCTGATCGCCGCGATGTACAGCTCCCCCGATATCGGCTCGCCGAGCAGCCCGAGCGCCGCCGCGGTCGCCTGCGTCTGCGACGACTCCATCAGTGCCTCGTTGAGCGCCGCGCGCTCCTCGGAGGTCACCCCCTCGGGGAACAGCATCGACAGCGGCACGATCGTCTCCGACGGGGTGAAGAGGCTCAGGCCGAGCTTCAGCCAGTTCGCCGGCCGTTCGGGGGTGCCGCTGATGCTGACGCTGAGCACGTTGATCTCGCCGCTCGTCGGGTAGGTGCGGGTGCCCTCGATGCTGATGACGGGGGTCTCCCCGTCTTCGGTCTCGATGCTGCCGAACGCGTCGACCACCGGGCCCGGGCGTTCGATCGCGTACGGGGATGGGATCGCGGCGGCCAGAAGCACGGCAAGGGCGAGGGCGGCGACCGCGATCCACCATCTGTGAACACGACCGTCTGCGGTGCGTTCTGAGAGTCGGGTCACAGGCTGCCTTCGTTCGCTGCTACTCGGTTCGAGCTGTTCGCAGTGAGCGCAACCGAAGCTGCCGAGTCGCCTCAATCTAGCAGCAGAATCTTGAGTTGTTGCCGTAGCGTTGATTTCGAACAGCGGAGGAGATCACCATGGGCGCGGAAGATCGAAACGGCATGCCGGGGGCCGGCGACGACGATGCGTTGAACGAGTTGCAGCGCATGCTGCGCGAGCTGCTCGCCGGCGGCGCGGGTGCCGCGGGCAACGCGGGCGCCGACGGTCTCGGCGCGCAGTTCGACGCCGCCGCGTTCGCGAAGGCCGCGGGGCTGCCCGCCGATGCCGGCGCCATGCAGGGCCTCTTCGCCGCGATGCAGCAGGCGATGCAGAACCCCACCGACGGCATCGACTGGTCGATCGCGAGGCGCACGGCGATCGAGATCGCGAGCAGTGGATCGCCCGCGGTCGATTCCGCCGCCGTGCTGCGGGCCTTCCCCGTCGCATCGCTCTGGCTCGACGAGGTGACCGACGTGGGGCAGGCGCCCGACGCGCCGCGGGCGATCACCCGCATCGAGTGGGTGCAGCAGACGGTGGACACGTGGATCAGCCTGGCCGAGCCCGTGGCGGACTCCATCGCACGTGCGCTCACCGATGCGCTCTCGACCCAGCTGCCCGAGCAGATGGCCGGTGCCGCGAGCAGCTTCGGTCCGATGCTGCGCAGCGTGGGCGGGGCGCTCTTCGCCACCCAGCTCGGCCAGATCGTGGGCAAGCTCTCGCACGAGGTCGCCGCGGGCGGCGACGTCGGCATCCCGCTCTTCTCGGGGCCGGGCCGAGAGGGCGGCGTGCTGCTGCCGAGCGGGGTCGCCTCGTTCGCGGAGGGCCTCGAGCAGGATTCCGAGGCGGTGACGCTCTACCTCGCGGTGCGCGAGCTCACGCACGCGCGACTCTTCCGGCACACGAAGTGGCTGCGCCTGCACCTCGTCACCGCGATCACCGACTACGCGCGGGGCATGCGCATCGACACGCATCATCTCGAAGAGATCGCGCGTGACATCGATCCGGCCGATACCGCGCAGATCCAGCAGTTGGTGTCGAGCGGTGCCCTGATTCCGCCGAAGACCCCAGAGCAGGAGGCAGCGCACACCCGTCTCGAGACGATGCTCGCCCTCATCGAGGGCTGGGTAGACGTGGTCACGGCCGACGCAGTGTCTCGGCTGCCGGGCGCCGACGCGATCGCCGAGATGGTGCGTCGACGGCGAGCCGTCGGCGGGCCTGCCGAGCACGCGTTCGGCACGCTCGTGGGGCTCGAACTGCGACCCCGCCGGTTGCGCGAGGCCGCAGCGCTGTGGCGCCTCGTCGCCGAGCGGGGCGGCACGGGCGCCCGCGACGATCTGTGGGGGCACCCCGATCTGCTGCCCACGAGCGAGGAACTCGACCATCCGGCACGCCTGCTCGAGCGGCTCGGCCTCGCAGGCGCCGAGCCGACCACCGCCGAGCCCGATGAGTTCGACCGCGAGCTCGCGAAACTGCTCGATGCCGGCATGCCCGGCTCGGAGAAGCCGAATTCCGACAGTGCGAGTTCCAACGGCGCGGGCACCGACGACGCGGGCACCGACGACCAGGAGTCGCCGCCGGCGGTCTAGGCTCCTGCGCAGTCCGCTTCGACACGCCTCACGAGCGGGTGGATCGCCGCTCACAGCGACTCGCTCGACCTCGTGCGGGCCGAATCGCCGCCGGGTCTGTGCATAACCCAGTTCGGGGCCTTCGCCCGGTGCATGCTGTGCGTATGAACCGCCAGACCTCGCCCCGCCGCACGTCGCTCTACCGCTTCTCACCCGGGCGGGCTGCGCATGACCTCGGGCAGGACGCGCAAGACGCGGACCCGCGGGTCACGCGCCACCCCGCCTGGTCGGGACCGGCACCGAGCCTCACCCGCGTCGACCCGGCGCTGCCGCTGTGCTGGGAGGGCCCCGACACGCTGAGGCTGGGGTTCGACCGGGCCGAGGTGCGCATCCCCTCGCCGAGCGCTGCGACCCAACGGCTCCTCGACGCGCTCCGCGCCGGAGTGCCGTTCGGAACGCTCAACCGGGTCGCCCAGCATGTCGGCGCGAGCGCAGTCGAACGGCGCGCACTGGTGGAGCGGCTCGCACCGGTGCTGATCTCGTGCGCCGCGGAGGAAGCGGAGGCCGCGGCAGCGGAAATCGCGGCAGCGGGAATCGCGGCAGCGGGAATCGAGGGAGCCGAGACGGCAACGGCCGCACGGATGCGCGTCGCCGTGCACGGACGCGGCGACGCCGCGACGATTCTGCGCGCGGCGAGCGAGCGCGCAGGGCACGAGGTGACTCATTGGGACCCCGGGGTCGAACTCCGGCACCCGGCTGAGCGCTACCCCGACGGAAGAAGCCCCGAACCCCACCCCACCGACCCGTCTCCTCCTCCCGACCTCGTGATCGTGATCGAGCGATTCCTCCTTCCCCCGCGCACCACCGAGCTGCTCGTCGAGCGCGAGATCCCGCACCTCCTGGTGCGATTCTCGGACCGCAGCGTACGGGTCGGCCCGCTCCTGCTGCCGGGCGGCGGGCCCTGCACCGTCTGCGTCACGCTGCACGACACCGACGCAGACCCGAGCCTCCCCACCCTGGCCGCACAGCTGCCGGGGTCGACGCCCTCGAGCGAGACTCCCGCGTGCGCGGAGATGGCGGCCGCTATGGCGATGGGCGTGATCCACCACTGGATGGCGGGTGCGGAGTGGCCGCGGCGGCTGCGGCTGCGGGCGGAGGTGCGCGGCGGGTTGCCGATGCCCGAGATCGGCTCCGAGACCGTGACCGCGCACCCCGAATGCGGCTGCGAGCTGCAGCGGCTGGGAAGCGCGATGCGAGGCGTCAGCTCGCGATGGTGAGGCCGGCCTCCGCGATGAAGCGCGACGGATGCCGTCGTGTACGCCCGCCGCCGGCGCTGCCCGAGATGCGCAGCGCGTCCCGGGCACGGGTGAACGCGACGTAGGCGAGCCGCCGCTCCTCGTCGATCGCTTCCTCGCCCTCGGCGAAGGCGATGGGCATCAGGCCCTCGCTCATGCCGATCAGGTGCACGAGCGACCATTCGAGGCCCTTCGCCGCGTGCACCGCGCTCAGCGTCACCGCGTCGAGCGTCGGCTCGTGGTGCGCCCGCTGCCGTGCGAGCAGCTCCTCGCTGAACTGCTGCACCGTGGTGCCGGGCGCCTGCTCGTCGACGAGCGTGAGAATGCCGTTGAGCGCCTGCCAGCGTTCACGACCTGCGGCGCCCTCCGGCGGGTTCGTGCTCCACCCGCACGAGCGCAGCACATCGCTGATCACCTGGAACAGCGGCCTCGGGTCGTGCACCTTCGCCTGCCCGCGAATCAGCATGACCGCCTGCCGCACATCGGCCCGGTCGAAGAAGCGCTGGGCCCCGTGCACGCGGGCATCGATGCCGAGCCGTTCGAGTTCGGTTTCGACGCCCGCCGACTGGGCGTTCGTGCGGTAGAGTACGGCGATCTCGCTCGCCGGGGTGCCGGCGGCGATACTCGCCCGGATCGAATGGGCGACGGCCTCGGCCTCGTCGCGCTCGTTCGCGAACCATTCGACGGTCGGCGGCGCGGCCTCCCCCGCCTGCTCGCGCTGCGGCTTCAGCGTGAGCGCGCCCGGTTGATCGCGCATGAGCCGGTTCGCGACGCGCACCACAGCCGGCACCGAACGGTAGTTGCGTTCGAGCCGGAACTCTCGAACACTCGGATGCTCGCGGCCGAAACGCAGCAGGTACGAGCTCGAGGCGCCGGCGAAGCTGTAGATGGTCTGGCTGGCGTCGCCGACAACGCACACGTCCTCGCGCTCCCCGAGCCACACGCGCAGCAGCGCGTGCTGCAGCGGTGACACGTCCTGGTATTCGTCGACGGTGAAGAAGCGGTAGCGCTCCCGCACCTGCGTGGCCGCCCGGGGCTCGCTCTCGAGCATGCCCGTCATCAGGATGAGCACGTCTTCGAAGTCGATCTGACGCCGCTCGTTCAGCAGCTGGCCGTATCGCTCGTGGATCGCCACCAACTGCTCCGCCGTGACACCGGTGGGCACGGGGCGTCCCTGCTCCTCGGCGGCGAGTCTGGCGGCGTAGCTCTCGAGCCCGAGCATCGAGACCTTGCGCCACTCGATCTCGGCCGCGATGTCGCGCAGCGTCTCGGAGGGCAGCCGCATGCCCATCGACTCGACCGTCTGCGAGACCGTCGAGATCTTGCCCCCCAGCACCTTCGGCGCGGGGCCGCCGACGAGCTGCGGCCAGAAGTAGCCGAGCTGCGCGAGCGCCGCACCGTGGAAGGTCTGCGCCCGCACCCCGCCGGCGCCGAGCGCCCGCAGGCGCCCCTGCATCTCGCCCGCGGCCTTGCGGGTGAAGGTCACTGCGAGCACCCGGTCGGGGGCGTAGACGCCCGACTGCACCCCGTGCGCGATGCGGTGGGTGATCGTGCGGGTCTTGCCGGTACCTGCGCCCGCGAGCACCGAGACCGGGCCGCGCAGGCATTCGGCGATCGCGCGCTGTTCGGGGTCGAGACCCGCGAGCAGATCGGTCACGCGGCCCCTCCGCCATCGCCCGCGTCCGCGTTGCCCGCGACGGAGCCGGTGCTGCTGCCATCGGCACGATCAGCACCGTCGCCCTCGGCGACCCACAGATCGATCAGCCAGCGGGCGATCGAGAGCGACATGGGCAGCACGATGCCGGGAGCCGGGTTGCGCAGCTCTTCGCGGGTGAACCAGCGCAGCTCGGCGATCTCGTCGGGGTCGGGCGACAGACGCGCGGGGTCGGCTCCGCCCGCGAGCCGGGCGCGGAAGCCGAGCATGAGGGAACGCGGGAACGGCCACGGCTGCGATGCGACGTAGCGCACGCCCTCGACCCGCACGCCGGCCTCCTCGTAGACCTCGCGCACGACGGTCTGCTCGGCCGACTCCCCCGCTTCGACGAACCCGGCGAGCAGCGAGAAGCGCCCCGATTCCCAGAGCACGTTCGAGCCGAGCAGCAGCCGATCTTCGTGCTCGACGAGCACGATCACGGCGGCGTCCGTGCGCGGGAAGTGCTCGCCGCCATGCGCGTCGTGGCGGGCCCAGCCGCCCCAGCGCGCCTCGGTCGGCCCGCCGTCGCGCGGCGAGAAGCCCGAACTCGCATGCCAGTTGGCGAGCGCGAGCGCCACCGTCATGAGCTCGCGCTCGGCGGCAGCGAGCGACGAGCCGAACTCGAACGGGTGCTGCCAGCCTCCGACCGGCTCCGCATACCCGGAGTCGCGCCCCTCCTGATCCACCATCGCGAACACGGGTCGACCGGCCACGCGCCCGAGGTACAGGTGCGCCTCGCCGCGCGCACCGCGCACCACCGCGAGGTCGAGTGCCGCCGCGCCGCTGCCGCCCGAGCCCGCGCCGAGCGCCACCAGGCCGCCGCGCACGCGCAGCACTCGCGCGCCCGGCTCGGCCCACGCGGCATCGAGTGCGGCGTCGCTGAGCCGCGTCGCCGCGTCGCGATCGAACTCGCCGCCTCCGAGCGGCGGGCCTGCCTGGGTCGTCATGTTCTGCTCCTCACCGTGCCGCGCGAATCGCTGCGCAAAAGTCTGTGCGAATGTGCTGTGCGAATACCTGTGAAATTGTCGCCGCGGGTGCCTGCGCGATGGCCCTGAGCGGCTCCCTGCAGAGGCGCCCGCAGAACTCCCCGCGAAACTGACCACGAGGTCGCGGCCCCTGCGCGTGGCATCCGCTGCCTCGCCGCACCCCTGCATACGCTGTGTGCATGGCCAGCACCCCTCTAACCTTAGCCGCGCTCGCTACCTCGGCAGTGAGCGGATTGAACGTGCTCGGAACTCGCGCCCACACGCACGACGGCACCGGAGACTTCAGCTCGGCGGTGCTCGTGACAGACGGGGGCGAGCTCATCGTGAGGGTGCCGCGCACCCCGACTGCGGAAGTGCAGCAGTCGGCCGAGCTGCTCGGGCTCGCGGCGCTCGCCGCGGGCGCGCGAGACGCGCTTCCGTTCGCGGTGCCCGAGACGCTCGGGCTCACCCGTGCCGGCGACAGCCGCGCGGTGGTCACGACGTTCCTGCCCGGCGGGCGCGTGAACGCCGAGGACATCGCGGCCGATGCGCTGCTGCTGCAACCGGTCGCCGAGGCGATCGCGGCGATCCACTCCCTGCCCACGCCCCTCGTGCAGCAGGGCGGCCTGCCGGTGCGCACCGCGGAGGAGGTGCGGGTGCAGGCGGCCCGACTGGTGGATCGCGCGACCGCGACCCACCTGCTGCCGGAGACGGTGCACCAGCGCTGGCTCGAGGTGCTCGGCTCGGCTGCGCTGTGGGATTTCGAGACGACGGTGGTGCACGGCTCCATGCAGGCCGATCAGCTGCTGGTCGAGGACGACCGCGTGGTCGGTGTGCTGGGCTGGGATGCGCTCGCGGTCGGCGACCCCGCAGGCGACCTCTCGTGGCTGCTCGCCTCGGGCACGGAGACGCTCGACACGGTGCTGGCGCGGTATTCGACGCTGCGCGGTGTCGGCGGGTTGCGCGAGCTGCGCGCTCGCGCTCACTTCTTCCACCAGCTCGAGGTGGCGAAGTGGTTGCTGCACGGCGTGGACACGCACGATTCGAGCGTCATCGACGATGCGGTCTCGATGCTCGACACGCTGGTGGATCGCCTCGGTCATCTGGGCAGCCCCGTGCCGACCCGCAGCACGCTGTCGGGCGTCGAGGTCGAGCGACTGCTCGACGAGGTTCCGGACGTGGTGAGCGACCCGCGCTCCGAGACCGCGGAGTACGAGGCGCTCGACGAGGATCGCATGTTCGGCGTCGACGGCGACTTCATCGAGACCGGCGATACGGATACCGATGTTGCCTCGGAAGCGACCGCCGACACGGAGACGGCCGCCGCGGCCGAGCAGCCGACTGAGCCGATCGACCCGCTCGAGCGATAGCGGGCGCCGTCGGGCGGGAACGGCCGTCGGGCGATGTCGCGTCCGGTCACAGCGACCCCGCGGCCTCCCACCAGAGGTCTTCGAGTTCAGCGAACGTCGACCCGGCCTCGCTGCGCAGCTCCTCAGCTTCGGCGACGTAGAACAGGCTCACGCCGATGCGTTCGGGGTCGATGCCCGCCCATCGGGCGTAGGCGTGGCGGTAGATCTCGAGCTGCAGGAAGCGTGTGCGGCGCTCTTCATCGGTGCGGGGCGGACGGCCCGACTTCCAGTCGACGACCTCGTACGTCGCCGAGTCGGAGCCCTCCGCTCCTTCGCGGTAGACGGCGTCGAGCTTGCACACCAGTTGGCGGCCGGCGAACGGGAGGGTGACTTCGAGTTCGACCGCGATCGGGAGACGATCGGCCCACCGCGACTGCTCGAAATTCTCGATGAGCGGCTGCAGCTCGGGAGTGTCGTCGAACTCGCCTCGAGCGTCGGCGCCGAGCGGGTCTTCGAAGTCGCCGTCGAGCCCGGCGAGCATCACGGCGGTGCCGCGCGCGGTGGTGGCGCGCCGCTCGACCCATTCGTGGAACAGGTTGCCGACCCGAGTGCGTCGGTAGGGCCGACCCGGCAGCGGCCTGAGCCTGCGACGTTCCGCCGATACTGGGTCCTCGATGAACTCGTGGTACGTGGATGCGGTGATGCGCTCCGGCAGACTCGTGGCGATGTCGGTCGCGGCGCCTCCGGGCGCCGCACCCCCCGGTGTCGTCGCCGCACGCCGCTCGGCGAGGAGCAGTTCGGCGACGGGGTCCACACGCCGCGCGACGTCTGCGGCGTCACCGAGCTCCCGCTCCACGGCTGCGGCGGCGGCGAGCACCGAGTCGGCCCGTCGACCGAGCGGATCGAGCGGCCACCGGACGGTGCGCTCGGGTCGATCGAGCGGGTTCTCATCGTGTGCGCTCTCGAGCGGCAGCCCGGTGATGACGCCCACCTCGACGAGATCCGTGAGGAACACCGAGGGCCCGCGCGGGGTCTTGGTGTCGCCCCAGAAGGAGCCGGTAAGCAGGAGCCGAGATGCCGCACGGGTGGCGGCGACGTAGGCGAGCCGGCGCTCCTCGGCGCGATGCCCGTCGGCGAGGGCATCGGAGTAGCCGAGCACCGGCACTCTCTCCCCCTTGACGGTGCGGGTGTACCCTCCGATCCGCTCGCGCAGCTCGGCCTGCGTCGTGGCGATGCGCCAGTCGAGCTTGGGCCGCGCTGCGACATCGCCTCGCAGCTCGTCGGGCAGCTGCCCGGCGCGCAGCCAGCCGAGCCCCTCCCGGGGCTTCCCCGGGAACTCGTCTTCGACGAGGCGCGGGATCGCCACCAGATCCCATTCGAGGCCCTTCGCGCCGTGCACGGTGATGAGTTGGACGGTGCCGGGTTCGGGTTCCGGCACGTGCTCGGCCGCCTGGTCGAGTTCGGCGAGCCGTTCGAGCCAGGCGAGCACGGAGGCGAGCGTGCCCTGCTCGTCGGTGACGAGGAACGCCTCGATGAGGTCGGTGAACGCGTCGATGTTCGCCCGGGCTCGCGCGGTGCCGTCGTAGCCGGTGCGCTCGTTGGCTTCGAGCTCGATGTCGATGCGCAGGGCGTATTCCACGCCGCGCAGGAGCGCGGGAATGTCGCGCCCCGCCTGCCCGCGCAACCCGCGCAGCACCTGCCCCGCCTCGCGAATCCGTTCACGCCCCGCTGCGCTGATCGGTGCGAGCGCCGCGTGCTCGAGCTGCTTCATCGCACCGATCTCGTCGACCGCGTCGAGCAGCGTGAATTCGCGATCGGGGTCCGAGAGCGCTCCGTCGCCGCGCAGCTCCTCTTCGCTGAGCCGTTGCTGCGCGACATCGCGCTCCGAGAACCAGCGCGCGGCACTCCGAAGCCCCGCGAGATCGGCCGGGCCGACCCGGAACCTGGGGCTCGCGAGCAGGCGGATGAGGTCGGAACCGGCATCGGCGTACCAGAGACAGCGAAGCGCACTGACGATCTCCGTGACCTCGGGGGTCGAGAGCAACCCGCCGACCCCGACGATGCGGTTCGGCACCCCGGCCCGGCCGAGCGCGGCGGAGATCGCGGGCATGCTCTTGCGGGTGCGCGAGACGACGGCGGCCGTCGGGAGCTGCCCCGTGCGCACGAGGTGCTGCTCGCGCGCCTCGCGCATCCACACGGCGATCTCGTCGAGCTCATCGTCGAAGGTCTCCGGGAAGCGCCATTCGACGCGCGGAGCACTCGGCAGCGACCGCTCTGCCGACGCGGGTCGAGACCCCGGAACCTCCTCCGTCGCGATGCCCAGGTACTGCTCCTTCGAACGCAGCCTCGGCACCTCGATCGGCGACTCGGCGCTGAGCGGTGCCGAGAGCGCATTGGCGACTTCGAGCACCTCGCTCGGGTTGCGCCAGCTCACCGAGAGACTGAGCGTGCGACCGTCGCCCTGTTCGCCGAAGTCCCGATGGAACGACCGCAGGTTGTCGGCCGAGGCGCCGCGGAACCCGTAGATCGACTGGTGCGGATCGCCGACGGCCATCACGGAAGCGCCGCCGTAGAGGGCCGCGAGCAGCCGGGTCTGCCCGACCGAGGTGTCCTGCACTTCGTCGAGCAGCACGATGGGAGTGCGCTGGCGCAGCTGTTGCACCGCCCGCGGGAATCGTCGCACCGTTTCGACCGCGAGGGCGAGCTGGTCGGAGAACTCGATGAGGCCCCGCCGCTCCTTCTCCGCGGCGAATTCGCGTGCGAGTCGCACTGCCGTACGCGTGCCCCGCATGTTCGTGAGGATTTTCTCGATGTCGGCGTAGAGCTTGTGCTCGCTTCGCGCCCGGTCGTCGTAGGGCAGCGAACCGACCCGTTCGAACTCGGCGACCACCTGCTCGACGCGATCGAACGAGGTGAGATTGTCCGACACTGCGTGGTCGAGCTCGAGCACCCGTTTCACGACTTGCGCGATCGAGTCGCCCGACTCGGCGAGTTCAGGGGCGGTACTCGCGCAGACCACGTCGCGCGCGATACGCCAGGCCGTGGCCTCGTCCATGACCGTGACGGTGGCGGCGACGCCGGCGATCGACCCGAACTCCTGCACCACGCCCGAGGCGAACGCGTTGTAGGTGCTCACCTCGGGCAGGTCGAGCCCGTCGCCGAGCATCTCGGCGAGCTCCCCGGCCCGTGCCTGCTCGGGCGGGGCCAGGTCACCGCGGGCGGAAAGGTCGCCGAGCCGCTCGGTGAATGTCGTGAGCCGACCGGCGATGCGCTCGTTCAGCTCGCCGGCGGCCTTTCTCGTGAAGGTGAGCCCGAGCACGTCGGAGGGTCGGGCGAGCCCGTTCGCGACGATCCACACCACGCGGTTCGCCATGGTCTCGGTCTTGCCGCTGCCGGCGCCCGCGATCACCAGGGTGCTGCCGGGCAGCGGGTGCTCGATGACTGCGGCCTGCTCGGACGTCGGGGCGAGCACGGTCGCGCCGGGCATCGCCATGATCTCGGCGATGCGCCGCGCGGAGAACACGGGCACGGGCACGAGCGCAGACCCGGCCGCGAAGCGCTGTTCGCTCATGCCTGGCTCACCGCCGGCACGATGTGGAGCCGACACGCGCCGCCGAGGCTGTGGGGGTCGCTGCAGTGGTGCTCGACACGGCCGACGAAGGTGCCCGCAGCCATCACCTCCGCGATGCGCTCCACACGCGCTTCGAACGCCTCACGGGCCTCGGCGTCGAGCAGCGGCTGCGTGGGCTGCCTGAACGTGCTGCCCGCGTCGGAACCGCGCGTGGTGCGCACCTTCGGGTGCACATAGAGCAACCGGGCGCCGCCGTTGACGAAATCAGACCCGTCAGGTTCGAGCTCGAGCTCGAACTCACCGCGCACCACGCCGAGCTGGTAGGCCTGCAGTTGCGCATGCTCGCCGAGCTCGCGCGCGCTCGGCATCGTGCCCCCGGTCTTCAGGTCGACGACCGAGAGCTCGACGCGCCCGTCCGCGAGCCGCCGCGCTTCGAGGCGGTCGGCGACGCCGGTGACGCGCGCGGCACCGATCTCCATCTGCAGTCGGGCTTCCCGCCCGATCACCTCGCGGTTCGACTGCGCGAACTCGGCGAGATAGTCGGCGACGCCCCGCGCCATCTCGCGCACCTCGGCGCGCTTCCGCTCCGACTCCCAGTCGGCGTCGAAGTGCAGACCTCCCCACTCGGCCTCGACCACCGCCGCGATCTGCTCGGCGGTCACGGCGCCGTCTGCGACTTCGAGGGCGCGGTGCAGCAGCGTGCCGATGCCCTGGCTCACGCCGGTGCTGCCGCCCCCAAGCTTCGCAATGGCCCAGTCGAGCGGGCAGCGCTCGGCGGTCTCGAGGTGCGACGGGCTCACCGGCACCCGCGCCTCGGGGTCGCCCGCGATGTCGACGAGCGGCGCCTCGGTGCTGGGCGGCAGCATGCCGTACCACTCGCTCGGGTGCGCGCCGGGAGCGCCCTCCCGCGCGAGCGTCACGAGTGTGTCGAGCGCCTCTCGATCCAGTGGATCGGCGGTGACCCTGCGGCGCATCTCCGCGACGGCGCCCCGCAGCGTGAGGCGGCTGCTCGGCAGTTCCTCGGAGATGGCGTGGGCCCGACCGAGCCCGAAGAACGAGCTCGGGTGGTGATCCTCGTCCGATACGGCGACGGCGAGCAGCTCGTCGCGGGCGCGGGCGCAGGAGTGGATGAAGAGCCGCAACTCGTCGTGCAGCGTGTCGCGGCGCGAGGGGTTCGCGGGTGCTTCGCCGCGCAGCCAGCGCTCGAGCGCGGTGACGCCGAGCAGCGAGCCGCGGGCGCGCAGGTTCGGCCAAGCCCCGTCTTGCGGGCCGAGCACGCACACGAGCGAGTACTCCCGCCCGATCGTGCCCTGCGGCGTCGTGACGGTGACGACGTTCCGTTCGCTGCGCGCCGCGAGCGAGTCCTCGGGCACGGTGCTCGAGAGCAGTTCCTCGAGCAGCTCGGCGATCGGCGTGCTGCTCGCCTGCTCCTCGTGGCGCTGCAGCGCGAAGAAGAGGCCCAGCACGGCGTCGAGCACCCGGTGGGCCTCGTCGGCGCGCGAGCCCCGCCCCTCGAGCGCTTCGGCCTGCAGCGTCTCGGCGAGCCGGGTGCCCTCCCAGACGGCCCAGAGCACCTCGCGCGCAGTGGCGCCCCGCGCGTGCGCTGCACCGGCGCTCTCGGCGAGTTTGCCGAGACGGAGAAGCGCGCGGCCTCCCCGCGAGTCCACGATCGGCCGGGTGCCCGGGTGCGCGAACGCGTCGGCGACGATCTCCTCGACAGTTGCCGGCGTCTCGCCGACCGCGCGCGCGCGACGCACCTCCTGCAGCCGCAGTTCGCCGCGCAATCGCCGCAGCGCGACCGGATCAAGCCTGAGCGCGGCGCCGCCGAGCAGCTCGACGATCTCGCGCGGCGAGAGCGGCGCGATGCCGAGCGCGTGCTGCAGCAGACGGATCAGCTCGCGCACCAGCTGATGCTCCCCCGGTACCACACCGCCCGCGGCGACGCTGGTGGGTACCTGGTGCCCGGCGAGCACTCGCGCCACCCGCATCACCTCGCCGCGGCTGCGGCACACGACGACCATGTCGCTCCATTCGACAGGTGCGCGCTCGTCGAGCCCCAGATGGCGTCTGCGCAGACGGTGCGCCAGCACCCCGAGCTGTTCGGCCAGGGTGGACACGGTCGCGAACTGGATCGTCGCAGCCGACGTGTGCTCCGGCGTCTGCGCCTCCATCTGCTCCGACGCGGCCGCCGCCGCACGCTGCCGGCCCGCTCCGGCTGTGCCGACTCGTGCGCTCAGCTCGCGCAGGAATCCCCGCAGCTCCGCCCCGTGCCGATGCACGGTGGAAAGCAGCACCTCCTGCTCCGCTTCCCCACCCGGCCCGCACCCGGTCCCAGACCCCGGCAGGTGCGCTGAGGCACCGCCGAACGTGGAGGCCCGCGCCTCGGACGGTGCGCCGGCGCGGTGCAGTTCGGCTCCCAAGCCGGCGAGCACTCGCGTGCGTTCGCCGTGAAAGGCGCCTGTCGCGATGTCGGGATCGCCGAACACCCACACGCGCGCGCCCCGCGAGGCGAGCGCGGCGAGCAGCGCGAGCTCTCCCTCGCCGAGTTCCTGCGCGTCGTCGACCAGCACGAGCCGCGGCACGGGCGGCACACCGGCATCCGGCGGCGCAGCACCGCCGCGCAGCACCTCGCACGCGGCCCGCACGAGCCCGCTCGACGGGCGTTCGTCGGGGCGCGCACGCGCGAGCCGCGCGTCGACGCCGGCGAGGAGGTCGAGCGCCGCGATCCACTGCGATGCCTGTTCGACGCTCGGCTGCAGCTCGGGGTCGCCCGCGGGCGATTCGAGCCCGGCCCGCAGCTCGGCCGCCAACCTCCCTGGATCGAGCCCGAAATCATCGACCACTCGGGCGACCTCGCGCAGCTCTGCGCGGAACGCCTGCCCCCGCATCGCCTCGGGCGCGAGCGATCCGAACCCCGCCGCTGGGCCCGCAAGCGCCTGCTCGACCGCCTCTGAAATCGCTTCGTCGTGCGCGGTGCCGGTCAGTAGCCGCAGCGGAGCGACTCCCGCCTGCGCTGCGCTGCGCTGCAGCAGCGAGAACGCGAACGAGACCGCCGTGCGCACCGGCGCGCCCCCGATCGCGCGGCCGATGCGCGACTCGAAGCGGGCTCGCAGCTGCGCCGAAACCGCCCGGTTCGCGGCGAGCACCAGCACCGAGCCCTCACCCCAGCCGGGTCGTTCGAACAGCCTCGCCGCAGCCTCGATCAGCGTCAGCGTCTTGCCGCTGCCGGGCGCGCCCAGCACGCGTGCGTGACGGGCCGGGTCGAGCTCGAACACGCGCTGCTGCGAGGGGTCGAATTGACGCATGCCGCCAGCTTAGGGCTGACCTGCGACACTGCCCGAACCGGGCGCCCGACACCACCCGAACCGGGCTCCGCGCGCGCCGCGAACCG
>JBEBWI010000026.1:0-24635 GCA_040392345.1 Leucobacter soli | reverse complement strand
CGGCGGCAACAGGGCGACGACTGTCAACCTGCGAGGAGAAGACCGGCGATCGCGGGCGCGTCTCTGAATTCGGTGCCTGGCGAGGATGTGTGCGAAAGCCGTCGTCGCGAGGCCGAGGAGGAAGGCTGTGCCGGTGGCAAGGCCGACGACGGCCACGCGGCGAACGCGGCTTTCGGGCGCACCGCAGCAGGTGCCAGATTCAGAGACGCGCCCTAGCGGCGGCGCATGCCGGCCGGGCTCACCCCGACGCGCACCTCGCGGTGCAGTGCGGCGCGGTCGAGCGCCGAGTCGACGTCGATGAGCGGGTACACCCGTCCGACGAACCGCTCGAAGGGATAGGTGTGCCAGTGCTCCCGCAGGAAGCCCACCGCGTCGCGCAACTGCTCGGGGGTGTAGTTGTGCACACCGACGATGGAGACGAGCGATCGCACGATGCGCTCGGGCAGCACGGGCACCGGCTCGGTCGGGAAGACGCTCCCGGCCAGCACGAGCACTCCGCCGATGCCGACGGCGTCGAAGCCGGTATCGAACGCGAGCGGCGACCCCGTGGTCTCGATGACGATGTCGACCTCGCTGCGTCCGGCGAAGCGTGCCGTCGCGAACGCCGCTGCCGCCGTCTCGCCCTCCGCCGGGTCGACCACCGCCGCTGCGCCGAATCGCAGTGCCAGGTCGCGCCGCTCCTCATCGGGGTCTGCGACGATCACCGTCGCGCCGCGTTCCCGCGCCATGGCGGTTGCGGCGAGCCCGATCAGGCCTCCGCCGACGATCAGCACAGTGGATCCGCCGAGCGGCCTCGTGCGACCCGCCGCTGCGAGCGCGGCCCAGGCGGTGGCCGTGCCGCAGCTCGCGGGGGCGAGCACCGAGGCGGGCATGTCGTCCTCCACGCGTACGACCGAGGTGCCCTCGCGCAGATGCACGTGGGTGGCGAAGCCCCCGGTCAGCTCCCACCCCTGACCGATGCGCTCGTGGCCGTACTTGTGCAGGGTGAGGCACTTCTGCGGGATACCGCGCAGGCACCGCTCGCACGAGCCGCAGTGCGCGGCGACCGACCAGACCACTCGGTCGCCCGGCACGAGAGGCACGCCGTCGAGGGCCGGCACGACACCGCCGATCGCGACGACCCGGCCCACCGCCTCATGGCCGAGCACGAGCGGGGCGGGCTCGATGCGGCGACCCTGCCAGGTGTGGATGTCGGAGCTGCACACGGTCGCGAACTCGACCTCGACGAGCACGTCGGCCGGGCCGAGCAGCACCTGCGGCACCGCGACGGGCTCGTGGGGCCTTCCCGCCTTCATGAACAGCATCGCCGTGGCCTGCGGCCTCGCCCGTATCAGCGCGGTGCCGGTGACGGGTGTGCCGAGGTCGACGAAGCCCGTGCCGATGCCGGCCTCATCGCCGGATTCGGCGGGCAGAACGGGAGCCGGAGACGTGACCATATTGTTATCTTGCCCCACCGACGGGGGCCTGGCACCGCTGCGGCCCCGACCTTCACCTATCGTTCAACGGGGGTTCACCGGGCGGCTGTCGGCGCCGCTTTGAACCCAAACTTCGAGCTCAAACAATGCGGCGCAAAGTACCCTCAAAACTGGATTTGGCGGGCATTTGCGACGCATTGAATCGAGGTGGCGGCGGAAGGCAGGACGGCGGGGCCGGCTGACAGCGGCGCGGGGCCGGCCCAGCCAGGTCCGCCTCAGACCGTGCGCCGCGCCCGCGACACCGCGAACGCGGTGAGCGCGAGCCCGCCCGCCGCCCACACCGCGAGCAACCAGATCGCGATCCCCGTGCCGGCGGTGCCCATGGCAACCGCCTGGAAGCCGCCGAAGAGCGCACCGACGGGACTCGCGTCACCGATCGCCTGCAGCAGCGGGGGCGCGGTCGAGATGACTCCGATCGCGAAGGCCACGACGAGCAGGGCGAACGACACGAACCGCCCGACGCCGCCGAGCAGGGCCGACAGCCCCTGGTTGACGAGCGCGAAGGAGACGCCAGCCACGAGCGCGAGCGCGAAGAAGCCGAGCCCCTGCGCGAGGTCGTACCCGAGCAGCAGCGGCAGCACCAGACCTGCGATCACGCCCTGCACGGCGCCGAGCCCCGCGACGGGCAGCGCACTGCGCAGCGTCACTGCGCCGACGCCCCGCGCCGCCTCCCTGGTGCGACGCCAGAGCGGCGCCATGACGAGCGCCGAGGCGAGCGCCCCGGCCCACAGCGCGATACCGGCGAACAGCGGCACGCCCGCGGCGTTGAAGAGCTCGTCGCTCGCCCCCACCGATTCCACCGGCCGCACGGCGGTCGCGGCCATCGTCTCGCTCTGCTCCTCGGTGTACGAGGGGATGCCGTCGGCCGCGAGCGCGAGCCCATCGGCGAGCTCGATCGTACCGTCCGAGAGCTGCCTCGCCCCATCGGCGAGTTCCGCGGCCCCGGAGGAGAGCGAAGAGGTGCCTGCTGCGAGCTGCGAGGCGCCGTTCGCAGCAGCCCCGGCCCCCGCCGCGAGCTGGCTGACTCCGCCCGAGAACTGCGCCACTCCGCCGGCGTAGGCCGCGAGCCCGTCGGCGAGCTCCTGCTGCCCGCTCGCCGAGGCGCGCACGCCCTGCGCGAGCGCGGTGCCACCGGCCTCGAGCTCGCCGAGCTGGCTGCCGGCCGACTCGAGCTGCGCCTGCACCTCGCCGATGCCGTCGAGAATCTGCTGCTTGAGAGCGGGGTCGGAGATGGGAATCGTGCCGTCCTCGATCTCGGCCGCGATGCGGGCGAGCTCATCGTAGACGGTGCCGCCGACGCCCGTGACCTGCGAGATGATGCTGTTGATGCCGCCGACGTACTGTTCGACCCCGCCGGCCAGCTGAGCCCCGCCTGTGGCGGCCGACTGGGCTCCGGTCGCGAGCTCGTTCGCCCCGCCCACGAGACCGTTCGCCCCGACTGCCAGTTCCGACACCCCGCCCGCGAGCTGGCCGACACCGCTCGCGAGCTCGGATGCACCGGTCGAGAGCTGGGTCGTGCCGCTCGCAAGCTCGGACGCCCCCGACGCGAGCCCGGAAGTGCCGGAGGCGAGCTCGGATGCACCCGATGCCGCCTCGCCGATGCCCGCGCCCAGCTCGTTCATACCCACGAAGATGGAGCCGACGAACTGGGTGCCGAGCTGCTCGTTCAGTACCGCGGTCGCGGTCGTCGTCACGATGCTCGAGAGCGCCGAATCGAGCAGCCGCCCGCGGTCGCTCGTCGTAACCTCGATGGTCGCGGTCTCGGCCTCGTCGGCGCCGCGCGACATCGAGGTGGCGGCACTCGAGAAGTTCTCGGGAATCACGATGACGGTGGCGTAGCGCCCGTCGTCGAGCCCGGCGGCCGCATCGTCCTCGTCGGTGAGCACCCAGGTGAAGTTCGTGTCGAAGTCGCCGCCGATCAGCTCGGCCGCGAGCACGCGCCCCATGGGCACCGTCTGTCCGTCGACGGTCACGGGCTCGTCGAGGTTCACGATCGCGGCGGTCACGGTGTCGAGCCGCGCGGTCGGGTTCCACAGGCCCCACAGCAGCACACCGGCGACGGTGAGCGGCACGAGGATCAGCCCGGTCAGGGTGCGCCAGGTGACGGCGCGGTTGCCGCGCAGTCGTGTCAGTGTGGTGCTCATCGGGTGGCCTCCTCGAAGATGTGCGCTCCGGTCTCCCCGTCGTCGCCGGCCGCACCGATGCCGGCCGTACCGATGCCGGCCGTACCAGCGGGGCCGCCTGTGCCGGCGGGGTCGCCGCTCGATGCGTCGCTGGTGGATCCGGGCGCGCCTGCGGGCCGAGCGCCCTCGGGCGCACCTTCCCCCGGGCGCACGAGCGATGTGCCTGCGGGCAGCACGCGGGCGGCCAGGTCGGCCGTGCCGAGCACCACCACGGTGACTGCGGGAGCGGCGCCCTGCTCGGCCTCGACCGCCCGGGCGCTCAGCATGGAGCGCGCGGCCTCGAGCTGCTCGGCGGCGCGCAGGTTGCCCGCGGCGGCACCGGCCCCCCGCAGGTCGAGCACGACGAGGGCCGGGCGATCCGCCAGCGCATCGCGCAGCGAATCGGGAGTCGCCCACGCGGCGCGCGCACGGATCGATGCGGCGCGCTCGGGAAGCAGCAGGTCGACCGCCTTCAGCGTGCCCGAACTGACGACGCCCCGACCGCTCAGCGTCTCGGCGAGCGGCGCCGAACCGGGGTCTGCGGGGTCGAGCAGCAGCGCCTGCGACGCCGCGACCCGCAGGTCGGGCACGCGCAGGTTGCTGCGCAGCACCAGCGCCGAGCTCGCGATGCGGGCGCCCGGCTGGTCGCTCGGCCACTCGGCGTGCGCGAGCTCGCGGGCCAGGCCCTCGCCCTCGACGTCGAACGCGGGCAGCAGTCGGTCGAGCCAGCGCGGCATGCGCCAGGCGCGATCGCCGAGCAGTTGCAGCACGGCGGGCACGAGCGTCATGCGCACGATGAACGCGTCGACGAAGACGCCGACGGCGAGGCCGAGCGCGATGACCTTGATGCTCGGGTCGCCCTCGGGCACGAACGCGGCGAACACGGCGAACATGATGAGGGCGGCGGCGGTGACGACGGGGCCCGACCCGATGAAGCCGCGGCGGATCGCGGTGGTGCTGTCGGCGCCGTGCACGACCTCTTCGCGGATGCGGGAGACGAGGAACACCTCGTAGTCCATGGCGAGGCCGAACAGCACGCCCATCAGGATGATCGGCATGAAGCTCAGCACCGGGCCGGTGGAGTTCACGTGCAGCAGATCGCCGAACCAGCCCCACTGGAACACGGCGACGACGGCGCCGAACGCCGCGCCGACCGAGAGCAGGAAGCCGAGCGTCGCCTTGACGGGCACCCACACGGAGCGGAAGACCATGGCGAGCAGGATGAGCGAGAGGCCGACGACGAGGATGCCGAAGGGCAGCAGCGCCTCGCCCAGCAGGTTCGACACGTCGATGCCGACCGCGGTGAAGCCGGTGACGGCGAGACTGACCCCGTACTTCTCGAGCCACTCGTCGTGGTGGGCGCGCAGCTCTGCGACGAGCGCGCTCGTGCTCTCGGCGTGCGGGCCCTCCTCGGGGACCACCTGGATGATGCCCGTGTCGGCGCCCATGTTCGGGGTCGCGAGCGGCACGTCGGCGACGCCGGGAATGGCGCGCACCTCGTCGGCGAGGTCTTCCATGAGGCCGAGCGGGTCGGTGCTCGTGATGATCGATCCGGTGAGCAGCAGCGGGCCGTTCGAGCCCTCGCCGAAGTGCTCGCCGGTGAGCTCGTAGGTGATGCGCGCCGGGTCGTCCTCGGGCAACTGCTCGGCGCCCGGCAGCGCGAGGCGCAGGTCGAGCACCGGGATCGCGGCGACGCCGAGCACGAGAAGCACGCTCGTGATGGTGACGATGGGTTTGGCGGTGACGACCTTGACCCAGCGGCCGTAGAAGCGCTCGGCCCGGCCCGGTTCGCGAGTGGATCGCGCAGCTTCGCCGCCGTGGTCGGCGCCCGCGGCGCTGGGGTCGGTGCGGTGCGGTGCGGCGTTGCCGTCGGCAGTGCCTGCTCCTGCGCCCGCATCGGCACTGGCACCGGCACCGGCACCGGCACCGGCACCGGCATCAGCGAGCAGCGCCCGCTGCTTGCGCGGCAGGATCTTGAGCCCCGCCATCGAGAGCACGGCCGGGGTGAGGGTGATCGCGATGAGCACCGCGATGGCGACCGCCGCCGCCGCCGCGACGCCGAGCGCGGTGAGGAACGGGATACCCGCGACCGAGAGGCCGACGAGCGCGATGATGACGGTGAGCCCCGCGAACACGACCGCCGACCCGCTCGTTGCGGTGGCCCGGGCGATCGACTCGCGCACGCCGAGGCCCGAGCGCAGCTGCTCCTGGTGGCGGCTCACGATGAAGAGGGTGTAGTCGATGCCGACGGCGAGGCCGAGCATCAGCGCGAGCATGGGCGTGGTGGAGGTCATCTCCATGAACGCGGTCGTGAAGTACAGGCCCGCGATGCTGACTCCCACGCCCATGATGGCGATGAAGAGCGGCATGCCCGCGGCGATGAGCGAGCCGAGGGTGAACAGCAGCACGAAGAACGCGATGACGACGCCGAGCGCCTCGGTCGCGGTGAAACCGGGGATCGAGGTGGAGTAGATCTCGCCGCCGTACGATGCCTGCGCGCCCGCGGGCAGCTCGGCCTGCAGCCGCTCGGTCACCTCGACGATGCCGGCCTCGGTCGCCTCGGGCACCGTGTTCATGCTCGCGTTCATCTGCGTCGTGATGAGCGCGGCCCGGCCGTCGTCGCTGACCTCGGTGCTCGCCAGCTCGCTGAACGGGGTGAGCACGGCCGTGACCGATTCGAGCTCCTCGAGCTCCGCCGCCGCATCGCCGATGAGCTGCGCGTACGGCGCCTCGTCGACGCGCTCGCCCTCGGCTGCCACGACGATGATGGTCGCGCTCGTGCCGCTCACCTCGGGGAAGGTGCGGCCGAGCTCGTCGATCGCCTGCTGCGACTCCGTGCCGGGGATGGAGATGGCGGCGTTCGCGCCCTGGGAGAAGAAGAGCGCGCCGGCGCCGAGGAGGGCGAGGATCGCGATCCACACGATGAGCACGAGCGTTCTGGCTCGTGCCGCCCAGGTGCCGATGGAGTACAGCAGTGAGGACATGCGGGCCTTCCGGTTGCGACCAGGTGAGCGTGCGAGGTGACCGGGTACGGGTTCGATGCCGCGGCGGCCGTGGCATCGGCGACGTCGCGCGGTTCGATACACGAGTGTATCCGATTTCGATACAGTAATGTATCCACATCAGCTTGAAAGCGACTGAACGCGAGAAAGATCGGAAATGGCTTCGGAGATCACGGCGGCATCGACCGGTGCGGCACCCGCCGCTGCCGCGCCCAGCCGCCGCAGGCAGCAGACGCGCGAGCGGCTCTTCGAGGCCGCCCTCGAGGTGTTCGTCGAGGAGGGCCTGAGAGGCGCCTCGGTCGAGGCGATCTGCGCGCGAGCGGGCTTCACCCGCGGTGCCTTCTACTCGAATTTCGCGAGCAAGGAAGAGCTCTTCCTCGCACTGCTGCGGCAGGAAATGGAGGAGCGCGCCCGAGACGTCGAGGCGAAGATCGGAGAGCTCGCCCCGATTCTGCGCGAACGCGCCGACTGCATGCAGCCCGGCGAGGTGGCCGAGTACGTCGCCCGGTTCTTCGAACCGAAGGGCGACGCCACCGCGTGGTTCATGCTCGAGACCGAGTTCTCGCTGCTCGCGATGCGCGACCCCGACGCGGCGCCGGGTTTCGCCGAGTTCATGAACGGCCTCTATCCGGCCATGGGGCAGGCGGTCGAGGCCGCGATCGCCGCAGCGGGGCGGCGGTTCACGCTGCCCGTGGATCGCGCCCTCCTCCTGCTGGGCGGCGTGTACGAGCGCGCCCTCCGCGTCTCGGCGATCGGCGGCGGACACGACGCGCCCGGGGGGCTCGCCGAGCTGCCCGGGCAGGTCGCGGAGCTGCTCTTCGTGGTGACGACCCCGCTCGGAGAATGAGGCGCCCGCGGGCATGCGACGCGGCAGGAGGCGCCGATCCACTCGTAACGACCGGCGCGGGCCTCAGCTCGTCGCGGGTGCCACGCCCGCCGAGGCGAGGAGCGGAAGGGCCGCGCGAAAACGCTCGGCGATGATGGCGGCGACGCGCCGATCGGGCGCGAGCGGTGCCGTGATGACCTCGCCGCCGGTGCCGGCGATGAGATCTGCGAAGTAGCCCGGCGCGAGCACGTAGCTCGCAACCGCTATGCGCTCGACCTCCGCACCGCCCGCGGCGCGCGCGGCCCCGATCGCCTCCGTGATGCGCGGGCCCGCTCCGGCGGCGAAGCCGATGCGCACCTCTGAGCCGAGACGAGCGGCGAGCAGCGCGGCCACCTGCGCGACGTCCTCCGCGGCACGCGGGTCGCTCGACCCCGCGGCCGCGAGCACCACGGGCTCGCCGGGGTCCGCTCCGGCCTCGGCGAGGCGCGACTCGAGCACGTCGACGAGCGCATCGTGGGGGCCGAGCGGGGCAGTCGCAACCGCACGGCCCGGATGAGCGGCGACGGCTCGGGCGATGTCGGTCTCGGTGTGGTAGCCGGTCGAGAGCAGCAGGGGAACGACGACCGCCTCGTCGTGCGCTGCGATCCGCTCGACCGCCTCGTCGACCGCCGGCTGCTGCACATCGACGAACGCGGCCTCGACCGCGACACCGGGAAGAAGCTCGCGCACCTGGTCGATCAGGTCGGCGATGGTCTGCCTGCCCGCGAGCGAATGCGTGCCGTGCGAGCAGGCGATGAGCGTGGTCAAGATGCGATCCTCTCTGCTTCCGACGGCGACCCCTCTACGAGGGTATCGAGCCGGTACCCGCGTTTGATGACAGTGCGGATCAGTTCGGGGCGCACCGCTTCGCGCAGCCGCGCGACCGCCACCTCCACCGCGTGCGTGTCCCCGCTCGGGCGCGCCAGCACCTCCCGCAGCTGGTCTCGGGAGACCACCGCACCGCCGGCCGCGAAGAGCTCGCCGAGCACCGCGACCCCCGTGCGCGACAGCGGGATGAATCGACCGTTCAGGATCGCGCCGGCGCTGCGCAGTTCCAGTGCCCCGGCCGAAGTGAGCACCGAGGGCGCACGCCCGTCGCCGAAGTGTGTGACCACGGCGCGCACGAGCGAGCCGAGGCGCCCGCGTTCTGCCACGAGCGGCTCGAAGCCCGCCTCGCGCAACGGCGCCGCCGTGATGGGGCCGACCGCGGCCATGAGCAGACGACCCTCGCGCGAGCGGACGAGGATCTGCTCCAGGTGACCGTCGCGCTCCGCCGCCTTCCGCCACTCGGCCGCGCCCGGAGCCGAGGTGAACATCACCGCGTCGATCTCGCCGCGAGCGGTCGCTGCCACCGCGCGCGCGACCGTCGCCGGGTCGGGAGGCGGCCCCCAGCGGTACACGGTCAGGCTCACGACCTCAGCCCCGGCATTCGAGAAGAGCTCGTCGAGCCCGTCGGCGCCCGAGCCGTGATGCTGCACCGCGATGCGCTGCCCTGCGATCCCCTCGGCGAGGAGATACGCCCCGATCTCGGCGGAGGTCTCGGATTCGGCCACCCAGTCGGCCGAGAAGCCGGCCTGCTGGATCGCGCCGCGGGCCTTCGGGCCGCGCGCGATGATCCGCGCCCCGTCGAGCACGTCGCGCAGCCGATCGAGCAGACCCGCTTCTTCTGCCGCCTCCATCCAACCGCGAAAGCCGACGCCGGTCGTCGCGACGACGATATCGGGCGCATGCGCGATGAGGAGCTCGGTGGCTGCGAGGAGCGCCTCGTCGTCGATGTGCGGAACGATCGTGAGGGCGGGGGCCTGCCGCACCTGGGCGCCGTGCCGTTCGAGTGCGGCGGAGAGCTCGGAGGAACGGCGGTCGACCGCGATGACGATCGTGCACCCCGCAAGCGCGGTGGAGAGGGAGCGGCGCGGGGCCGCACTCACGAAGACACCTCGCCCGCCCGCTCGTGCACGGGCTGCAACAGGCCCGCCCGGGCCACCTCGCCGATCACGATGACGGCGGGGTTGCTGACGCCTATCCGCGCGGCGTCGAGCGCCGCGTCGCCGAGTGTGGTGCGCGTGGTGCGCTGGGCGGATGAGTGACCGCGCTCGATGATCGCGACCGGCCGGTGGCGGGGAGCGCCGGCCGCGATCGCGCTGGCGACGAGCCGTGGGAGCGCGGCGACGCCCATGAGCACGACCGTGGTGACGGAGTCGTCGGCGAGCATCGCGAGCGCGGCAGCGGAGATCCGCGCTTGGCCGTTCACCACCTGAAACCCTGCCGCGGTGCCCCGGTGCGTGACCGGAACGCCCGCCGCCTGCGGCACCGACACGGCGCTCGTGAGCCCCGGCACGACCTCGACGGGCACACCGGCGGCGAGACAGGCCGCGACCTCCTCACCGCCCCTGCCGTAGACGAAGGGGTCGCCTCCCTTGAGACGGACGACCCGGTTGCCCGCCCGGGCGTGCGCGACGAGTATCTCGTTGATCTCCTCCTGCGGCACCGGATGCCTCCCGGGGCTCTTGCCCACGTCGACGACGGTGACATCGCGATCCAGCTCGTCGAGCACCTCGGTGGGGCCCAACCGATCGACGACCACGACATCCGCCTCGGCGAGCAGCCTCCGGCCGCGCACCGTCATCAGGTCGGTGGGGCCGGGGCCGCCGCCGACGAGATCGACGCGACCGGCACCCGGGCGCCGGCGCCGCCGCCGAAGCGGCAGCGAGCCATCGCGCAGAAGAGTTGCGACGGCGTCTCGCAGGCGCGCGGCACGACCGGGATCCACTCCCGTGTCGGAGACGACGCCCACGATGACGTCTCCCGAGCGCGTTTCGGCGGTGAGCCGCGCCGAGCCGTGGGAGCCGTCGGACGCGTTCACGCAGAAGATGCGCCGTTCGTGACACCATCCGGCGACCTCGGCATCGATGCGCCGATCGCCGGTCGCGGTGTGCACCAGCCAGGCTTCGGCGATGTCGGATTCGACGACCCGACGAGGCGTCCAGCGCACGCTTCCGGCGGCCACGAGCTCGCGCATCCCCTCCCCGAGTTCCGGGGCTACCGCCGACACATCAGCGCCCTCCGCGAGCAGGCGCCGCGCTCGCCGTACGGCGACCTCGCCGGCGCCGACGAGCACCGCGGCGCGGCCCTCGAGCGATACCCCGAGCATGATGGTCATGAGATGCCTCCCGGGCTGATGAGCACCCGGCCGTCGGCCACCGCGACCGGCCAGACCGGCAGGGAAGCGGCTTCCGCCCCTTGGGTATCGAGGCAATCACCGCTGCGCAGGTCGAACACCTGCTTGTACATCGGCGAGGCGATCGTCGGCGCGTCGCCCCTCGTGCCCACGATGCCCCGTGAGATGACGTTCGCGCCGCTGTACGGGTCGAGATTCGAGACGGCATGCACGCTGCCGTCGCCGAGCAGGAAGAGCGCCAGTTGCGTCTGACCGAGGAGGGCGGCGCGCCCGCGTTCGACTTCGAGGTCGTCGATCGCGCAGACGGCCACCCATTCCTCCAGCTGCGGGGAGGGGGCAGGGGCGGGCTGGATGGCCTCCGAGCCGGCGGCGTCCGCGGCCGCATGCTGATGTGCGACGAGTCGTTGTTCGAGCAGGATCATCGGTAAACCTCCAGAGTCGTGCCGGCTATGAGTACCCCGCCGCGGTCGCGCTCGGTCGCGCTCGCGGGCCGCACCTGCCCGCGTTCGGCGACGTAGGCGAGCGATGGATCCGGGGTGGACGGAGCGTTGACGAAGGAGGCGAAGCGGCGCAGCTTCTCCGGGTCTTCGAGCGTCGCCCTCCACTCGTCTTCGTAGTGCTCGACGTGCGCGGCCATCGCGGCGTCAAGGTCTGCGCAGATGCCGAGGCTGTCGTCGAAGACGACGGAGCGGAGCCCTTCGATTCCGCCCTCGAGCTCTTCGAACCACGGAGCGGTGCGCTGGAGTCGATCCGCGGTGAAGATGTAGTACATCAGGAAGCGGTCGATCGCGGTGATGAGCGCCGCGTCATCGAGGCTCTCCGCGAGGAGGACCGCGTGCCGGGGGGTGAACCCGCCGTTCCCTCCCACGTAGAGGTTCCAGCCAGTCTCGGTGGCGATCACGCCGACATCCTTGCCGCGCGCTTCGGCGCACTCGCGCGCGCAGCCGGAGACGCCGAACTTGATCTTGTGCGGCGAGCGAAGCCCCCGGTAGCGCAGCTCCAGCTGCACCGCCATGCCGACCGAATCCTGCACGCCGTAGCGGCACCAGGTGGATCCGACGCAGGATTTCACGGTGCGCAGCGACTTTCCGTAGGCATGGCCCGATTCGAAGCCGGAATCGACGAGCCGCTTCCAGATCTCGGGCAGCTGCTCCAAGCGCGCGCCGAACATGTCGATGCGCTGGCCGCCGGTGATCTTGGTGTACAGCCCGAAATCCTTCGCCACCTGACCGATGACGAGCAGGCCCTCCGGGGTGATCTCCCCACCGGGAATGCGCGGCACCACCGAGTAGCTGCCGTCCTTCTGCAGGTTCGCCATGACGTGGTCATTGGTGTCCTGCAGCGTCGCGTTCTCCCCTTCGAGCACGTGCCCGGGCACGAGTGTGGAGAGGATGCTCGCGAGCGCGGGCTTGCAGATGTCGCAGCCGCGCCCGGTGCCGAAGCGCTCGATGATGGAGCTGAAGGTGTCGAGACCCGAGACCCGCACGGCATCGAAGAGCTGCCTGCGCGACATCTCGAAGTGCTCGCACAGTGCGGTGCTGAGCGCGGCGCCGGATTTCGCGAGTTCCGAACCGACGATCTTCTTGACCATCAGCACGCAGGAGCCGCAGGCGGCGCCCGCCCGGGTGCAGGTCTTCACGGCCGCCACATCGGTGCACCCCTCCTCGTGCACCGCGCGCCTGATCGTTCCCGCCGTAACGCTGTTGCACGAGCAGACGAGGGCCTCGTCGGGCAGTTCGCCCGTCGGGGCGGAAGCGGTGCCCTCGGGCATGAGGTAGGCCGCGGGGTCGGCCCCGAGCGGTGCGCCGAGCAGCGGGCGCAGGGATCCGTATGCAGAGGCGTCGCCGACGAGGATGCCGCCGAGCAGCGTCTTCGCGTCGTCGGAGAGCACGAGCTTCTTGTACACGCCCGCCACGGGATCTGCGTAGACCACGTCGAGCGCGCCCGGCGTTTCGGCGAACGCGTCGCCGAAACTCGCCACATCCACACCCGAGAGCTTGAGCTTGGTCGACAGGTCGTAGCCCGAGAACGACGCCTCGGAGGCCGGGCCGTCGAGCAGACGGGAGGCCGCGACCTCGGCCATGGCGTAGCCGGGGGCGACGAGACCCACGCACTGACCCTCGAAGCTCGCCACCTCTCCGATCGCGAGGATGCGCGAGTCTGAGGTCTGGCAGCCCGCGTCGATCACGACGCCGCCCTTCGCATGCACCTCGAGGCCCGCTTCCCTGGCGAGTTCGTCGCGCGGGCGCACCCCGACGGTGAAGACCACGACGTCGGCGCGTTCTCGGCTCCCGTTGCGGAACTCGAGATCGGTCACCCTGCCGGCGCGATCAGCGTTCAGCCGGGTCGTGACGCTCTCGGTCTTGACGCGAATACCGCGCGCCTCGATCAGCCTGCGCAGCGCGTCGCCCGCCGGTCGGTCGAGTTGCGCAGACATGGGTCGGTCGGCGGCCTGCACGACCGTGCAGTCCACGTCGAGCCCTTGGAGGGCGCCAGCGGCCTCGAGCCCGAGCAGCCCGCCGCCGATCACCATTCCGGTCAGCTGCCTGCCGAGCTCGCCCGTGCGCTGCTCGACGTATGCCCGCAGCCGCTCGACGTCTTCGAGGGTTCGGTAGACGAAGCAGCCTTCGAGGCCGAAGCCATCGAGCGCCAGCCGAGCCGCGTACGATCCGGTCGCGAGCACGAGCCGGTCGTATCCGACGCTGAGACCGCTGCGGGTCGTGAGCCGGCGGGCCTTCGGCACGATTCGCACGACGGTCTCCCCGCGCAGGAAGCGCACCCGGGGGTCGGCGAGGGGCTCGCGGCTCAGCGTCAGGGCTTCGGGTGTCGCACCGCGGAAGAAGCTCGTGAGCGCCACCCGATCGTAGGGGTCGCGGTCCTCCTCACCGATGAGTGTCACCCGCACCGCGTCCCCGCTGCGGGCCAGCAGGCTCTCGACGAAGCGGTGGGCCACCATGCTCGCGCCCACGACGACGACGTGCATCGTATCGGGGTTCGCATCAGCCATGAGGTCACCGTATGCCGCCGGTATTTCGGTGGTGTTAGTGCTCTGTTTCCCGGCATGTACGGGACGTAACATTTCTCTCCCTCAGTGATGCATCGCGGGTATGCGAGAGGCGGTGACGGGGCAGTCGCCCATGGGACGGTCGACGGTCGGAGCTCGGCGATCAGCGCTCGGCCATCGCCGACCGGCTCAGGAGGCCTGCGGCTCCGCGGTGGCGGCGACCGTGACCGGCTGCGCGGAGGCCTCGGCCGGCGTCGCCGCCGAGGTCTCAGCAACACGACCTTCGCGGCGGGTGCGCCCCGGGATGCGCGGCGAGGTGCTGCGGTGGTAGGTGAGATAGAGGGGGATCGCGGTGAAGACGAGGCCGCCGACGAGGTTGCCGATCACGGTCGGGATCTCGTTCCAGACCAGGTAGTCGACCAGGGTGAATTCGGCGCCGAGCAGGAGGCCGGAGGGGAACAGGAACATGTTGACGATCGAGTGCTCGAAGCCCATGTAGAAGAACAGCATGATGGGCATCCACATGCCGATCACCTTGCCGGGCACGCTCTTCGAGATCATCGCGAGGATCACACCGGTCGAGACCATCCAGTTGCACAGCACGCCGCGGATGAACAGCGTGAGCATTCCCGCGCCGCCGTGCTCGGCGTAGCCGACGGTACGGCCCTCGCCGATGTGGCCGATCGCGACGCCCACCTCGTTCGGCGGGGTGGAGAAGCCGTAGGTGACGACGATCGCCATGACCACGGCGACGGTGAAGGCACCGATGAAGTTGCCGAGGAACACGAGCCCCCAGTTGCGCAGAATGCCACGGATCGTGACTCCGGGTCGTTTCGCCAACCACGCCAACGGCGCCAGCACGAACACGCCCGTGAGCAGGTCGTAGCCGAGCAGGTAGAGCATGATGAAGCCGACCGGGAAGAGCATGGCCCCGAGCAGGGGCTGACCGGTGTTCACGCTGACGGTCACCGCGAACGCGGCGGCGATGGTGAGCAGCGCGCCGCCCATGATGGATCGGACGATGGTGTCGCGGGTGGACAGCATCACCTTCGCTGTGCCGGCATCGATCACACTGTCCACGAGTTCAGCGGGTTTGACGTATGTCATGAAAGACCTCCTGAGGGATTCGCGGCCCTGTGGCCGGTATCCCGAAGGTAGCTTTCCGACGTTTCACCTCGAATACGATGCCCCACTCGCCGTGTAAAACCTTCTTCTCATTCGCTTCGGGCCCATTGTGAGATCGGCTGCGAGGTTCGCCCGCTGCCGAGTCGAACTGCGGCAGAACCTGTTTCGACAGCGCATTAATAATAATGTATTATGAGATCTTGAGATCTCCGGTGCCCGGTCACCGTCCGCCTCTCAAGCATGCTCGGCACCGCCATGCGTAGAACGCAAAGGAACAATGACGTGAACAGCGCTCCGCTCACCCCTCCTCGCCGCAATGGGGCCATCTCCCACTGGATGCAGCAACCCGACATCGCCCGGTCTCCGCGCCGCTCGCATGCTCCCGGAGATCTGAGGACCGACATCTGCATAATCGGGGCCGGGTTCACGGGCCTCTGGCTCGCCTATCACCTCACCGAGCTCATGCCCGGCACGGAGATCGTGATACTCGAGAAACACCGGGTCGGGTTCGGCGGGTCGGGCCGCAATGCGGGCTGGCTCTCGGCCTTGGCACCGGGCAACCGACTGCGATTTGCGCAGTCCGCCGGTACGCGCTCCTCCACCGAACTCCTGCAACGACGAATGATCGAGTCGGTCGATGAAGTGCTCGCGCTCATCGCAGAGCACGGAATCGACGCATCCGCCCGCCGCAGTGGCAACCTGGTGGTGGCGCGCAATCGCGCCGCAATGGCCCGTCTCGAGGCGCGACGCGTCGCCGACCTGAAGTGGGGGTTTCGCGAGCACGAGGTGCAACTGCTCGATCAGTCGGAAGTCGCAGATCGGATCAAAGCGGAGGGCGCCATCGGCGGCCTCTTCTATCCAGCGGTCGGTCGACTGGATCCCGCGGGACTGGCGACAGGCCTCGCAGAAATCGTCGAGCAGCGCGGCGTCAGAATATACGAGGACACCGAAGTCACTCAGATCTTCCCACAGGGGGTCGAGTCCGATCGCGGCACGGTTCGGGCCACGACCGTGCTGCGGTGCACCGAGGCCTACACCTCAACGCTGGGGAACGACTCTCGCCGCCTCATTCCCGTGAACAGTTCGATCATCATCACCGATCCACTCCCGGAGAAGGCCTGGGACCAGATCGGCTGGAGCGGTTACGAGTTGTTCAGCGACGCCTCCCATGTCTTCTCCTACTCGCAGCGAACCGACGATGGGAGGATTCTGCTCGGAGGTCGCGGCAACCCGTATCGATACGGCTCGGGCACCGGAGGCGACGGTGCAGTCGATCAGCGCACCATAGCGAGCCTGGCCGAACGCTTGCGGTCCTTCTTCCCTTCGACGAACGCCGTTCCGATCGCGCACGCGTGGAGCGGCGTCATCGGAGTGACACGGGACTGGTGCGCATCGGTCAATTTCGATCCCAGCACGAGCATTGGATCCTCTGGCGGCTACGCAGGCCACGGAGTCACCTCGGCATATCTCGCAAGCAAATCGCTCGCCGAACTGGTCGCCGGAAGCGACACGGCAGACGCATCGCTTCCCTGGGTCGGCCATCGCACTCGCAGGTGGGAGCCCGAACCGATTCGCTGGCTCGGCGTGCACGGCATGTACCGCCTCTTCGCAGCGGCCGACCGCTGGGAGGAGAAGCGCCAGGCGGAGCGAACTTCACTACTCGCGCAGTTGGGCTCGAGACTCGCAGGTCTCCACGAGTAGCCTCGAGGGGAGCCGCGATCGGGCTAGCGACCCGGGTGCTCCGCTTCCGACAGCCGTACCCCGAGCAACGCGAACGCAAGAGACCGCAGGCGCCGCTCGACCGACTCGGCCGTTGCGTCATCGATGCCCATGATGTGGATGATCTCGAACCCGTCGACTGCGGCGAAGAATGCGGCGATGACTTCTTCGGCAGGAAGAATCGGTCGGAATGCCCCGACGGAGATACCCTCTTGAACGGTCTCCGAGAACAGACTGCGCCAAGTCTCGTAGTTGTCGCGCACGGCTTCCAGAATCGAATCCGAACGGGTGGCCTGCGAGATCATTTCCACCCACAGGCGCGAGCGGAGCGTGAGATCCGGTGCACGAGTGATGGTGTTGATCATCTGAACGACGCGCTGCTCGGGAGACAGCCCGGAGTCCTGCGCTTCCCTCAGTGACTGCACGACCCGCTCGTGATGGGTCAGGAACGCCGATTCCAGAAGATTGTCTCGCGAGACGAAATAGTGCTGCAGCGTGCCGATCGACAGCCCGGTGGTAGCCGAGACATCCCGCAGACGCACGTTGTCACCGCCAAGCTCGGCAACGAGACGAATCGTGGCGTCGATGATCTGATCGATACGGGAGCTGCCCCGATCCACGCCGGTGATACTGCGAGACAAAGATTCGGACATACTTCCTCAGTGAATTCGTGGTGCACTTTCCTGTTTTGGTGATCAGGACGGCGTTGCCAACATTATCGTCGGCAGAGTTGCGTTCGATTGATGCAATGGTAATAATACGTTATTATGAGCTTGTGCGAAACCTGCGCACTCATTCGTAATGCAAGACAGAGCCGTCCCAAACAATGCGAGGATCCCAATGAAGAGAACCACTATCGCTGCAGCATCCTTGGCTGTCGCCGTACTCACAGCCACCGGATGCGCAACGCCCAGCAGCCCCTCTGGCAATAGCGACGCAGCGGGCGAATTCGCCGGTCGCTCGATGACCTTCGTGGGCTGGGGAGGGGCTTTTCAAGACGCGCATCGCAACGCGTTCATCGAGCCCTTCGCTGCAATGACATCTGCGAAGATCCTCGACGAGGCGCCCACCGACTACGCGAAACTCCGGGCTCAGGTCGATGCGGACACGGTGATGTGGGATGTGGTGAACGTCGAACCGCATATCGCCGTACAGGGCTGCACGGAGGGTTGGCTCGAACCCATCGACTGGGATGCGATGGAGGGCGAGTACGGGTTCAGCAGGGCAGACATACTTCCTCAGTTCGTCGGAGAATGCGGCGCCCCCGATGTGTTCTACGCCTATCAGATCGCATACAACACGAATGCATTCAGCGAAGCGAACCACCCGACATCCTGGAAGGAGTTCTTCGACGTCGAAGCGTTCCCGGGAAAGCGAGGCGCCTATCAGAACGCCTCAGGCGGTCTGCTGGAGGCAGCTCTGCTCGCAGACGGGGTCGAGGAGGCGGATCTCTATCCGTTGGACCTCGATCGTGCGTTTGCCAAACTCGATACCATTCGCGACGAACTCGTCTTCTACAAGAGCGGGGATGAGCAGCTGCAGCTCCTGTCTTCCGGAGAGACTCCGCTCACCATTGGCTGGAACGGCCGGATTCAGAGTGGGCAGCTCGACGGTCTACCCGTCGCAGGTGAATGGAACCAGCATTTCCAGCGCTACACGCAGCTCGTGATTCCCAAGGGATCGAAGAATGCAGACCTGGCGCATGCGTTCCTCGCGTTCTCGCTCTCGCCTGAGCCGCAAGCCGCGATCACAGACTTCATCGCCTACGCCCCCGTCAGCATCTCGGCGGCGAGCAACGTGAACTCCGACATGAGCCCGTACCTGCCGTCCGGCCCCGATGTGCAGCCACTCGGCCTCCCGCTTGACTTCAACTACTACGCGGACCACTACGGCGACGTCACGAACCGCCTCAATGAGTGGCTGCTCGGCTAATGAGCGTCGACCTCACCTACTCCGCCCCGGTCCCGACCCTGTCGGGACCGGGAGCGGGGCGGCGCGAACGTAGTCGTAGCCGCGGCTGGATCTGGTATCTCCTCATGGCGCCTGCGGTACTGCTGATTGCGATCTTCTTCGTCTGGCCCGTCTTCCTCATGGCAGTTGAGAGCTTCCTGGGGCCGGACCTCACGCTCGAGAACTATCGCACCTTCTTCGGGTCACCGATCTACACCCAGGTTCTCGGAAGAACATTCGGCGTTGCCGCCCTGGTGACGGTCCTCTGCCTCGCGCTCGGCTACCCGTACGCGTATCTCATGACGATCACATCGGGATGGAAGCGCACCATGCTGCTCGGGATCATTCTGATCCCATTCTGGACGAGCCTCCTCGTGCGTTCGATCGCCTGGGTGTTCCTCCTTCAGGACACCGGGGCGATCAACTCCCTCCTCATCGGCACCGGTGTGATTCAAGAACCCATATCGATGATTCGCACGATGTTCGGCGTATCGCTCGGGATGACCCAGGTGCTTCTCCCCTTCATGGTGCTCCCACTGTTCGGCACGCTGCTCACCATCGACTCATCTCTTCAGAAGGCCTCCGCCAGCCTCGGGGCCCGCCCATCAGTCGGCTTCTGGCGGGTGTACTTTCCTCTGAGCCTCCCTGGCGTGATCGCGGGCAGCCTCCTCGTGTTCGTGCTGGCGCTCGGCTTCTACATCACCCCTGCGCTGCTCGGAGGGCCGCAGGACATGATGCTCGGTCAGCTCATCGTGCAGCAGATCTCGCAAGTACTGAACTGGGGCATGGGCTCCGCAATCGCCATGGTGCTTCTCGTCTCGGCACTCGGACTCATCGGGCTGGTCGGGCTGCTCCTCAACCGCCATTCAAGAAGGGCGGATGCGGGATGACGAAAACCTCACGCACAGTACTCTGGATCTTCTGCTCTCTCGTCGCCGCATTCGTGGCGCTCCCGGTGCTGATCGTAGTTCCGATCTCATTCGGAGAGACTCGACTCCTGCAGTTTCCACCGCAAGGCTTTTCCCTTCAGTGGTACGAGAATTTCTTCACCTCACCGCAGTGGCTCAGGGCGACCGGCAACAGTCTCCTCATCGGCGCACTGGTGGCGCTCACCTCTGCGGTGATCGGCACACTCGTATCCTTCGCGATCGTCCGAGGCCGCTCCAAAGGAGGGCCGGCCGTGACGGGGCTCATGACACTTCCACTGGTCGTGCCAAACGTCATCTTCGGAACAGCGCTCTACGGAATCTTCCTCCAACTCGGCCTCACCGGCACCGTTCTCGGTTTCGTCATTGCGCACACCGTACTGGCAGTTCCCTACGTCGTCGTGAATGTCACCTCTTCACTGCGTCGTTTGGACTCGCGTCTTGAGATCGCCTCCGCGAGCCTCGGCGCGACTCCGCTGAAGACCTTCGCGAGGGTGACGCTCCCCCTCATCCTTCCCGGCGCACTGGCCGGCGGGCTCTTCGCCTTCATGATCTCATTCGATGAAGTGGTTGTCGCACTGTTCCTCGGAGGCGCCGGGCTCGAAACCCTCCCTCTCAAAATGTGGTCGAGTGTCCAGTTCCAGATCGACGCGACCATCGCAGCAGTGTCCACCCTGCTCATCGCGGTGACCACTCTCATCGTGCTCCTCTACGCCTGGCTGCAGGCGTTCCTTCGACGAAAGGCAACACAATGACCGCGAGCAGTACAGCCGGCACTCGAGATGTCCGCACGCAGCCTGTCCAGCCGGCGCGCATCGGAGCCGTCCAGCTCCTGGGTGTCAGCAAGCACTATGGCGATTCAATAGCGGTGAACGATGTGAGCCTGGACATCCACCGGGGGGAGTTCCTGACCCTGCTCGGTGCCAGTGGGTCAGGGAAGTCGACTCTGTTGAACCTCATCGCAGGATTCATCGACCCGACTTCAGGATCTGTCCTGCTCGACGGCAAGAACCTCGAAGGGGTTCGACCGCACCACCGCAACATGGGGGTCATGTTCCAGAACTACGCCCTCTTTCCGCACATGACGGTTGAGGCGAACATAGCGTACCCGCTTCAACAGCGGCGATACTCGCGCGCAGAAGCCAGACGAAAGGTCGCCGACGCGCTGGACCTCGTGCAGTTGAACAAACTCGCGAAGCGCTACCCGCGCCAACTCTCCGGTGGGCAGCAGCAACGCGTGGCGCTCGCACGTTCGATTGTGTTCGAGCCACCCGTGCTCCTCCTCGACGAACCGATGGGGGCGCTCGACAAGGCGCTTCGGGAGACCTTGCAGTTCGAGATGAAGCGAATCCACGAGCAACTGGGAATCACATTCATCCAAGTCACTCACGACCAATCCGAGGCGCTCGCGATGTCCGACCGAATCGCGGTGCTTCGCGAGGGACGCCTCGAACAAGTGGGGACTCCCCACGATCTGTACTTCCGACCCCAGGGCAGGTACGTCGCCGAGTTCATGGGCGAATCGAATCTCTTCGAGGGCCCGAACCAGGGCCATGGGGCTTCGGTCAGCATCGAGTGCGATGGACTCACCATTCAAGCTCACACGGATCTGCCGATCACCCGCGGTGAGAGCGTACTCGTATCGATTCGGCCCGAGCATCTGCAGGTTCGATGCGAACAGGAGGGCGCGCACGACGAAGGCGGGGCCCACAGCGCCCGAGTCCTCGCGTCGACTTTCCTCGGAAGTCAACGACGGCTCGAACTGCAGCTCGACGGCGGTCGAGAGGTCACCGCGACTCTGTCTGCCGAGAATGCGCGACGACCGGCGCCGCACGCGGGAGACCGGGTAACCGTCGCCTGGGATCCCGAAGATGTCATCGTGGTCGCCGACCGCCTCTGACGACGCGAATCACCAACCTCACAACGAAGGAAGAGGCATGATAGAACGAGCGAATGAAACCGCGTTTGATTGGGCGGTATACGAGGACAGTGCCAGCATTGCCACGCAATGGTACTTCCTCGGCCAATCGGAAATGCCCGTGGCAATCCAGGGATGGATACTGGCACCGGGTCAAGCCGAAGGCGGGCACACGCATCCGATCGACAGCCCGCTCGAGGAGTTCTACCTCGTCGTGTCCGGAGAGGCCGAGGTGCACATCGAAGGGACGATCTCGCGTCTGGGTGTCGGTGATGCGATGCTGGCCAAGGTCGGCGTTCACCACGACATTCGAAATCCGGGTTCGGCACCGCTCCGGCTTGTGATGATCTGGGGCAAGCCGGGCGAAGTAGATTGGTCCGCCTACCGCATGGGTCGTCGGGCAGTCGAGTCGCGAACCGAAGCGTCTTCGTCGGTCTGGTAGTCGCCACAGCATGGCCTCGGAAGTCGAGCACTGGATGGTTCCACGCATCAGACGTTCTAGACTGTGAATCGTGCTGCTCTCAGACCGCGATATCAACGCCGAACTCGAATCCGGGCGCATCAGCCTCTCGCCGAGCGAGCCCGACATGGTGCAACCGTCGAGCGTCGATGTACGCCTCGACCGCTTCTTCCGGCTCTTCGACAACCACAAGTACGCGGTCATCGACCCCGCCGAGGAGCAGCCCGAGCTGACCCGCCTCATCGAGGTCGACCCGACCGAGGCGTTCATCCTGCACCCCGGCGAGTTCGTGCTCGGGTCGACCTACGAGCAGGTCGGTCTGCCCGACGACATCGCCGCGCGGCTCGAGGGCAAGAGTTCCCTCGGCCGTCTGGGCCTGCTCACGCACTCGACCGCGGGGTTCATCGACCCCGGCTTCACCGGGCACGTCACGCTCGAGCTCTCGAACGTGGCGACCCTGCCGATCCGCCTGTGGCCCGGTATGAAGATCGGCCAGCTGTGCTTCTTCCGCCTCTCGTCGCCGGCCGAACGCCCCTACGGCGCCGGCGCGACCTACTCGCGCTACCTCGGCCAGCGCGGGCCGACCGCGTCGCGCTCGCACCTGAACTTCCATCGCGCAGACTTCTCAGAGTAGAACGCAAGGCGTTCTTCGAGATCTGCGCTACGGGCGCGTGGCCTGCCGCGCCTCGGCGCGCTCGTCACGCTGCGCCTGCTGCTTGAGCATCTCGTTGTACGCCTCGAGCTCGGCGTCGCCCGAGCGATCGGCCGCACGATCCTTCCGCTTCTGCAGCTTCTCGTCGTTGCGCGACCACTGCACCGCGACGATGAGCGCGAGCGCCAACGTCGGCAACTCGCCGATGCCCCAGGCGATGCCGCCGCCCGTGTTCTGATCTTCGAGCGGCGTCGCGCCCCACGTGCGACCCATCGCGCCGAACCAGTCGGCGAGCATTAGCGCATCGCCCGTCATCATCGTCACCCCGAAGAAAGCATGCGATGCCATCGTTGCGAAGAGAGTCACGATGCGCATCGGGTACGGGAAGCGGTAGGGCACCGGGTCGATGCCGATCATCGACAGCGAGAAGAGATAGCCCGAGATGAGGAAGTGCACGATCATCCACTGGTGGCCCAGGTGCGTCTCCATGGCCCAGCGGAAGATCGGGGTGAAGTAGAACACCCAAAGCGAGCCCGCGAAGACGACCGCGGCCACAGCCGGGTGGGTGATGACTTTCGAATACGGGGTCTGCACAGCCCACATGATCCACTCGCGGCCGCCCCAGGAACCGTCACTGCGCTTCTCCACCGCGCGCAGCGCGAGAGTAATGGGGGCACCCAGCACGAGCACGAGCGGGATCAGCATCGTGAGCAGCATGTGCCCGAGCATGTGCACGCTGAAGAGATACGCCTCGTAGGCGTTGAAGGGACCGTTCGTCGTGTAGAAGAGCAGCACGAACCCGGTGACCCATGCGATGGTGCGGCCGACCGGCCACTTGTCGCCGCGGCGCGCGAGCCGCACCACTCCGGCGACGTAGAGCAGCACGCCGAAGACGCACACCAGCGCCCACAGCAGGTCGAACTTCCACTCGGTGAGATAGCTCGTGAGCGTGAGCTCGGGTGGCAGCGGGTCACCCGTCAGCCACTCGGCGGGCGACACGTCCACCGAGCCGGTGGAGCGTGCCGCTTCGATCGATACGGGTGTGGCCGTGCGCCCGAGTGCACCCGCGAGGCCGCTGGCAAGGCCCATGAACGCCAGCTCGGCGACGACGAACCAGGCGAAGAGCCTGCCCCCGCGCTCCCCCGGGATGCGCGCGATCACGCGCTGTCGCCACAACGCGCCGAAGACGCCGAGCACCACCAGCGCACCCGCCTTCAGCAGCACGATCTGGCCGTAGCCGGTGCCGAACAGCTCCTCGGTGCTGCCGATGCGCAGCCACGCGCTCACCACGCCGGAGGCGGAGACGCCGATGAACGCGAGCAGCGCAAGCGACGAGTAGCGCGAGACGAGCGTCGCGAGACGGGCGCGATCCACCAGCCGCGAAAGGAACACCAGCGTGATGAGCCCGCCGAGCCACACCGCCGCGCCCACCAGGTGCACGAGGAGCGTGTTGACCGCCTGCGCGTGCCCCGACGCACCCGCCGCGTGACCCTGCTGCGCGAGCGGAAGCGTCGTGAGCAGCGCCGCGACGAGTGGCACGAGCGCGAGGCGTCGGTCGCGCACCGCGAAGCACAGCACCGTCGTGGCCGCCGCGAGCAGCAGCTCGAGCAGCCAGAGCTGACCGAGCTCGATCTCGGTGACGAACTGCGCAAGGCCTGCGCCGAAGGTCTCGTCGGCCGAGAACGCGAGGCCCGAGACGTCGACGTAGGTGAGGATGAGCGTGGCCGCGCTGGAAACCGTGAGCACGGCCGCGCTGCCCGCCGCGAGGTCGAGGGCGAGACGGCCCTCGGACTTCGTGGTGTCGACCGCCCACACCGCCATCACGAGCGAGCCGATGAGGCCCGCGATGCTGATGTTGACGAGCATGCGGGCGATGGGCAGGCTGTAGCGCACGATCGCGCCGGGGTCGGCCAGGGTGCGCTCGGCCGCCGCACCGCCGATCGAGAGTGCGAGCAGCATTCCCGCGACGGCTGCCGCGAGCAGCACGGCCGGCGCGATGACGCGAAGGAGTCGAGGCATGATGCCTCAAGCCTACGCCGCCGCGGGCGGGTGTTCGCCGGGAACGCGCACCCGCGGCGACCATGCGCGCAACGCCCGAACCGCGGTGAAGACCGCGTACGCCACGAGCTGGCGAATAGTCACTACGCCGGTCGGGCCTGCTCGCCCTTCCCTACCCGCCCTACCCGCGCACGCGCCCGC
>JBEBWI010000025.1:0-24700 GCA_040392345.1 Leucobacter soli | reverse complement strand
ATCCGCACGAGCGCGCCTACTTCGCCGACACCTACCGCTCGCTGTGGTTCTTCGATGCGAAGGTCTGGATCGACAGCCCGCTCAGCATCATCGAGCTCACCGAGGTGCACCGGCAGCGCGACGACCGCTTCAAGCAGATCCTCGGCGCAGTCCGGCACGGCGAGGTCACGGCCGACATGGCCGAGGAGCTGAATGCGGCCGGGGCCAGGGCCGCCCCGAAAGACGTGATCACCCTCGCCACCACGAACGCCGTGGTCGCCCGAATCAATGCCGAACGCCTCGCGGAGATCACTGGCTCCCCGCTCAAGGCGGTCGCCGAGATCAACGGCGAGTTCCGCGAGAACACCTACCCGGCCGACGAGGTGCTCGAGCTCAAGGCCGGCGCGCAGGTCATGTTCCTGCGCAACGACCCCGACGGCCGCTGGGTCAACGGCACCATCGGCACGGTCTCGCGCGTCTCGGGCACCGTCTGGGTCGAGGTCGGCGACGGCGAGGGCGACGCAGAGGAGTTCGAGGTCGAACCCACCACGTGGGAGCGCTACCGCTACCGTTACGACGCCGAAACGAAGAAGCTCGAGAAGGAGGTCGTGGCCGAATTCGAACAGTTCCCGCTGCGGCTCGCGTGGGCGGTCACCGTGCACAAATCGCAGGGTCACACCTACGACGCCGCGATCGTGGATCTCGGCCCGCGCGCGTTCAGCGCCGGGCAGACCTACGTGGCGCTCAGCCGGGTGCGCTCACTCGACGGGCTCTACCTGCAGCGCCCCTTGCAGCCGCGCGACGTGATCGTCGACCCCAACGTGGTGCGCTTCATGCACGGCCGCATCTCGCCGCTCGCGAGCTGACCTGCGCCGCGGCGCTGCCCGCACCCGGTCACCCGGTCAGATCCACCAGCACCTCTTCGCCGAGGCGCATTTCGAGCGCTCCCGCGCTCAGCTCTGCGACCAGAGCACGGGCCTCGTCGATCTGCCCGGCGGTGAGTCGCAGTTCGAGCTGAACCGCAGCCCCGTAACTGGCCTCGCCGATCGCGATGCCCCGGGAGCGCGCCGCGGCTTCGATGGCCGGGGCCAGCGCATAGTCGGCCTCGACGGTGGCGATGGTGCGCGGTTCGCGACGCACCCGTGCGGCGACCGCCACCGCCTCGGCAACCGCGGCCCGGTAGGCGCGGGTCAACCCGCCCGCACCGAGCAGCACCCCGCCGAAGTAGCGGGTGACGACCGCGACGACGTCGCTGAGCCCGGCTGAGACGAGCGCGTCGAGCATCGGGGCGCCGGCGGTGCCGCTCGGCTCCCCGTCGTCGTTCGAACGCCGGGTGCGCTGGCCGGCGCCGAGCACGAACGCGCTGCAGTGGTGCCGCGCCCGAGGGTGCTCGGCCCGCACCGCCGCGATGACGGCGCGCGCGGCCTCCTCATCGGCGACGCGCTCGAGCCGGGTCAGAAACCGGGAGCGCGAGATCTCGAGTTCGGTCTCGACTCGGGAACCGATGGTCTCGTATGCGTCGCTCACCCCTCCATTGTGCCCGCAACCCGGTACTGTCGAACCGTGAGCGTGCGAGTCGACAGCTGGGTGTGGGCGGTGCGTCTGGCGAAGACGCGCAGCCAGGCGACGAGCATGTGCCGCGCCGGTCATGTACGGGTGAACGGCAAGCCGGCGAAGGCGGCGCAGTCGGTGAGCATCGGCGACGAGGTGCGCGTGCGCATACACGGCTTCGACCGCATCTACCAGGTGGCGGGCCTTGCGACCAAGCGCGGCAGCGCGACCGAGGCGGCGCAGCACTTCGTGGACCTCACCCCGCCGCCCCCGCCGCGCGCCGAGCGACCGGCGGCGATTGTGCGCGACCCGGGCGCGGGCCGGCCGACGAAACGCGAGCGCCGGGAGATCGACCGCCTGCGCGGCCGCGCGGACGCCCCCGACTGAGCCCCGCCCCGGCCCATCGCCCAGCCCCTCGGCCGGCCTGTTCCCGGCCGAGGCGCTGGGCGCGCACCGAATCGGGAAAGGCTAGACCTCTCCGCCTGCCTCGACGAGCCAGCGCGCCGCGACCCGCTCGGCGACGAGCAGCTCCGCGAGCTGCGCCACCCGCTCATCCGTTTCGCCCGGGTAGCGCACCGCGAGCTCCGCCCCCGGCAGCGCCGCTCCGACCGACACCCAGCGCGACCCGCGCTCCGCCATCCAGTCGAGCGCCTGCTGGTCCCACGCCGACCCCGCGTAGATGAGCGCCCGGTAGTCCTGCGTCTTCGTCAGATAGACGTCGACGTGCGACCAGTCCCCCGTCTCGGAGGCATAGGCAGGCCGCCGGGGCACCTCGCGCAGCATGAGGGCCGACTGCCGGGCCGACGAGAGCCGTTCCACGGGCGCGAGCACCCACGATCCGAGCGGCGCCGAGAGCGCGGAGGCGACCGGAGACTCCCACCCGTCGGCCTGCGCGAGCAGCGCGGCGTTCGCGGCGGCGCCGGCGCGCGCGAGATCGGGCAGCCCGCCGAGCCGCTTCTGCACGGGGTGCGCGGCGGGGTGCAGCGCGGCGACGACCGCACGCAGCACCACGAGCGTGTGCCGGAACGAGCGGCACGCGATCCCGCTCGCCTCGTCGCCGGCGTGCTGGTGCACGACGACGTCGGCCACGCCCTCCAGAGTGGATCCGGCGCGGTTCACCACCCCGATCAGCCGGCCGCCGCCCGCGTACCGGCGCACCGCATCGAGCACTTCGACGCTGCCGCCGGTCGCCGACACCGCGACGACCACGAGATCATCGGCGGGTGCGGGCAGGGCGCGCGTGCTCGCGAGCTCGGAGATGACGAAGGCCCCCGATTCCCGAGCCTCTCGCGCGACAACGTCTGCGGCGTACGCGCTCGAGCCCATGCCGAGAATCAGTACGCGCGGCGCAGTTCCCCGGCCGGCCGAGACGCCGGCGGCGGCAGCGGCAGCGGCAGCGCCCATGCGGTCGACCTCCTCGAGCCCGGGCAGGCCGCGCGTCAGCGCATCGGCGAGCGATTCGAGCTGCTCGGGGATACGAGCCAGGTCGTCTACGAAGCGGGCGGGTTCCACGGTTCCTCCTGGGGGTTCGGGTGGTCGGAGTCGTGCGGGAGCGGGCCGGAGGTCGCGGGGTAGCGATGCGTGATGACGCCGTCAGGAGCGTACCGCCAGCGCGGCAGGTAGGTGCGGGCGTAGGCGATCTCGGCGAGCAGCTGCTCGGCGATGAGCCCGTCGAGCGCACGGCGATCCACGAAGCCCTCGGGAACCGCGGCATCGTACGCGGCGAGAAACTGACGCCTCGCGGTGTCCGCCCATTCCCAGGCGAGTGGATCGGCGCCGCCCATGCGTCGCTGCACGACCGCGGCCACGAGATCGATCGAGGTGAGCATGTGGGCGATGTCGAGCTCCGGCCCGTCGACGCTGAACCGGCGTTCGGCACTCCACTGCGGGTCGCCGTCGAAGTCGAGCACGACATAGCGGCCCTCGCGCGTGCGCAGCACCTGACCGACGTGGTAATCGCCGTGCGGCAGCACGCGCACCGCTGCGGTCGCGGTCGCACCGCCGACCCCAGCCTTGGCCTCGCCCCCGACCTCGGGAATACTCCCGATCGCTGCGGCGAGCGCCTTCCTCCGCGACGCGAGCCGCACGTCGGCGGGGTCGCGCGCATCGGCCGAGTCCGCCGGCGCGGCCTCGGCGAAGACCCGCTCGAGCAGGGCGAGCGCCCGCGCTCGCCGATCCACTCGCGCGTCGGCGAGTTCGGCCGCTTCCGCACCATGCCCGCCTACGACCAGGGCCTCGTGCATGCGGGCGGTGAGCCGGCCGAGCACGGCGGGCCACTGAGGCTCGGGAGCCGCGGCCGAGCCGGTACCCGCGGCTGCGCGAGCACCCGCGAGGTGGTCGACCACATCGGCGACGGCCCACTCCCAGCCGTCCTCGGAACCCGGAACGTACTCGGTGACGAGCGCCACGGTGGTGGCGCCGTGCTCGGGATGCCGCCACTCGACGGTGCCGCCGAGGGCCGCGGTCACGCCGACGCCGGCGCGATCGAGCCGGGTGAGGATGTCGGCTGCGCGGTCTGCGCCGCCCCACTCGCGCACGATCTTCACGACCCAGCGCTCGTCGACGATGACGGAGACGTTCGTCTGGTCGACGGGGATGGCGCGCTCTCGAGCGCCCTGGGCAGCCGGATCCGCTGCCACGGCCGCACCCAGCGCGAGGTCGACGAGGGTCGCGGCGATGCCGGTGCCTGCGGCGGGCGCGTCGATCGGCTCGCCGTGCTGCCACCAGTGCAACTCGTCGCCCCGGTCTTCTGCTCGGGCCTCGGCTTCAGCCTCGGCAGCGGAGCCGCGCGCGGTCTCGGCCGCGGCCCCGCGCCCCAGCTGCAGCCGTGCGCCCACCCGACCGAGTTCGAGCGCATCACCCGTCAGCACCGTCGCGCCCGCGGGTCTCGGTTCATCGGTCGCTCCGCCTACGGCGGGCGGCACCCCGTCTTCGAACAGCACAGAGCACCTCGATTCGCACCCATTCGTTGAACTCCTATTCAACGAGGCTTGTAAACATCTTGTCAACAATGCAGGCAAACTCTTGTGATTCCTTCGGCAGTGATGCAACAATCGGGCAAAGTCACGAAGTCAATGGAGGTTCGGACCCATGAAACGCACGCGCACACTCACGTCGGTCGGCATCGCCACCGCAGCGCTCCTCGTCCTGTCGGCGTGTTCCGGCCCGGGTGAGAGCACCGAGATCGACCCCGACGCAGACATCACGCAGCAGACGCTCACCGTCGGCATCTGGGCCGACTACTACCCCGAAGACCTGGCGGAGCGGTTCGAGGAGGCGACCGGGGTGCCGGTCACGATCGTGCACCACGCCACGAACGAAGAGATCGTCGCGAAGCTGACCGCTTCGGCTGATTCCGGCATCGACGTCGCCTTCATGTCGGGCCAGTACGCGCAGGCGCTGGCCGAGCAGGGCCTGCTCGCCGAACTCGACAAGTCGCTGATCCCGAACGAGGCGAACCTGTACCCCGAGGCGCTCGAACTGCCCTACGACCCCGGCAACGTCTACTCCGAGCCCTACGCCTGGGGCACGACGGGCCTGTGCTACCGTCCCGATCTCACCGGGTACGACCCCACTTCCTGGAACGACCTGCTGAACCCGCGCCCCGAGCTCGTCGGCAAGACGACGATGCTGTCGACCGACCGCTGGCTCGCACTGCCCGCTCTGAAGAACCTGGGCTACTCGGTGAACACCACGAGTCAGGAGGAGCTCGATGAGGCGCAGGCGCAGCTGCTCGTCACGAAGCCGACACTGCTCGCGTTCGACGACACGACGTTCTATTCGAAGCTCGTCTCGGGCGAGGCCGCGCTCGTGCAGGCCTGGGACGGCTGGTGCAACTACGGCATCGCCGAGGATCCGAGCATCAAGTTCGTGGTGCCCGAGGAGGGCTCCGATCTCTGGACCGACACGATGACGGTGCTCAAGAGCTCGAAGAACAAGGAAGCGGCGATGGCGTTCGTGAACTACATCCTCGATCCCGAGATCGGCACCTGGGTGGCGGAGAACATCCTCTACAACGTGCCGAATGAGAAGGCGATGGCAGCCCTCTCCCCCGAGACCATCGCGGCCTTCCCGGCTCTCGGTCTCACGGTGGAGGAGCTCACCTCGCAGGAGGCCATCATCGATCTCGGCGAATTCTCGATCGCGTTCACCGATCTGAACACCGCGGTGCTCTCGGCGAACTGATCACTCGGTGCGGCGGGCCCCGATGCCCGCCGCACCGTCGTTTCCTAGGAAGTCATGACGGTCACCTCACCACCTCGCGCACCGGGCGGCGCGCCGGGCAAACGCCCCGGCCGCCCCGTGCCCCGCGGCGTTCGCGCGCTCCCGCTGCTCGGCCCGGGCGTGCTCTTCCTGATCGTCTTCATGGCGATTCCGGTCGGCCTGCTCTTCGTCTACTCGTTCTTCACGCGCGGCCGCTTCGGCGGGGTGGAGTTCACCTTCACGACGGCGAACTTCGAGAAGCTCCTCGAACCCGTCTACATGAGCGTGATCCTGCAGTCGGTCGCGATGGCGGTGGTGGTGACGCTGCTCGCGCTCGTGATCGGCTACCCGATCGCCTACGCGCTGACGAAGATCTCGCCGCGGTGGCGCACGATCGCGCTCATCGCGATCATCCTGCCGTTCTGGACCAACTTCCTGATCCGCACCTACGCGTGGATCCTGCTGCTCAACAACGCGGGCATCGTCAACCAGTCGCTCATGGGCCTCGGCATCATCGACAGCCCGCTGCCGCTGCTCTACAACGCCAACACGGTCGCAGTGGGCCTGCTCTACATGTACCTGCCGCTGATGGTGCTGCCGCTGTACGCGTCGCTTCAAGCAGTGGATCCCTCGCTGCGCGAGGCCGCGACCAACCTCGGCTCGTCGCCCTGGCGGGTGTTCCGCACCGTGACGCTGCCGATGTCCCTGCCCGGAGCGCTCACTGGGGCGATCTTCGTGTTCGTGCCGACCATGTCGAACTTCGTGATTCCCGAGCTGCTCGGCGGCGGGAAGATGATCCTGATCGGCAACCTCATCAGAGACCAGTTCCTCGAGGCCCGCAACTGGCCATTCGGTGCGACGCTCGCGCTCATCCTCACGGCGTTCCTCGTGCTGCTCATCGTCGGCCAGAGCTGGGTGACCCGCCGGTTGAACGGGGGTGGGCCCCGTGACTGACCCGACCAGACGCCAGGCTCCCGCGACCGCACCGCCCACGACGGCCCCGACGACGACCGCTCTGCGCGCGATGGGGGCGAAGGGCGCCTCGCGCAGCAAGCGCCCTCGCGCGCTCGGCTGGTTGCACGTTCCGCTGTGGCTCGGCTACGTCTTCCTGTACCTGCCGATCGCGGTGGTGGTCGTGATGAGCTTCAACGCCTCGCGCAACCTCTTCGTGTGGCGGGGCTTCTCGCTCGATTGGTACGTGTCGCTGTTCCAGAACCGGGCGATGCTCGAGGGGCTCGGCAACACCCTCATCGTCGCGGCGAGCGTGACGGCGATCAGCACCGCGCTCGGCACGCTCCTCGCCGTCGGCATCCACCGCTACACGCGAGGCGGGCTGATCCGCGCGTTCTCGATCGCCCCGGCGCTGCTGCCCGACCTACTGCTCGGCATCGGGCTGCTCAGCTTCTACGCACTCGTCTCGTTCACGCTGGGGCTGCACTCGATCATCATCGCCCACTCGGTGTTCGCCACCGCGTTCGTCACCGCGATCGTGCTGGCCCGCATATCGGGGCTCGACTCGAGCCTCGAGGAGGCATCGCGCGACCTCGGCGCTTCGCCCGTGCGCACCTTCATCAGGGTCACGCTGCCGCAGCTCGCCCCGGGCATCGTCGCCGGCGCCCTGCTCGCCTTCACGCTCTCGCTCGACGAGTTCGTGATCGCCTTCTTCACCGCGGCGCCCACCACCCCGACGCTGCCCATCGTCATCTATTCGACGGTTCGCTTCGGCGTCACCCCCGAGGTGAACGCCCTCGCGACCCTGCTCCTGCTCGTCAGCATCGTGACCATCCTGGTGGCGCAACGGCTCACCAAGATCGGCTCGGCAAAGGAACCGCAATGACCGCATCCTCCGCGCACCCCATCACCCCGGCGACACCCGAGACTCGGGCGGCCGCCGGGCAGCATGCACCCGCAGCGCACGGCGATCCGCTGCTGCGAGTGGATCACGTGACCGCCCAGTACGGTTCGGTCGTCGCGGTCGACGATGTCACGATCGACATCGCCGAGAACGAGTTCTTCGCGCTGCTCGGCCCGTCGGGATGCGGCAAGACGACCCTGCTGCGGGCGATCGCGGGCTTCGAGTCGCCCGTCGCGGGCGATATTCGCCTCGACGGTTCGTCGCTGCTGGGCGTGCCTCCGCACAAGCGCCCCGTGAACCTCATGTTCCAGTCGTACGCGCTGTTCGGGCACCTCAACGTCGAGAAGAACATCGCCTACGGCCTCGAGGCCGAGCGCCTCTCGCGCACCGAGATCCGCACCCGCGTCGGCGAGATCATCGAGATCATCGGCCTGGGCGAGCTCGCGAAGCGCCGCCCGGCGCAGCTCTCGGGCGGTCAGCGGCAGCGCGTCGCACTGGCCCGCGCGCTCGTGAAGCGCCCGCGCCTGCTGCTGCTCGACGAACCGCTGTCGGCGCTCGACCGCAAGGTGCGCGAGGAGATGCAGCTCGAGCTGAAACGACTGCAGCACGAAGCGGGTATGACGTTCGTGGTCGTCACGCACGACCAGGAGGAGGCCATGTCGATGGCGGATCGCATCGCCGTGCTGAACCGCGGCCGGCTCGAGCAGCTCGATACCCCGGTCTCGCTGTACCGGCGCCCGGCTTCGCGCTTCGTCGCATCGTTCATCGGCTCGGCGAATCTGCTCGACGGCACTGCGACAGCCTCGGGTATCGATCTGCCCGGCCACGGCGAGATCGCGGTCGCGCACGAGGTGGCTGCGGGCCGGCCCGCCACGCTCGTGCTGCGCACCGAGGATCTGACGCTCGCACCCGCGGAGAGCGGCTCCACCGGCGTCTTCACCGGCACGGTGCTCGACGCGACGTTCCTGGGCGGTTCCTCGACCATCGCGGTCGAAGTGCCGGGGCTCGCGCAGCCGGTGCGGGCGACGGTGCACGCGGCGACCACGGTGCGGCGCGGCGACCGGGTCGCACTCGCCTTCGACCACGCCACGGCCAGCGTCGTCGCCGACGATCGTAGCGACGGTCAGGCCGTCGGGGCGCCGAGATGACATCCCCGAACGGTGCGGCGGCCGGCCTACGGTCGGGGCAGCCCGTGCCCGGTGGCGCTGCGCGCGTACTCGAGCACGAGCTCGATCGCCGCGTCGGTGTCGATGCTGCCGTGCCCCGCGACGATGCGATAGCCGTACGCGTCCTCGAGCGCGACGAGGTTCCGAGCGATGGTGCGTGCCGTCGAGCGGGTCGTGAACACGCCGAGCGCCCGGCCGTGCTCGATCACGACCTGATACAGCGTGACCTGACGGTCGTAGAGCGTGGTGAGCAGCGCGGCCGCCATCGGGTTCGAGCCGGCCGCACCGCCCATCTGGCAGAAGAGCCGCACGTCGACATCGCGCGCGTCGGTCGGCAGCCCGTTCTCGACGAGCCAGACCAGGCGCGCGGCCGGATCGTCGTCGAGCGCGTCGAGCCGCACCGCACGCTGCTCGTGGAAGCGCTCCATGCTGAGCCTGATCGCCTCGAGCACCAGGTCTTGCACGTCGGGGTAGTAGTAGAGCACCGCGCCGGGGGTGAGGCCGGCCTCCTGCGCGATGCGCGCAAGGGTCGCACCGCCCAGCCCGTACTCGGCGATGACGAGCCTCGCGGCCTGCACCAACTGGCCCCGTCGCTCTCCCTGTCGCTTCGGCCTCGCCATCGCCACCCCGCTCGATCCGAGCGCCGCCGAGGCCTGCGCTGTTCGCTGAATATTTATTCACATAATACGTTTCTTCCGCGTCGTCGCGGTGATATTTCTTCATCTATTCATTGAGCCTGATCGTAACCGCACTGCTGAAAGGAATCCCAATGAGCCCCCAGAAGACGTTCCTCTTCATGCCCGAGAGCGCGTACGGGCCCACGAACAACTGCATCGGCATCGGCAACGAGTTGCGTGCGCGCGGCCACCGGGTGGTGTTCGCCGCCGAGGCGTCATGGGCGGGCAAGCTCGAGGCGCTCGGCTTCGAAGAAGATCTCGTGGATCTCGCCCCGCCGCCCGAGAGCGAAGCGGGCGCGGAGACCGAGGAGCAGGACGCCGGGCAGTTCTGGAAGGACTACATCCGCGACATCTCGCCGGAGTTCCGCAAGACGACGGCCGAACAGCTCGAGACGGTGACCCGCCCGATCTGGGAGGCGCTCATCGACGGCGCGAAGTACTGCGAGCCGCAGCTGAAGGAGATCATCGCGCGCACGAAGCCCGATGTCATCATCGAGGACAACGTGCTCGCCTTCCCCGCGCTCACGACTGCGGGCGCACCCTTCGTCCGCATCGTCTCCTGCAACCCGCTCGAGGCGCAGCCGACCGAGACGATCGCCCCGGTCTTCTCCGGGCTCGGCGAGAACGACGCCGAGGGGTGGGCGGAGTTCCGAGCGGAGTACCGGCGCACGCACGAGGCCCTGTGGCGGGAATTCGACGCCTGGGTGCAGGCCCAGGGCGCGAAGCCGCTGCCCCCGATGGAGTTCATACACTCGGGCGACCTCAACCTCTACGTCTATCCCGAAGAGCTCGACTACGTCGAACGCCGCCCGCTGGAGGCCGACTGGCACCGCCTGGACTCCTCGGTGCGCGAGACCGAGACCGAACTTCCCGAGCTGCCGAGCGGCTTCACCGACGGATCGAAGCCGCTCGTCTACTTCTCGCTCGGTTCCCTCGGCAGCGCCGACGTCTCACTGATGCGCCGGGTGATCGAGGCGCTCGGCGCCCTCCCCGTCAACGTCATCGTCTCGAAGGGCCCGCTGCACGACGAGATCGAATTGGCCGACAACATGTGGGGCGGCGAGTTCATTCCGCAGACCACGCTGCTGCCCCTGGTCGATCTGGTGATCACCCACGGCGGCAACAACACGGTCACCGAGTCGATGCACTTCGGCAAGCCGATGATTCTGCTCCCGCTCTTCTGGGATCAGTACGACAACGCGCAGCGAGTGCACGAGCGCGGCTTCGGGCGCCGGCTCTCGACCTACGGCTTCACCGCCGACGAGCTGCGCAGCACCGTGCAGGAGCTGCTCGGCGACACCGGGTTGCGCGAGCGACTCGCGCGGATCGGCGAGGCGGTTCGCGGCCGCGACGGTCTGCGTCGCGCGGCGGACCTGCTCGAGGAGCTCGCACGATGACGCAGAGCAGCATCGGGGCGAATCCGATCCCCGGCACCTTCGTGAGCGGCGAGGCGTACGCGAACGGGCCGATCCGCAATCTCGTGAACCCGGCCACGGGGCAGGTGATCGGCCGCATCGCCGAGTCGACGCCCGACGACGTCGCGCGAGCGGTCGCCGCGGCGCGCGCCGCCCAGCCGGCGTGGGGTTCGGCCACACCCGGCACTCGGGCACGCGCGCTGCTGCGGCTCGCGGATCTGCTCGAGGAGGAGGCGGAAACGCTCTCGCACCTCGAGGTCGCCGAACGCGGGGTGCCGTTCACGACGATTCACGACGGGGAGATCCCATTCGCCGCCGACAACCTGCGTTTCTTCGCGGGGGCCGCGCGCTCCCTCGACGGCACGGGCGCGGGGCAGTTCAGCGAGGGCTACACCTCGGTGCTGACGCGGCGGCCGGTCGGGGTGGTGGCGGGCATCGCACCGTGGAACTTCCCGCTCATCATGGCGCTCTGGAAGGCGGGGCCCGCGCTCGCCGCCGGCAACGCCGTCGTGCTGAAGCCCGCGCCCATGACACCGCGCACCACCCTGCTGCTGGCCGAGCTCGCCCTGCGGGCCGGGGTGCCCGCAGGGGTGCTGAGCGTCGTCACCGGCGGCGCCGACATCGGCGAACGGCTCGTGACCGACCCCGGCGTCGACATGGTCAGCGTGACCGGGTCGACGGCGACGGGCAAGTCGGTGATGCGCGGCGCGGTCGAGGGGGTCAAGCGCGTGCACCTCGAGCTCGGCGGCAAGGCACCGGTGCTCGTCTTCGCCGATGCCGACATCGCCTCGATGTCGCACGCGATCGCACTCGGCGCCACCTACAACACCGGGCAGGATTGCACGGCGGCCACACGGGTCTACGTGCAGCGGCAGCGCCTCACCGAGGTCGTCGCGGCACTGCGGGCGAAGCTCGGTGAGATCGTGGTCGGCCCGCCAGAGAACCCCGAGACGCACATCGGCCCCCTCATCACCGCCGAGCATCGCGACCGAGTGCACGGCTTCGTGACTCGCGCGGTCGCGGCCGGTGCACGGGTGGTGTGCGGCGGCGAGGTGCCCGAAGGGCCCGGCAACTTCTACCCGCCGACGCTCATCGTCGATGCCGAGCAGTCGTCTGAGATCGTGCAGGGCGAGGTCTTCGGCCCGGTGCTCGTCGTGCTGCCGTTCGATGAGGAGGAGGACGCGATCGCGCTGGCGAACGACAACGCCTACGGTCTGGCCTCGTCGATCTGGACGAGCGACGTGGCGCGCGCCGTGCGCGTGAGCCATCAGCTCGATGTGGGGGTCACCTGGATCAACGACCACCTGCCCATCGCCTCCGAGGCTCCGCACGGCGGGGTCAAGGGGTCGGGCTTCGGCAAGGACATGTCGATCGAACCGCTGCTCGATTACTCGGTGTCGCGGCACATCATGATCAGGCACGCGCCGCCGCCCGAGACGACGGGCTTCCGACCCGCGTGAGCGCTAGATGATCCCGCGCCGTTCCGCCTCGAGCACGGCGGCGGCGCGGGAGTTCACCCCGAGCTTGCGGTACACGGAGCGCAGGTGGGCCTTCAACGTGTTCACGGAGATGAACTGCGCCTTCGCGATCTCTTCTCGGGAGCGGCCCGTTGCCATGTCGCGCAGCACGTCGAGCTCGCGAGTGGTGAGCACTTCGGCCGACTCGAACTCTCCGAAGGAGCCGGTGCCGACGAGCACCTCATCGCTCGGCCAGCCCGCGAGCTCTTCTGCGGCCAGACGCCGCACGTCTGCGGTGAACCACTGCAGCTCACCCGGGCGCACGCCGCCCGGCAGATCCATGGCGGCGGCGAGCGCCTCACGGCAATTGTCGATCTCGCCGAGAAGCTGATGGGCGCCGGCCGAGGTGCCGAGCCGCCAGGCTTCCATCATGCGCAGCTCGCTCGTCTCCGCCTGCAAACCGGCCAGTACCCGTAGCGCCTCGCGCGGCCGCCCGGCGACCAGCTCGATCTGAGCGCCGACGAGACGGCAGACCGCGAGCGTCTGATCGGTGCGCTCGTGCCCGGCCCGCGCCTGCGCGATATCGCCGTTCGCAAGCAGATGCATTGCGGAGCACAGCGGAATCGCACTGCCCGAGAAGCCGTCGCCGTCGCGGCGCGGGAGCGGTATCGACTCGAACAGGCCGAGGTGACTCAGTGCGTCCTCCCGGCGGCCGAGCCTCACCAGCAGACGCTGGGTCGTCACCAGGTGGAACGGCCAGAGCTCTCCGATCGCCTGCTGCGGGATCGCGCTCAGCATGCGAAGCGCATCCTCCGGCTCATCGGCCTCGAAGATGGCGACCAGCAGCGCCTCGCTCGCATCGAGATGGGCCTCGGCCCAGCTCTCGGTGCGCGGGATGCTCCGAGCCTCCCCGAGCAGTTCATGGGCGCGCATCGAATCGCCGTAGATCGCGTGAATCATGCCCATGCGCAGATAAGCGTCCCGCGTCAGGAACGCGAGCGACGGCACGAGCACATGCTCCTGCGCCTGCGCGAAGCTCTCGAGCGCCTCCGCGAACTGGCCCGCGAGCATCGCGGTGATACCGTGCTGCACCGCGACGAAGAGGCCGAAGCCGTGGTTCGCCTCGAAGACGGGCCGCAGCGCGCCGGTGCGCCCCTGCACCTGCCGGGAAAGGTCGAGCGCCTCGGTCGGCTTGCCCTGAAGCCGCAGCGCGAAGCCTCGGGCGCTCGTCATCATCGCCTCGCGGTTGAAATCCTCGCCGGCCCCGACGGGCTCGTGGGACTCCCCGTCACCGTGGGAAGGATCGTGGTCGGCCAGCCCCATGAAACGCGCCATGCCGCCGATCAGACCGTCGGTGGCGCCGACCTCACGTACCAGGGTCGCGAGCATCTCGCCGAACACGTTCGGCGTGAAGCCGTACCACGCGGTGAGGATGTCGTTCTCGATCAGCTTCGCCGCGAGCGCGTAATCGCCGGTACCGTACGCGCGCTCGATCGGGCCGCGTATCCTGCCCATCGGCGTGCGATCGCTCGCCCGCCGCAACGGCGCATCGGTCTCCGGCGCATCGCTGTTCGCCTGTTCCACCCGCATCGGCTGCTCCAACGGTTCCTCCTCGAGGCAGGCCCCGTGCTGCGATTGAAGCGGGGCGGCTTCACCACGCATCCTTCGGCGCGCGGAACACCGACGTTTCCGTCGACCCCCGAAACCGATTATGCCAGCGAACAGGCCGCCCCTGGCCGAGATGCGTAGTAAGTTTCCACCAACCGTTCCAAGAGGCCGGATGCCCTCATGCCTCGCGCGCCGCGTCGGCGATGCGCGTGTGGTGGTGAATCACCTCGGCTACGACGAAGTTGAACCATTTCTCCGCGAACTCGGGGTCGAGGTGCGCGGCCTCCGCGAGGCTCCGCAGCCGCGCGATCTGCGACGCCTCCCGAGCCGGGTCGGACGCAGGCATCTCGTACTGCGCCTTCAGCGCACCGACCTCCTGCGTGCAGCGGAACCGCTCGGCGAGCATGTGGATCAGCGCCGCATCGATGTTGTCGATGCTCGCGCGCAGCTTCAACAACCGGGCCTCAGGCGTCTCGTTGGTCATGGCTCCCCGATCCACTGTCTCATAGAGCGTTCTCCTCGAACGCTGCGTCTCGCTCTGCGGCACCCACCGCCTAGTCGAGCAGGTCGTGCAGCACGACGACCTGCTCGCGCTCGGGGCCGACGCCGATCGCGGAAATGCGCGATCCGCTCATCGACTCGAGCGCACGAATGTAGTCTTGCGCATTCTTCGGCAGATCTTCGAACGCGCGCGCCCCCGAGATGTCCTCGGTCCAGCCAGGGAACTCCTCGTAGATCGGCTTCGCGTGGTGGAAGTCGCTCTGGTTCACGGGCACCTCGTCATGGCGCACCCCGTTCACGTCGTAGGCGACGCACACGGGAATCGTCTCGAGGCCCGAGAGCACGTCGAGCTTCGTCAACACGAAATCGGTGACGCCGTTGATGCGCGCGGCGAACCGCGCGATCGGTGCGTCGTACCAGCCGCAGCGACGCGGGCGGCCGGTCGTCGTGCCGAACTCGAAGCCCTGCGCGCGCAGGTACTCGCCCGACTCGTCGAACAGCTCGGTCGGGAACGGGCCGGCACCGACGCGGGTCGTGTAGGCCTTGACCACCGAGATCACGCGATCGATCGCGTGCGGGGGCAGCCCCGAGCCGGTGCTCGCACCGCCCGCGGTCGCGTTCGACGACGTGACGAAGGGGTAGGTGCCGTGATCGATGTCGAGCATCGTCGCCTGACCGGCCTCGAACAGCACCGTCTTCTGCGCCTGCATGGCCTCGTGCAGCAGCAGGCCGGTATCGCACACCATCGGCTCGAGCATGTCGCGGTAGCCCAGCAGGTCTTCGACGACCTCGTCGGCCGAGATCGCGCGACGGTTGTAGATCTTGACGAGCACCTGGTTCTTGAACTCGAGCGCCGCCTCGACCTTCTGCCTCAGAATGCGCTCGTCGAACAGATCTTGGATGCGGATACCGACGCGGTTGATCTTGTCGGCGTAGGCGGGGCCGATGCCGCGCCCCGTGGTGCCGATCTGGCGCTTGCCGAGGAAGCGCTCGGTGACCTTGTCGAGCGTGCGGTGGTAGGCGGTGATGACGTGCGCATTCGCGCTCACCTTCAGGCGCGAAACATCGACGCCGCGAGCGCTCAACGCCTCGAGCTCGCCCTTCAGCACCTCGAGATCGACGACCACGCCATTCGAGATGACCGGGGTGACACCGGGTGTGAGAATGCCCGAGGGCAGCAGATGCAGCGCGTACTTCTCGTCGCCGACGACGACGGTGTGCCCCGCGTTGTTGCCGCCGTTGAACTTCACGACATAGTCGACTCGGCTGCCGAGCAGGTCGGTCGCTCGGCCCTTGCCCTCGTCGCCCCACTGGGCCCCGGTGATGAGTACTGCGGGCATCTCAGCCCCTCCTTCGCGCTGTGCGCTCTCTCCGCTGCGCACCGCGCAGTCTTCGCCTTCAGATCTGGGCGAGCACCGCGGCACCGCGGCCGATCGGATGCTCGCCGATCACCCGCCTAGTCTACCCAGCACCGGCGACATGCACGGGATGGGGGCCCTCGTGATCCACCATCGCCATCTGAAACCCCGATAGCCTGTGGTGATGGGCAGGAACGACGAGCATCGCAGAAGGCGCCTGACCCGCACCCCGCCCGGGTGGTTCACAGTCGCGGCACTCGCGTTCTCGGGCCTGTGCTCGGCCTTCATGTTCACCCTCGTCGTGCCGCTGCAGGCGGAACTGCCGACACTGCTGAACGCGTCTCGCGAAGACACCAGCTGGGTCGTGACCATCACCCTGCTCATGTCGGCGATCGCGACCCCGATCTCGGGCCGGCTCGGCGACATGTACGGCAAGCGCCGAGTCGTGGTCGGGCTGCTCTGCGCACTGATCGTCGGGTCGCTCATCGCCGCGTTCTCGAGTTCGGTGCTCGGCATCGTCATCGGGCGCGGCTTGCAGGGCGTCTCGATGGGCGTCGTTCCACTCGGGATCGCCATCATGCGCGACGTGCTCTCCCCCAAACGGCTCGGTACCGCCGTGGCGCTGATGAGCGCGACCATGGGCGTGGGCGGCGCGCTCGGCATGCCGCTCGCGGCGTACATCGCACAGCACGCCGACTTCCACGCCCTGTTCTGGCTCGCGGCCGGGCTCGGCGCCATCGGCATCGTGCTCATCCTCGCCGCGGTGCCCGGCGACGTGCTGCGATTCCCCGGCAGGCTCGACTTCCTCGGAGCCCTCGGGCTGGCCCTCGGACTCGCAGGTCTGCTCATGTTCGTCTCGCGCGGCGCCGAGTGGGGGTGGGGCTCGCCGCTGACGATCGCCGTCGGCTCGGGCGGCCTGATCGTGCTGGTGCTCTGGGCCTGGTACCAGCTGCGCGCCAATGAACCGCTGCTCGACCTCCGGGTCGCCGCCCGGCCGGCCGTCATCTTCACCAACGTCGCGGGCCTCGCCATGGGGTTCGCGCTGTTCTCGTCGAACGTGACCTTCCCGCAGTTGCTCGAGCTGCCCGTCGAGTCTGGCTCGGGCTTCGGCCTCGACATGGTGAGCGCCGCCTTCATCATCATGCCCTCGGGAATCGTCATGATGCTGCTCGCTCCGCTGTCGGGCTGGCTGGAGCGCACCATCGGCCCGCGCCGCCTCTTCACGAGCGGCACCGTGGCGATCGTGCTGGCCTACGTGTTCGTCGTGATCTGGTCGTCCGAGGTATGGCACATCTTCGTCGCCAACATCCTCATCGGCATCGGCATCGGCTTCACGTTCGCCGCTATGCCGATGATCATCATGCGCTCGGTTCCCGCTCGCGAAACCGGGGCTTCGAACGGCCTCAACGCCCTCTTCCGGTCAGTCGGCACTTCAACGGCGTCGGCCGTGATGGGCGGCGTGCTCGCCGCGATGACGGTGCCCTTCGGAGACGGCGCCGTGCCGTCTCGTCAGGCCTTCGAGGTGTGCTTCTGGCTCGCGATCGTCGTCGGCGTGATCGCCGTGATCCTCTCACTGCTCATCCCGAAGCAGACCGCCGAGGAGCTGCGGCCCGCGCTCCCCGGGTAGCGGGGCAGCGCTTCGACGTCGGCGCAGCGCGCTGACGGGCTCACCCGCGGCGCAGCGCGATCGCTCGCGGCGTCTTTCTTCTTAGCGGAAGTTGACGAACTGCAGCGCGGTCTCGACGTCGGCGCCCTTGAGCAGCGCCATGGTCGCCTGCAGATCGTCGCGGCTCTTCGACGAAACCCGCAGCTCGTCGCCCTGAATCTGGCTCTTCACGCTCTTCGGGCCCTCGTCGCGGATGAGCTTGTTCAGCTTCTTCGCAGTCGCCTGATCGATGCCCTCCTTGAGCTTCGACTCGATGCGGTACTCCTTGCCGCTCGCATACGGCTCGCCCGTGTCGAGCACCTTCAGCGACATGCCGCGCTTGATGATCTTCGACTGCAGCACATCGAGCACCGCATTCGCGCGCTCCTCCGTGTTCGCCTTGATGAGGATCGTCTTGTCGCTCATCGAGACGTCTGCCCCCACGCCCTTGAAGTCGTAGCGCTGCTCGACCTCCTTGCGCGCCTGGTTCAGCGCGTTCTCGACCTCCATCGAGTCGATCTTGCTCACAACGTCAAACGATGAATCAGCCATGCCGCCAGAATACCCTGCTTCCTGCAGCGGCTTCCTCCGGTGACGCCGCAACCTGGCGACACATTGCTTCCCGCCTCGCGACGAGTGTGATTGTGTGGGCCTCGACACTCGCATCACCACAGGAGCAGACCATGACCACAGCCGTGCAGGCCACCGTCGGCACCCCGGCCGAGCAAGCCGCCGTCAGCGCAGCCGCGCCGGCGCCCGTCGATGCGGCTTCAGCATCGGGCTTCGCGCAGGCCCACGCCGAGTGGCACGCCGGCGTCGAGGCGGGTCGCACCGCGCCGCACGGCCCCCTCAGCGTCACCGCCCTGCACTGGCTCGGTTCCGCGCCTCAGCGCTATCCCGACGTTCCGGGCGAGTGGAGCGCGCACCCCGAGGGTCTCGTCACCGCCGTCCTCACCGCAGACGACGGCGTGAGCCGCGACGGGGTCCCCCTCACCGGCAGCGTCGAGCTCGGCCCGTTCCGCGGCATCGAGGGCCTCGTTCTCGACTGGGGCGAGAAGAAGATCGATGTGGCGGCGCGCAGCGGTCGAATCGCCCTGCGCCCCCGCGATCCACTGGGAAAGGATCGTACCGAGTACACGGGAACCGCGACCTTCCCGCCGGATGAGAACTGGGTTGTCACGGCGCGCTTCGAACCGGCGGCCCGAACGGGCGTCGAGGTCGCCTCGGCCGCGGGTGCCGACGCGACCCAGCACTACGACTCCCCCGGCACCGCCGAGTTCGAGATCGACGGATCGACCTACCGACTCACCCTGTTCGGGGAGGCGCACGGGCCCGACCTGCGCGCAATCTTTGCCGACGCGACCGGAGCAGACGGGCTCACCTTCCCGGCGGCGCGCTTCGTCGGCGTCACCCGCACGAATGAAGACGTCGTGACCATCGACTTCAACCGCACCACCAACCCGCCGTGCGCCTACTCCGCGAGCGCCACCTGCCCGTTCCCGCCGCCCGAGAACCGCCTCCCCGTGCGCATCGAAGCCGGCGAACTGCGGCCCGGGGCGAGCCTGCCGGGCGATGCCGGCACCACGGGCCCCGCCGCCAGCGCGGTCGCGTTCGACGAGCGCGAGTACCGGAATGCGATGGGAGGATTCGCCTCGGGCGTCACCGTCATCACGACGCACGGCGCCGACGGGCCCGTCGGGTTCACCTGCCAGTCGTTCTATAGCGTCTCCATCGACCCGCCGCTGATCTCCTTCTCGATCGCACGCACCTCGCAGAGCCTCGCCGCCGTGCGCGAGCACGGGCAGGTCGTCGTCAACTTCCTCAGCGCCGACCAGCAACGCCTCAGCGGTCAATTCGCCCGCTCGGGCACCGACAAGTGGGCGGGGGTCGACTGGCACCCCTCCGAGGCGAACGGCGCCCCCACCCTGAACGGGGTCACCGGCTGGGTCGCGGGAGAGATCGACCGCGAGATCGAGGCGGGCGACCACCTCATCTTCCTCGTGCGCGTGCTCGGCATCTCGACCGACCCGACGCGCGAGCCGCTGCTCTTCTATCGCGGCGCCTACCGCGGGCTCATCGAATACGAGATCTGAGCCGCCCGCCCCGTCGACGCGCAAGCACAACCGCCGGTCGGCCACCGTGCATGCGCGACCGCATGCCAAGGGCGCCCGGTGAGACCTCCACCGGGCGCCCTTGGCGATGACTTCTCGTGGTCTCGCGCGCTCTGCGAGAGCCGCTCGCAGACCCTACTCCGCGAAGTGCGAGGCGAGGAACCAGCGATCCTTGTCGAGCTGCTGCGCCACCGCGATCGCGAGATCCTGACTCACGAGGTCGACATCGTCGAGCCCCTTGACCGCTGCGTACACGGTCTCGAGCGTCGCATCGATCTGGGCGACGACCTCCTGCACCGTGTTCACCGACTGCTGGAACCCGGGGCTGAGCTCGGGCGTGGTCGCGCGCGCCGCGACCGTGGCGATGCGTGCATCGATCGGCAGGCCGAGCGCGACGATCCGCTCCGCGAGAGTGTCTGACGCGTCCTGCGCGTGCGCCACGACGTCGTCGAGGAACTCGTGCACACCGATGAAGTTGGCGCCGCGCACATGCCAGTGCGCCTGCTTGCCGTTGACGGCGAGCGCGATGAGGTCGTGCACCACGGGAACGAGGTACTGCGCGACCGCGCTCGGACGGTTCACGTCACCCTGCGTTGCCGGACGATTGATCTGCTGAGTAGTCATGTAATGAACCCCTCTCTCTTGGCTCGAACCGGCTGGCCGAGCCGTAGCTTCGCGGGCCGTCACGACTGGTGGTCGCCGACCCTGTGCACTCAACATTACGCTTCAGATTTCAAAGCGCAAGCAAGCTAAGGCTTGGCTTACCGCTATGAAAAACGCAGATCAGGCGAAGAAATCAGGTGAGGCTACCCTAAGCTCGATCAGATGGTGGATCCGCCGCGCACGCGCGGCGACCCGGTAGGCAACGCGCCCGCCGACCTAGACTGGAAGACGTGATTCCTCGATGGCGCACCGTCGCCCAAGCCACCGGCCTCGCGGATGCCGACGGCACTGCTCACCCCACGATCTTCGCCGAGATGACCGCCCTCGCGCTGGCGCACGACGCGGCGAACCTGGGGCAGGGATTCCCCGATGCCGACGGCCCGGCATGGGTGCGCGAGATCGCGGCGGAGGCGATCCGCGATGGAGCGAATCAGTACCCGCCGGGGCGCGGCATCCTGGCGCTGCGCGAAGCGATCGCCGCGCACCAGCTGCGGCACTACGGCGTCGAGCTCAACGCGCAGACCGAGGTGCTGGTCACCGCCGGCGCGACCGAAGCGATCGCCGCCGCGCTGCTCGCGCTCACCGGGCCGGGTGACGAGGTGGTGACGCTCGAGCCCTTCTACGACGCGCACGCGGCATCGATCGCGATGGCGGGCGCGACGCACGTGACCGTGCCACTCGTGCCGGGCGCGAACGGGTTCCGCCTCGACCCCGCTGCGCTCGGGGCGGCCGTGACCAGCCGCACCCGCGCGATCCTCGTCAATACCCCGCACAACCCGACCGGCACCGTGCTCACGCGGGCCGAGCTCGAGCTCATCGCCGCGGCCGCCAAACGGGTCGACGCCCTCGTCATCACCGACGAGGTGTACGAGCACCTCGTCTACGACGGCGCCGTGCACACCCCGCTCGCGACCCTCCCCGGCATGCGCGAGCGCACCCTCACCATCTCATCGGCCGGCAAGACGTTCTCGCTCACCGGGTGGAAGATCGGGTGGATCGCGGGGCCCGCCGAACTGATCGAGGCCGTGACCGCCGTGAAGCAGTTCCTCACCTACTCGGGCGGAGCTCCCTTCCAGCCGGCCATCGCCGGCGCGCTCGCAGACGGCGACCCCGACGTGCGCGAGCTCCGCGACTCGCTCGCGCACCGACGCGACCTGCTCATCGAAGGGCTGCGCGGCGCGGGTCTCGAGATCGTCGCCCCGGCGGGCACCTACTTCGTGTGCGCCGACGCGAGCCCGCTGTTCAGGGCCGCGGCATTCCGCGAGAGGGGGCTCGAGGTGCGCGACGGCGCCGCGTTCGCACGCGCGCTGCCCGAGTCAGCAGGGGTGGCCTGCGTACCGATCTCGGCGTTCTGCCGCGAAGGCTCGGCCGCGGCCGCCGCGCTCTCCTCCTGGGTGCGCTTCACGTTCGTGAAAGACGAGGCGACCTTGCGCGAGGCCATCCGTCGCTTGCGGGCATTCGCCGGAGCGTGACCGTGGGTCAAGGGGGTGACAGCTCCGGCGCGAGGGCGTAGCCTCGGGGCCATGAACGCTTCAGCACAGAACTCAGCCACGCAGAACTCAGCACAGACCCTCCGCGCACTGCACGAGGCGCCCGAGATCCTCCGGCTCGTCAACGTGTGGGACGCGATCACCGCCAAGGTCGTCTCCGACGACCCGGCGACGCGCGCCATCGCTACGGCGGGCCACAGCATCGCCGCGAGCCACGGGTACCCCGACGGGCAGCACATTCCGTTCGACCTGCTGCTGGCAGCGCTGGAGCGCATCGTCGACGCGACGTCGCACCCGGTGACCGCCGATATCGATGCCGGGTTCGGCGGCGACCCCGAAGATCTCGCACGCGTGTTCGACAATGTGCGCCGCGTCATCGGCGCCGGCGTCGTCGGGCTGAACGTGGAGGATCGCCTCGAACCGCTCGACATCGCACGGCAGCGCGTGGCGACCGTGCTCGAAGCCGCCTCCGCGGAGGGCGTCGAGCTCGTGCTCAACGCCCGCACCGACGCCCTGATCAAGGGCGGCGATCGGTCGCTCGACGAATCGCTCGACGACGCGGTGGAGCGCGGTCGCGCCTACCTGGCGCTCGGAGCGACCTGCGTGTTCGTGCCAGGCGTGCTCGACGCCGCCGGCACCCGCGCCCTCGTCTCAGGCCTCGGCGAGCGCAAGGTCAGCGTCATCGGCCTGCCGGGCGCACTGCCCGCCGCCGAGTACGAGGCACTCGGCGTGGCCCGCATCAGCTACGGCCCGATGACGCAGAACGTCGCGCTCACCTCGCTGAAGCGCCTCGCCGCGTCGCTCTACTCCGACGGGGTGATCCCCGACGACACGGAGAAGCTCAACTAGACCCTGCCAGCCGCGCCCCTCCGGCGTCGCAGCTGCTAGACGAGCTGCGCGCGGCGGGCGTGCAAGTCGTCGAATGTGGGGAAGCGCTCGGCGATCGGGTTACCGGTGAAGTGGCCGATCCACCCGTCATCGTCGTGGAAGAAGCGGATCGAGATGAACTCGGGATTCGTACCCATGTCGAACCAGTGCGTGGTGTTCGCCGGCACCGAGACGAGGTCGCCCGGCTCGCAGTAGAGCGCGTGCACACGATCGTTGACGTGCAGGTAGAAGACGCCGGCGCCCTTGGCGAAGTAGCGATCCTCGTCGTCGTCGTGACGGTGCTCGGAGAGGAACTTCTCGCGCGAGACCACCTTCGCCTCGGCGTAGTTCTCCTGGCGGGGGTCGAGGCCGACGATGTCGACGAGGGTGTACCCCTCGGTCTGCTTCACCGCCTCGACCTCGTCGTCGTACGCCGCGAGGAAGTCGTCGAGCGTCGCGTCGGCGGCGAGCTCCTTGACGCCCCATCGGGAGAAGCGCGCGTTCAGCGTCGCCAGCAGCTCGCGAATCTCCCGCTCGTCGGTGGTCTCGACCACGGGGGTCGAGGGGTCGGTGTCGTTCCAGACGGTGAGAAGCGTCATCTTCTGCTCGTTTCTGTGGGAGGGATGTGTTGAGGGATGCCGATGGGCAGGAAGCCTACTCCGTCAGCGGGTCGCGACGGTGAAGCGCAGCAGCCACTCGGCGATCTCGAGATGTCGCCTGGCCGCCGCCGCGTCCGTGCCCCAGGCGTACATGCCGTGCCCGGCGACGATGAGCACCGGCACCTCGGGCGTCTCCGCGGTCGCGGGCGCGTACACGGCGTCGAAGCGCTCGGCCTCGACCGCCATGTCCTGGTGGTTCTGAATCACGGGAATGCGCACCGTCACGTCGTGCGCGGGGTGCCCGATGCCCTTCAGCATCTCGAGGTCGCGCAGCTCGACGCCGCCGGGCCAGCGCTCTCCCGCGATCACCGGGTCGAGCGCGTGCACGTGGAAGACGGCCCCCGCGCCCGTGCGGGCGGCGATGTGGGCGTGCAGGCCGGATTCGGCCGATGGCGGGCGCGGGTCGCTCGGGTCGACGCCCCGGCCCTGCCCGTCGATCAGCACCACGTCGCGCTCGGTGAGCTCCGACTTGTCGAGCCCCGACGCGGTGACCGCGAGCAGCAGCGGATCACGCTGCAGCACGAGCGAAAGATTGCCCGAGGTGCCGCGCATCCAGCCGAAATCCGAGAACCGGGCCGCCTCGGCGGCGAGCACGCGACCGGCATCGGCGATCCGCTCGGGATCGATGCGGTGGGCGACGGTGCTTGTCGCAGTGGCTTCTGCGAGCAGGGTGGTCACGGGTGCACCTCAATCTGTTCGAACGATGGCACGGCGGGTGCCGGGAAGTCTGAGCCGGCCCACGGCTCTCCCTCACGATCGAGGGCGACGACCTGCCAGCCTGCGGCGAGCGCGGCGGCGACCTCTTCGGGGTGGTCGGTGAGGAAGAGGAGGCGGGCCGGAGGCACCTGGAGTGCGTCTGCGATCTTGACGTAGGAGGCGGGCTCCTTCTTCGGGCCGGCGTTCACCGTGTCGAACCATGCCTCGACGAGGCCCGACAGATCGCCCTGCGGGGCGTGACGGAACCACGGCTGCTGCGAGGCGACCGAACCCGAGGAGTACACGGCGAGCCGCACGCCTGCGTCGTGCCAGGCACGCAGCCGCAGGGGCGCATCGTCGAAGAAGTGCGAGGTGATCTCGCCCGCGGCGAATCCCTCTGCCCAGATGATGCCCTGCAGGGTCTTGAGCGGCGTCGACTTCACGTCGGAGGCCATGAGCTCGCGGAGGGCGTCGGCGACCTCGACGTCGGTGGAGTCGGGGCCGAGCCCCGTCTCGGCAATCGCCTGTGCGCGGGCGGCCTGCACCGTCGCGCGCACCGGCTCGTCTTCGCGAGCGAGCAACGCCTCAAGACGCGGGCGGGCGTAGTCGTAGAGGTCGCCGAGGATGAAGCCGGCGGCGCTCGTGGTGCCCTCGAGATCGACGACCACGACATCGACGGCGACGCGGATCACGCCTGTCGCGTCAGCGGAGCCGGCTGCGTCGGCTGCGTCGGCCGGGTTGGGGGAAGTCATGGGCACACTCCGCGGGTGTCGGTACGTCGATGGCGCGCGCCGAACCG
>JBEBWI010000024.1:0-25043 GCA_040392345.1 Leucobacter soli | reverse complement strand
CGACTTGCCGCAGCCCGAGGGGCCGATGAACGCGGTGACGCTGCGCGGCTCGATGTTGATCGAGACGTCTTCGACGGCGAGGAACTTCCCGTAGTAGACGTTGAGATCGTTGACCTCGATGCGTTTCGACATGTGGCTGGATTCTTTCGTTCGGGGTGAATCTGCGGGGTGCGTGCGCGGCGGGTGGATCTACCGGCCGGTCTTCGGCGAGAAGTACCGGGCGACGAGGCGCGCGATGAGGTTGAGGGCCATCACGATGAGGATGAGCACGAGAGCGGCGGCCCAGGCCCGGTCGAGGAAGGCGAAGGCCGGGTTGCCCTGGTTTGCGAACTGCGTGTAGACGAACACGGGGAGCGACTGCATCCGGTCCTGGAACAGGTTGTAGTTCATGCTCGCGGTGAAGCCGGCCGTGATGAGCAGCGGTGCGGTTTCGCCGATGACGCGGGAGATGGAGAGCATCACGCCTGTGGTGATGCCGGCTATGGCGGTCGGCAGCACGACCTTCGAGATGGTCAGCCACTTGGGCACGCCGAGCGCGTAGGAGGCCTCGCGCAGTTCGTTCGGGACGAGGCGCAACATCTCCTCGCTCGAGCGCACGACGACCGGGATCATCAGCACGGAGAGCGCGATGGCGCCGATGATGCCCATGCGCACGCCGGGGCCGAGGAAGAGCGCGAACAGGGCGTAGGCGAAGAGGCCGGCCACGATCGAGGGGATGCCCGTCATCACATCGACCAGGAAGGTGATGATCTTCGCGAGTCGGCCCTTCCCGTATTCGACCAGGTAGATCGAGGTGAAGAGGCCGAGCGGCACGGAGATGACGGTCGCCGCGAGCGTGATCATCAGCGTGCCGACCATGGCGTGCAGGGCGCCGCCGCCTTCGCCGGTGACGTTGCGCATCGACGAGGTGAAGAACTCGAGGTCGAAGCGGGCGAGGCCGTTGCCGATGACGGTCGCGGCGACTGAGATGAGCGGCACCATGGCGACGATGAACGCGCCGGTGACGAGCCCGGTCACGAACCGGTCCATGGCCTGGCGGCGGCCCTCGACCGCGGCGCTGATGCCGGTCGAGGCGGCCAGGTAGAGCACGAGACCGACGATCGCGGCACCGACGAAGCTGAACTCGTCGCCTGACGCGGCTGCGAGCAGCCCGAAGAGCGCGATCGAGACGGCGAGGCTGACCGCGAGGATGATCCAGGCTGCGCCCCGCGGGAGCCGGTTGCCGGCGAGGCCCGAGCCCGGTGAGACGGGACGAATCGTTAGTGCCACTTTTCGGGGCTTTCCTTTCGATGGATGCGATCCCGAGAGGGGATCGCCGCAGCGGGCGAATGCCCAGGAATGAACACTCGTTAACCCGCCGCGGCCGAGAACTCGGCTCGGCGGCTCACGATCCAGCGGGCGATCGCGTTGACCAGGAAGGTGACGATGAAGAGGATGAGGCCCGTGGCGATGAGCACGTTGACGTTCGTGCCGTACGCTTCGGGGAAGCTGAGCGCGATGTTCGCCGCAATGGTCGACGGGTTCTCCGAGGTGAGCAGCTTGAAGCTGACGAGGCCGGTGGCCGAGAGCACCATCGCGACGGCCATGGTTTCACCGAGCGCCCGGCCGAGGCCGAGCATCGCGGCTGAAACCATGCCCGAGCGGCCGAACGGTAGCACGGCCATCTTGATCATCTCCCAGCGGGTCGCGCCGAGCGCCAGTGCGGCCTCCTCGTGCAGTACCGGGGCCTGCAGGAAGATCTCGCGGCACATGGCTGTGATGATCGGAAGGATCATGACGGCGAGCACGATCGCCGCGGTCAGGATGGTGCGGCCGGTGCCCGAGACGGGGCCCGCGAAGAATGGGATCCAGCCGAGGTTGTCGACGAGCCAGCTGTAGATGGGCTGCGCGGCCGGCGCAAGCACGCCGATGCCCCACAGGCCGAAGACGACGCTGGGAACCGCCGCGAGCAGATCCACGATGTAGCCGAGCGTCTGCGCGAGCTTGCGGGGCGCGTAGTGGGAGATGAAGAGGGCGATGCCGATCGACAGCGGCATGGCGATCGCGAGGGCGAGTATCGCCGCCCAGACGGTGCCGAAGATCAGGGGCCAGACGTAGGCCCAGAAGTTGGAGGGCAGAATCGAGGCCGATTCCTTGGTGGCGAAGAACGCCGGGATGCTCTGGACGATGAGGAAGATCGCGACCGCTGCGAGGGTCACCAGGATCATTCCACCGGCGAAGAGCGCAGTGCGGGAGAACACTATGTCTCCGAGGCGCGCCTTGCCCGCGAGCTTCGGGGCAGTCGTGGTCATCTTGCGGTTCCTTCGTTCGGTTCAGCCTCGGACATGGCCGATGAGTTCTCCGGCCGGCACGGCATGGCCGGCCGAAGAACTCATCTGTATTCGCTAGCTGATGAGGGCGATTGCGGCGTTGACCTTCTCGCGCAGCTCCGACGAGATCGGGGCGTTGCCGGCGGCCTCGGCCGAGGCCTTCTGGCCTTCTTCGCTCGCCATGTAGCTGAGGTAGCCGGTGACGAGGTCGACCTTCGAGGAGTCTGCGAAGGTCTCGCAGGTGATCGCGTAGCTCACGAGCACGATCGGGTAGACGCCCGATGCGTCGGTAGCGCGGTCGAGCACGATGGCGAGGTCGCCTGCACCGCGGTCTTCGGTCTCGCTGGCGAGCGGCGAGGCGTCGACGACGGCAGCGGCGGCCTCGGGCGAGTAGGAGACGAACTCGTCGCCGACCTTGACCGCGACGGTGCCGAGGCCCTCGGCGCGGGAGGCATCGGCGTAGCCGATGGTGCCGACGCCGTTGGTCACGGTGTCGACGACACCCGAGGTGCCCTGCGCTGCCTCGCCGCCGAGCGCGGTCGGCCAGTCGCCCGAGACCTCATCGGTCCACACGTCGCCGGCTGCGGCGACCAGGTACTCGACGAAGTTCTCAGTGGTGCCCGACTCGTCCGAGCGGTGCACGGGGTTGATGGCGAGGTCGGGCAGTTCGACGCCCTCGTTCTGCGAGGCGATCGCCGCGTCGTTCCAGTTGGTGATCTCGCCGCGGAAGACCTTGGCGATGGTAGCGGCGTCCATGTTCACCGAGTCGATGCCGTCGAGGTTGAAGATGACGGCGATCGGCGAGACGTAGAGGGGCAGCTCGATGATGCCCGAGTCGACGGCGCACAGCTGGAACGGGCCCTCGGTGATCTCATCGACCTTGAACGCGCGGTCGGAGCCGGCGAAGTCGCTGCCGCCCTGCTGGAAGGTCTCGCGGCCCGCACCCGAACCGGCGGGGTCGTAGTTGATGGTGACGTCGGAGTTGGCGGTCTGGAAGCCCGCGATCCACGCCTCCTGGGCGGCGCCCTGCGCCGACGCACCGACGCCGGTGAGCGAACCCGAGAGGGACGACGCGGAACCGTTGTCGGGGGTTTCAGCCGGTGCGCCTTCGTTCGCGGCGCAGGAGGTGAGCGCGAGGAGAGCGATGCCGGCGATCGCGGCGGCCTTGATCGAAGCTGAAGTCTTCACTGCGTGTGATGTCCGTTTCTGGTTGCTGTGATGATGTTGCATGATGGGCGTCCGCCCACCTCGCTTACGCTACGTATCCGATGTGACCAGTCTTCTTCCTCCGGGTGAACAGCGGGTGAACGTGAGTGAACGTCGGGTGCGGTCGTGCTCGCCGCATAGGATTGCGGTATGTCGATGTCGCGGAAACGAGTCGTGAGAGCGCTGGCTGCGGGGGCTGCGGGCGCCGCCCTCATCTTCGGAATCGCGGGGTGCGCACCCGACCCCGAGCCGCCGGCCGTCGTCGAGCCGCCGGCGCCGACCGTCGAGCCGGAGCCGGAACCCGAACCGCAGCCCGGTGTCGGCCCCGCCTGTCCCACCGATCACTGCGTCTCGGTCGCGGTCGCCGGCGACTTCCTGTTCCACCAGGGGCTGTGGACGCCGTATGCGATCCCGACCAATGAGGCGGGGCAGAACTTCGACTTCGTGCCATTGCTCGAGGGCATCAGGCCCTACCTCGACCGGGCCGACCTCGCGATCTGCCAGATGGAGACGCCGCTCGCACCCGTCGGCGGGCCGTACTACGGCTACCCGGCGTTCAGCACGCCGCCGGAGCTCGCAGACGCCGCGAAGGCGATCGGCTTCGACGTCTGCACGACCGCCTCGAACCACACGGTCGACATGGGCACCGAGGGCCTGCTGCGCACGCTCGACAATCTCGATCGGGTGGGCATCGCGCACACCGGCTCGTACCGGGCCGAGGGGGAGCGCGATGTGCCCCTCATCGTCGAGGCGAACGGGGTGAAGATCGCGGTGATCACCTCGACGTTCTCGCTCAACGGGTTGAACGCCGAGTACGACTGGCAGGTCGATTTCCGTCTCGAGGAGCCCCGCGTTGACCCGGAGCGCGCCATCGCGAAGGCGCAGGCCGCGCGCGATGCGGGCGCCGATATCGTGATCGGCGTGCAGCACATCGGCGAGGAGTACTGGAGCGAGCCCACCCCGGGGCAGGCGGAACTGGCGCGTCAGCTGCACGACAGCGGGCTCTTCGACTTCGTGTATCAGCATCACGCGCACGCGATCCAGCCGCTCGAGAACTACAACGGCAAGTGGATCCTGTACGGTACGGGCAATCTCATCAGCGAGAGCGCTCCGCCCGCGAACCGAGTGAACAACGAGTTCCTGCTCACGCGGGTGCAGTTCGCGCAGCAGGAGGACGGCGGCTGGACGACGAACGATGTGTCGTGGGCCGCGGCGACGAACACGCAGAACGGCGTGTACAAGTGGTGCTCGGTCGCCTCGGACGCCCCGCAGGGCGTCTGCCAATGGCCGGAGTTCGACGCCGATGTGCGCGAGCGCACCCGTGCCACCGTGAACCTGTTTGGAGCAGCGGACTCCGGGGCCAGGGAGTGGCTGGTCACCCAGGAGTGACCGCCGACGACCGGAAGGGCCATTTCTGGCCCTTCCTCCGCTGCTCCTGAGCGCCTCTGGCGCGAGGTGTGGAGGATGAGGGGGCCGAGGATGAGCGGGGCCTCAGAGTTTGACGGGGTAGGTCTCCACGCCGAGGATGCCGGAGCCCGGGTACTTGCGTGAGAAGTGGAACACGGAGAACCCGCCGGGCGGCAGGTTCGCGGCTTCGCGCAGGTAGTCGCCGGGCAGGCTGCCGGTGGCGAGCGCGAGCTCGCGCGCGGCATCGGCCAGCACGGGCCGGTGCGTGCAGATCACCGCGGACTTGCCCTTGCGCACGACCTTGCCGATGGCGGCGCGCAGCTCGGCGGTCTCGCCGGCATCCCAGGCGTCTTGGCTCAGGCCCTCGTTGACCCGGATGGTCTTCCGCAGGTGGTGCGCGAGCGGGGCGACGGTGCGCATGCAGCGTTCGGCGTTCGAGGAGTGGATGCGAGCGGGGCGGAACGCCTCGAGCGTCGGCACGATCTTCTCGGCCTGGTCTTCGCCGGCGTCGGAGAGCGGGCGCAGCCGGTCTTCCGGGAACGTGTCGCTGCGCGGCTCGGCCTTCGCGTGCCGCAGCAGGATCACTGAGAACGTGTCGATGGCGTCGCGTTCGACGAGGCTCGCGAAGACGTCGAAGATCTCGCGATCGGCCTCGTACGAGAGCTGCTTGCGCACCTTCGAGACGGGCAGCCATTCGAGCGCTGCGATCTCGTCGTTCGGTACGAAGGTCGAGACCTGCACCGCCGGTTCGGTGATCTCTGCCGCCCAGTACTGCACGGTCTTCTCGTCGCCGCTCGGCAGTTGATAGTGGATCACCCCGAGGTTGGCTCCCAGCACGACCGAGAGCCCGGTCTCCTCGAGGGTTTCGCGCACCGCAGCCTGCGGCATGCTCTCGCCCGGGTCGAGTTTTCCCTTCGGGAAGGAAACGTCGCGCTGTTTCGTGCGATGCACGAGCAGCACCATGATGCGGTCCTCGACTCGCCGCCAGCACACGGTGCCGGCGGCGAGGACGCGACCGCTCACCGGCTGCTCCGCGCTCTCGCCTGGGTGCGGTCGATCATCACGAGGTCCTGCAGGTCGGGGAGCGGCGCGCCCTGATCGTCGTGCGCGTGGCGGCGCCAGCTGCCGTCGGAGAGCATGTGCCACGACGAGACCTCGTCGCTGAACGCGAACGCGAAGAAGCGGTCGATGCGGGCGAGGTGATCGCGTTCGACGATGCGCACGAGCACCTCGATGCGCCGGTCGAGGTTGCGGTGCATGAGGTCGGCGCTGCCGATGTACACCTCGCGGTCGCCGTCGTTCTCGAAGGCGTAGATGCGTGAGTGCTCGAGGTAGCGACCGAGTACCGAGCGCACCCGGATGTTCTCGGAGAGGCCGGGCACGCCCGCACGGATCGAGCAGATTCCCCGCACCCAGACCTCGATGGGCACGCCGGCCTGGCTCGCCCGGTAGAGGGCGTCGATGATCTGCTCGTCGACCATGCTGTTGGCCTTGAACTTGATGCCGCTGGGTCGGCCGGCGCGAGCATGATCTGCCTCGCGCTCGATACGGGTGAGCAAGCCCGTGCGCAGGCTTTCGGGGGCGACGAGCAGGCGGTCGTAGCTCGTCTCGATGGCATAGCCCGAGAGCACGTTGAACAGTTTCGTCACGTCGCGGCCGACCTCGGGCGACGAGGTGAACAGGCCGAAATCCTCGTAGATGCGGCTGGTCTTCGGGTTGTAGTTGCCGGTGCCGATGTGGCAGTAGTGCGTGAGCCGCCCCTGCTCCTCGCGGATCACGTGCACGAGTTTGCAGTGCGTCTTCAGCCCCACGAGGCCGTAGACCACGTGCACGCCGGCCTGCTCGAGCTTTCGGGCCCAGGTGATGTTGGCCTCCTCGTCGAAGCGCGCTTTGATCTCGACGAGGGCGAGCACCTGCTTGCCGGCCTCGGCGGCCTTGATGAGCGCGGCCACGATGGGGCTGTCGCCCGAGGTGCGGTAGAGCGTCTGCTTGATGGCGAGCACGTCGGGGTCGGTGGCAGCCTGCTCGACGAACGCCTGCACGCTCGTCGAGAACGACTCGTAGGGGTGATGCACGAGCACCTCGCGGCGCGCGATCGCGGAGAAGGTGTCGGGCTTCTCGCTGGGCGAGCTGGTGCGGAACTGCGGGGCCGTGACGGGGATGTGCGGCTTGAACTTGAGGTCCGGGCGCGCGATGCGGGTGAGCGCGAAGAGACCGTTGAGGTCGAGCGGGGCGGGCAGCGTGTAGACCTGCTGCTCGTCGATGTCGAACTCGCGCACCAGCAGCTCGAGCGTGGCCTCGTCCATGTCGTCCGAGATCTCGAGGCGGATCGGGGGGCCGAAGCGCCGCCGCAGCAGCTCCTTCTCGAGCGCCTGGATGAGGTTCTCGGTCTCGTCCTCCTCGATCTCCATGTCCTCGTTGCGCGTCACGCGGAAGACGTGGTGGTCCATCACCTCCATGCCGGGGAAGAGACCGCCGAGCTGATTCGCGATCAGCTCCTCGAGCGGGATGAAGCGCACGTCGTCGACGCTCTCGCGCTGATCCACCCGCACGTAGCGGGGGATCATCTGAGGCACCTTCAGCCGGGCGAACTCGACCTTGTCGGTGCGGGGGTTGCGCACGCGGATCGACATGTTGAGCGCACGCCCCGAGATGTAGGGGAAGGGGTGCGCCGGGTCGACGGCGAGCGGCATCAGCACGGGATAGATGTGCTGCTCGTAGTAGTCGGTGAGGTGCGCGCGATCGGCGGCGTCGAGCTGCTGCCAGTCGACGATGCGGATGCCGGCCTCGGCGAGCGCAGGCTGGACGTGATCGCGGAAGCAGCGCGCATGCCGCTCCTGCAGCTCGTAGGCGGTGCGGTTGATGTCTTCGAGCACGTCGGTGGGCGCGCGCCCGACGTTGGTCGGCACGGCGAGGCCGGTCACGATGCGGCGCTTGAGGCCCGCGACGCGCACCATGAAGAACTCGTCGAGGTTCGACGCGAAGATCGCGAGGAAGTTCGCGCGCTCGAGCACGGGCACCGTCGGGTCTTCGGCGAGCTCGAGCACCCGCTGGTTGAAGGCGAGCCAGCTGACCTCGCGATCGATATAGCGGTCGGCCGGCAACTGCTCGAGTGCCGCTGCGGGCAGGGCGGCGACCGGTGCCTCGGCGGCGGGTGCGGTTGTCGTCGCCACGTCGTTGTTCTCGCTCATGACCCCATTCTGTCAAACGGGGTGGATCGCGGCACCGGCACTTCGCGCGTTTACCCGATGTTTCGTTTTCGGACGGGTGCCGATGCGCGGGTCGGGGCGCGGTTTCAGGGTCGTGTGCGCAGCCGCTGCGTGCTCACCGCGTCGACCTCGAATCCGGCGCGATGGTAGAGCTCGCGTGCGCGCGTGTTCGTGCCGTCGACGTAGAGGGTGATGCGTTGCGGGTCGTGCTGCCGCATTCGCCGCAGCGTCTCACCGAGCAGCGCGGCTCCCAACCCGCGCCCCGCGTAGGCCGGGTCGACTCCCAGCGCGTAGAGCTCGGTCTCGGTCTCTGCTGCGGCGCCGGGTTCTGCCGGAGTGCGCACGGTCTTCACCCAGGTGGATCCGGCGAGCTCGCCCGTCGATTCGTCGAAGGCGAGCACCAGGTCGTCGGGGTCGAACCACGGCTCGGCGGTGAGCGCCGCGAAATCTTCGAGGGTGATGGAACCCTGCTCCGGATGGGTGGCGAATGCCGCTGAGTTGACCCGTACCCAGGAGGCGGCGTGGGCCGGGTCGCCGGGGTCGAAGGTCACGGCGCGGAAACCGGCGGGCAGCGGCCTCGATCCGGCGAGCGCGGTCTCGAGCAGGGCCGGGTCGAGTGCGAGGCGGTAGAGGGTGCGGATCGGCTCGAACCCCGCGGGTTCGAGCAACGCGTGCGCCGCCGGGTTCTCACCGTGCGCCCACGAGCGCAGCTCGTGCACGTCGCCGCGATCCACCCGATCGAGCAGGTGATCGAGCGCGGCCCGGCCGATGCCGCGGCGACGTGCCTCAGGGCGCACCGCCAGGTCGAGCTCGCCCTCGCCGAGAATCGCGGCCGCGACTGGGTCGTCGCCGTCTGCACCGCCGGAGTCGGTTCCGGTCGAGAACAGGAACAGCTCGCGCCGCCCCTGAGTCGTGCCGAGCATCGCCTGATCCGAGACGGGCGAGGTGCCGTCTGCGCGCTCGGCCGCGTCGAAGAGTCGTCTCGCCGAAGCGATACCCCGTTGATCGGCAGGCGACACGAGCGTCGCGTGCAGCGCGGTCATCAGCCCTCGTCCTCCGGGCTGCGGCTGCGGGCGAACCCGTAGCCGACACCGCGCACCGTGCTGATGAGCGCCTCGTGCTCGCCGAGCTTCGCGCGCAGGCGCCGCACGTGCACATCGACCGTGCGGGTGCCGCCGAAGTAGTCGGTGCCCCACACCTCGCTGAGCAGCTGTTCGCGGGTGAAGACCCGGCCGGGATGGGCGGCGAGGTAGTGCAGCAGCTCGAACTCCTTGTAGGTGAGGTCGAGCGTGCGATCGTGCACGCGGGCCGTGAAGTTGCCCTCGTCGATGACGACGCCCGCGACGCGCACCGCGGTGCTCGACGCGGTGGAATCCGACTCTTCGGCGGCGCTCGGTCGCACCTGGGCCAGGCGCAGGCGCAGATCGATCTCGGCCGGGCTCGCGGCGGGCAGCAGCACGTCGGTGATTCCCCACTCGGGGGTGACGGCCGGCAGTGCGGACTCGGTGATCAGCAGGAGTCTGGGCGTCGGGCAGTCCCGCAGCAGCTCGAGGCAGGCGGCACGGGCGCGACGAGGCTCTCGCGTCGCATCGATCAAGATCAGATCGAAGCGACTGGCGGCGCTGCTCGGCACACGGATCGCCAAGGGTGAGGTGCGCATTTCGTGGGGCAGCAGGTCGAGCCCGGGCAGAGCGGTGTGAGGGTCCCCGTCTGTCAGGCAGAGCAGCTGCAACGTTCGCGCTCCCTTCTGGCCGCACTGGACGCGCGGGCAAGCACCATACTACCGGGCCGTGGGCGTGCCGTTGTGCGAAGATGGCTGCATGACAGAGATGCCGCTGCCCGACAAGCACCCGTGGCACCTGCCCCGGCTCGTCACCGCGTGGGCGGTCTCCGCGGCGTTCGGTGTACTCGTGACCGTGCTGGTGCAGGGCGAGGCGCGCTTCCAGTGGCTCGCGCTCGCCGTCGGCGTGAGCACGCTCGTGACCTTCGCACTGCAGCTCGGCACCGCGCAGCGGGTCGGCTTCATCACTCGCACGGCCTACAGCGTGGCGGGTTCGGTGGTCATCATCGCGCTCATCGACGTGGCGGGCGTGCTGCTGGGCCTCTGAGCCGCGCTGCTAGACTGGGCGCATGCTTGCTCTCGAACTCTTCTTCCTCGGCCTGCTCGGTCTGGCCTCGCTGGCGATCGCCTGGGTGGCGGGCGTGGTCGTCTACAAGCTGTACAAGGGGCAGCGCTAAGCCGCTCGCGTCGACGTGGCCGACCCCTTCCTCGATCTTTCCGGCGCCGTAGCTGCCGCGCACGGTGCTGCCGAGCATTTCGGTGCGCCGATCGCGGAGCAGCGGGCACTCGCCGAGGGCGACGCCTGCGTGAGCCTCTCGCACCGCGGCATCGTGACCGTCGCGGGCGCCGACCGCTTGAGCTGGTTGCACTCGATGACGAGCCAGCAGCTCACGGGGCTGCGCCCCGGGGAGTCGGTCGAGACGCTGCTGCTCGATCCGAACGGCCGCATCGAGCACGCCATCCGCTTCGTCGATGACGGCGAGCGCAGCTGGCTGCTCGTCGATGAGGGCGAAGCCGAGTCGCTGACCGCGTACCTCGCACGCATGAGGTTCGCCCTGCGCGTCGAGGTGGCCGATATGAGCGACGACTACGCGGCGGTGCTCGCGTTCGCCGGCGGCGGCGCGCTGCCGGCGCTGAGAGACCTCGGCCTCGCGGTGGCCGAATGGATCGACCCGTGGGCGCACGGCGTGGCCGGCGGCGTGCAGTACGCGGTCGGCGCGGCCGGTAGTCACGGCGGCGACGGCTGGTCCGCGACTCAGCTCGTGTTCTCTCGAGCGGATCTGCCGCAGGTGACCGCGCTCGTCGCCTCGGGGGCGGTGAAGGCCGCGGGCCTCAGCGCGCTCGACGCGCTCGAGGTGCGCGCCTGGCGCCCCTCCCATCACGGCGAGGTCGACGAACGCGCGATTCCGCACGAGTTCGACTGGCTGCGCACCGCGGTGCACCTGAACAAGGGCTGCTACCGCGGGCAGGAGACGGTGGCGAAGGTGCACAACCTCGGCCATCCGCCGAGACGCCTGGCGCTGCTGCACCTCGACGGTTCCGAGGGCGAACTGCCGGGGCCCGGGTCGCTCGTCTACCTCGCCGGGCAGGCCGCTGTCGAGGGGTCGCGCCCGGTGGGCAGGGTGACTCGATCGGCGTTGCACTACGAGTGGGGCGGCATCGCGCTCGCGTTGCTCAAACGTTCGGTCGCGGAGGATGCGGCCCTTGAGGTGGCCCTCGCCGAAGGCTCTGCCGCGGTCGCCGCGAGCCAGGAGACCATCGTGCCCTCGGACGCGGGGAGGACTCGCGACATTCCGCGCCTGCACCGCCTGTAGGCTGGTGGTATGACGAACACGCTGATCCTGCTTCGCCACGGCCAGAGCGAATGGAACGAGAAGAACCTGTTCACCGGTTGGGTCGATGTGCGGCTCACCGAGAAGGGCCGCACCGAGGCGGCTCGCGCCGGCGAACTCATCGCCGAGTCGGGTCTCGCTCCCGACGTGCTGTACACCTCAGTGCTCAGCCGCGCCATTCAGACCGCGAATCTGGCACTCGAGGCGGCCGACCGGCTGTGGATTCCGGTGCGCCGCTCGTGGCGGCTGAACGAGCGCCATTACGGTGCCCTGCAGGGCCTCGACAAGTCGGAGACGCTCGCGAAGTACGGCGAGGAGCAGTTCATGGAGTGGCGCCGCTCCTTCGACACCCCGCCCCCCGTGCTCGACGATGCGAGCGAATGGTCTCAGGCGAACGACCCGCGCTACGTCGGCATCGACGGGGATCGCCCGCGCACGGAGTGCCTGAAGGATGTCATCGCGCGCCTACTGCCCTATTGGGAGGGCACGGTGCTGCCCGACCTGAACTCGGGCAAGACCGTACTCGTCACCGCGCACGGCAACTCGTTGCGCGCGCTCGTGAAGCACCTCGACGGCATCAGCGATGAAGACATCGCGTCGCTGAACATTCCGACCGGCATGCCCCTCGTCTACGAGATCAACGAAGACGGTACGCCGACCGGCCCCGGCCGCTACCTAGATCCCGAGGCCGCCGCTGCGGGCGCCGCTGCGGTCGCCGCGCAGGGCAAGCACTGAGTCAGTCCGGCGGGCGCGCACCGCGTCCCTGAGGTCAGTCGCGCTCGACCAGGGCCGTGGCGATCGCGGCGATGCCCTCGCCCCTGCCGGTGAAGCCGAGCCCATCGCTCGTCGTGGCGCCGAGGCTGACCGGGGCGCCGACGAGTTCGCTCATGCGGGCCTCGGCCTCGGCGCGCCGAGGCGAGAACTTGGGGCGGGTGCAGACGATCTGCACCGACACGTTCACGGGTCGCCAGCCGTCGGCCGCGAGCCGTGCGAGCGCGAGCTCGACGAACGCGGTGCTCGCCGCGCCCGCGGTCTCGGGTCGGTCGATGCCGACCAGCTGCCCGATGTCGCCCATACCGACCGCTGAGAGCAGGGCGTCGACCACCGCGTGGCAGACCGCATCGCCGTCACTGTGGCCCGAGAGGCCGGGCTCGCCCGGCCAGTCGAGGCCGGCGAGTCGCAAGGGCGCGTCGGGGGAGTAGGCGTGCACGTCGACGCCGGAGCCGACGCGGATCACGCGTCGCGTCCGTTCAGTACGCCCTCGAGCATGGCGAGATCGCCCGCCGTGGTGACCTTGTGCGCGAGCGAGTCGCCGGCGACGGTGCGCACGGTGCCGCCGAACCGCTGCACCACCTCCGCATCGTCCGTGGGAGGGGTCGCCGTGTCGCGGCCGGCGCGCGTCGCCGCCGATTCGTGCGCCGCGATGAGGCCTTCCTTGGTGAACCCCTGGGGGGTCTGCACCGCGACGAGGGGTGCGCGATCGACGGTGGCGAGCACGACGCCCTCGCGATCGATGCGCTTGAGCGTATCCGCGACCGCGACCGCGGGCACCACGGCGTCGCCCGTGCGATGCACCGCGTCGATCACCCGTTCGAAGACCGCGGCGGGTGTGAGCGGCCTCGCGGCATCGTGCACGAGCACGGTTGCGATCGGCTCGTGCAGGGCTTCGAGGCCGAACCGCACCGATTCGTGGCGCTCCCGACCGCCGGGCACGATGGAGACCTGCCAACGCGACCCCTCGGGCACGATCGCGTCGACGAGGTCGAACGCGATCGAAGCCCGGGCGTCGGGAACCACGACCACCAATTGCCCCGCGCGCGGCAGTGCCGTGACGGTGCGAATGCAGTGCTCGAGAAGCGAGCGGCCGCCGAGTTCGACGAACGCCTTGGGCGTGTCGGCGCCCAGCCGCTCGCCGCGCCCGGCGGCAACGAGGATCACGCCGAGTTCGGCGACGTGGTGCACTGCCGTACCGGCCCCTTACGAGGCGAGAACCTCGTCGAGCACCTTCGAGGCCTGCTCCTCATCGGTCTTCTCCGCGAGCGCGAGCTCGGAGACCAGGATCTGGCGGGCCTTCGCGAGCATGCGCTTCTCGCCGGCGGAGAGCGAGCGCACCTCCTGATCGCGGCGCCACAGATCGCGCACGACCTCGGACACCTTGATCACATCGCCCGAAGCGAGCTTCTCGACGTTCGCCTTGTAGCGGCGCGACCAGTTGGTCGGCTCTTCGGTGAACGGCGCGCGCAGCACCTCGAAGACGCGCTCCAGCCCGTCTTGATCGATGACATCGCGTACGCCGACCAGATCGCAGTTCTCTGCGGGTACTTCGATGGTGAGATCGCCCTGGTTGACCTGAAGCTTCAGGAAGAGCTTCTCCTCACCACCCAGCTTGCGTTTCTTGACCTCGATGATCTTCGCTGCACCGTGATGGGGGTAGACAACAGTCTCTCCGACCTCAAATTGCATTGAGCGGCTCCTTATATCAGTCAAGTACCCAGTTTACCACATTACGCGCCGCTCCTTAGGTAAGCCTAAGCTGCGATGCTTCTCGCCTGCGCGATAGTATGGTTCGGAACTGTCAGCGCCGTTTGCGATGCCCTCGTGTGTCGCCCACTGTCCGGAGGACACACACCTTGAAGATTCGTCGGATCGCCTCGTCCATCGCTCTTGCGGCAGCCGTCGCACTCGGCGCCACCGGATGCGGGCTCTTCGCACCGCAGGCCACCACCGATCCGTATTCCCCGAGCGACGGCATCGACGTGACGGTCGCCGGCGTCGACGTGCGCAACCTGATGCTCATCGCCGACGAGGAGGCCGAGAACTTCAACGTGGTCTTCACCGGCGTCAACACCGGCGATGAGACGGTGCAGCTGCGCATCAGCTTCGTCGACGCGAACGGCACGTCGACGGCCACGGCAGACTTCGAGGTCAAGCCCGGCAGCACCCCCTTCGGCGCGGTCGACGGCGAGTTCCCCCCGGTGCTGGTGTCGATTCCGGACCTCGCCCCCGGTGCGATGGTCACCGCGTTCCTGCAGGTGCCCGGCGGCGCCGACGTCGAGCGTCAGGTTCCCGTGCTCGACGGCACGCTCGCCGAGTACCGCCCTTACGTGCTCAGCGTGAAGGACATCCTCGCGGTCGAGACCGAGGATGCGGTCGAGACCGAGACCGGGGAATCGACGAACTGACGTCGATCGTCGTACTCCGGCGGTACGCCGAGAGGAAGGCCCCGAGCTCGGGGCCTTCCTCATTTCCATGGGCGCTGTCCGCCCGCGAGCGCGTCGTGAGGGCCTGCTACGCGAAGCGGTAGCCGACTCCCCGCACCGTGGTCACGAGCTTCGGCTCCTTCGGGTGCTCCTCGATGCGCGAGCGGATGCGCTTGATGTGCACGTCGAGCGTCTTCGTATCGCCGTAGTAGTCGCTTCCCCACACCCGATCGATGAGCTGGCCGCGCGTGAGCACCCTGCCGGAATGCCGCATGAGCAGCTCGAGCAGTTCGAACTCCCGCAGCGGCATCTGAATCTCCTCGCCGCGCACCGACACCGTGTGCCGCTCGGTGTCGAGGCGCACGCCCTGCTCGTCGAGCACGCCCTCTTCGTACATGTCCTCGGCGGAATCCTCGCCCTCCGCGTCGCTGCGCCGCAGAGCTGCCCGCACTCGGGCGAGCAGCTCGCGCGTCGAGTAGGGCTTGGTGATGTAGTCGTCGGCCCCGAGCTCGAGGCCCACCACGATGTCGATCTCGCTGTCCTTCGCGGTGAGCATGATGACGGGCACGCGCGAGCGGGCGCGGATCGACCGGCACACCTCGGTGCCGGGAAGCCCCGGCAGCATGAGGTCGAGCAGCACGAGGTCGGCGTCGGATCCGGGGAACACCCGTACCGCCTCCGAACCATCGGCGACGACCTGAACCCGGTAGCCCTCGCGCTCGAGGAGGAAGGCCAGGGGCTCGGAGATCGAGGTTTCATCTTCAACAAGCAGTATGCGCTTGCTCATCTATTGCGCCCTCTCGGTTCGGGAACGTGGATCATCGGCGCCCCCGCGCGAGGCGCCGGGGGTCGCGCGGCCTGCGGGTGCCGTCGGGGTCTGCGGCGCGGCTTGTTTCGCCTGCTTCTCCCGTTTGGCGCGCTTCTGCTTCGACTTGCCGCCCGCCGATCCGCTGTCGACTACGGGGAAGGTCAGGGAGAAGCTCGAGCCGACGTTCGGCTGCGACCAGACATCGATGTCGCCGCCGTGCGCGCGCATCGTATGGCGTGCGATCGACAGGCCGAGCCCGGTGCCCCCGCCCTCGCGGCTGCGTGCCGCATCGACGCGGTAGAAGCGCTCGAAGATGCGCGGCAGGTGCTCGGGTTCGATGCCCTCGCCCTGGTCGGTGACGGTGATCACGCAGTTGCGGCCGGCCGGCTCGATGCCGATGCCGACGTGCCCGCCCTCGGGCGAGTGCCTGATGGCGTTGCTCAGCAGGTTCGCGATGACGACGCCGATCGAGGTCGGGCGGCCGAGCGTGATCGGGTCGGCGCCGAGCCGTTCGAGGTCGGTGACGACCAGCTCCACGCCGTGCTGCGCGGCGAACTCGCGATGGGCCTCCACCTCGCTGAGCACGACGGCGCGAAGCGAGACCGGCTCCCGATCCTCGGGCTTCAGCGCGGCCTGGGCCTCCGACAGCTGAATGATGTCGCGAGAGAGTTCGCCGAGCCGGCGGGACTCCTTGATGAGCTTGCGCGAGAAACCCGTCACGATCTCCGGCTCGTCGGCCGCCTCGAGCACCGCCTCCGAGAGCAGGCCGATGGCCGCGATCGGGGTCTTCAGCTCGTGGCTCACATTGGCGATGAAGTCGCGACGCATGGCGTTCACGCGTTGCTCCTCGCCGAGATCCACCGCGAAGACCGCGAGGAAACGGCTTTGCACCCGCACGATCTGCACCCGCACGGTCTCGCGCGGATCCTCGAGGTCGGGCATACGGGTGTCGGGCACGCCGGTCGCCATGACCCGGCGCGCCCGCTCGAGGAACTCGGGTTCGCGCAGCTCCGCGCCCGTGACGTGCGGGTCCTCGCGCGCCGCCGGATTCGCGTACACCGGGGTCAAGGAGGCGTCGAGGATCACGGCGAAGTGATCGACCGAGTTCAACAGCTCCACCGCCACCTGCGGCAGCTCGGGATGCAGCGCCGCCGCGCGCTTCCGACCAGCGGCGCGCGAGGCGAAGACGGCCCAGGTGGCGAGCGCACCGGCGAAGGCGCCGAGCGCGACGGAAGCCAGCACGAGCGCGGTCGGGGTCATGGCCCCATCGTACGCGGGGGCCTCACTCCCGATGCTCCGAGTTCAGACGCTGTTTACCTTCGGGTCGGGGAGTGTTCATCTGACGGGGTGAGACTATGGAATCGGTGCGCCGCTTCGCGGTGCAGTTCGCGGCCCGCATGCGGTGGGCCCCGGTCGGCGATTCGCCGCCGAATGAGTGGACATTGAACCGGAAGGAAACCGATTCGAGATGCGTGAAGTATTCCAGCAGGAGCTGCGCGAGGTGCAGGATCGCCTCGTGGAGATCGCAGAGCTCGTGGAGACCGCGATTCAGCAGGCCACGACGGCGTTCGGCACCAGCGACGTCGCGCTCGCCGAGCAGGTCATCGAGAGCAGCGACCAGGTGGATCGGCTCGCCGAGGATCTCGACGAGCTCACCATCGACATCCTCGCACGCCAGCAGCCAGTGGCGCGCGACCTGCGCCTGATGGTCGGGGCGCTGCGCATGGGCTCCTCGCTCGAGCGAATGGCCGATCTCGCCCAGCACATCGCGCAGCTCGCCCGGTACCGGTACCCGGAGAGCGCGATTCCGAAGGGGTTGAAGAAGACCTTCACCCGCATGGGCGAGGTCGACGCAGTGATGGCCGGGAAGCTCGTCGAACTGCTGCGCACCCAGGAGCCCGACCTGATCGCCGAGATCCGCGATCTGGACGACACGCTCGACGAGTTGCACGCGAAGGTCTTCGAGAAGGTGCTGAGCGACAAGCTCAACACCGACAGCACGGGAGTGGTCGATGCCACGCTCGCCAGCCGGTACCACGAGCGCTTCGGCGACCACGCCGTCAACATCACGAAGCAGGTGAACTTCTTCCTGCGCGGCGCTGCCGAGTGATTCGCCGAGCGGTGGATCGGGGTGGTCGCCTCGGTCGCGACACGCGGGCTGTTCCGTAGAGGTTGCCATAGGCTTGTCGCGTGAAGCAACGCATCTACGATTCACGGCGGCAGGACGTCGTCGACCTCGTTCCCCGTGTGCCGGGTGAGATCGGGATGTACGTGTGCGGGCCCACCGTGCAGTCGTCGCCGCACATCGGCCACCTGCGCAGCGCGCTGGTCTACGACCAGATGCGCCGCTGGCTTCAGGCGACGGGGCATCGCGTCACGCTGATCCGCAACGTCACCGACATCGACGACAAGATTCTCGACAACGCCCGAGCGGCGCAGGCCGAGGGCGGAAGCGAGCAGTGGTGGGCGCTCGCCTACCGCGTCGAGCGGGAGTTCACCGCCGCCTACGACGCGATCGGCGTGCTGCCGCCCACCTACGAGCCGCGGGCCACCGCGAACATCGCTCAGATGATCGACCTGATCGAACTGCTCATCGCCCGCGGGCACGCCTACCAGGCGCAGGACGGCACGGCGAGCGTGTACTTCGACACGGGCAGTTGGGACGCCTACGGCGATCTGACGCGGCAGCGCCGCGAGCAGATGGAGGACGCGGCGGATTCGGAGCCGGTCGGCAAGCGCGATCCGCGCGACTTCGCGCTCTGGAAGGCGCACCGGCAGCACGAGCCCGAGAGCGCCGCCTGGCCCTCGCCCTGGGGGCTCGGCCGCCCGGGTTGGCACATCGAGTGCTCCGCGATGGCGACGCGATACCTCGGCGAGGAATTCGACATTCACGGCGGCGGCCTCGACCTTCGGTTCCCGCATCACGAGAACGAGCTCGCGCAGTCGACTGCCGCCGGCCACTCCTTCGCCCGGCACTGGATCCATAACGGCCTCGTCAACACCGGCGGCCAGAAGATGTCGAAGTCGCTCGGCAACTCGCTGTTCGCCCACGAACTGCTGCAGGCCGCGCGGCCCATCGTGCTGCGCTATTTCCTCGGCTCGGCCCACTACCGATCGGTGCTCGAGTACTCGCCCGATTCGCTCGGCGAGGCCGCCGCGGCGTTCGGTCGCATCGAGGGGTTCCTCGATCGAGCGGAGAGCGCGGGGATCCCGTACTCGAGCTCGGATGGGAATCCTCTCGCGGAGAGCCGGGTTCCGGAGGAGTTCGTCGCGGCGATGAACGATGATTTCGGGATTCCCCAGGCCCTCGCGGTCATACACAATTCCGTGCGGTCAGGAAACGCGGAGTTCGACAAGTATGATGACTTCGACCCTGAAAAAGCTCAACATCGAGTTTTCGAAGTGGTATCGATGTTGAACGTTCTCGGTTTGAATCCCAAGGATTCCGTGTGGAGCGCTGCCGGAGATACCGGCGATAAGTCGAGCGACGCGCTCGAGGCGCTCGTCACCGCGCTGATCGAGCAGCGCCGTGAGGCTCGTGCGAACAAGGACTTCGCCACGAGCGACGCGATTCGCGATCGCCTGCAGGAGGCCGGGGTCGTACTGGAAGACAACCCGAACGCAACCCGCTGGAGCCTGAGATGAGTAGTAAGAATTCGCGCGGCGGTGCCGTGCGCAAGAAGAGCCGCGGCAAGGCCGTAGGGTCGGGCGGCCAGGGGCGCCAGGCGCTCGAGGGCCGCGGGCCCACTCCGAAGGCCGAGGATCGGCCGTACCACCCGGCAGGCAAGGCCAAGGCGGCGCGCGAGCGGTACGCGGCGGCAGGCGGCAAAGACCCGCGCAAGGGCGCCACGACCGAGCGACCTCAGCGCGCCCCGCGCAAGTCCTCCGACGACACCGAGCTGGTGACGGGCCGCAACGCCGTGCTCGAAGCGCTGCGCACCCGCATCCCCGCCACGGCGCTGTACGTCGCCGCCCGGGTCGAGATGGACGACCGCATGCGCGAGATTCTGGGCATCGCCGTGGGCCGCGGCGTGCCCGTGCTCGAGGTCATGCGCCCCGAGCTCGACCGCATGACTTCGCGCGACACCGTGCACCAGGGTGTCGTGCTCAAGGTGCCCGCCTACGAGTACGCCCACCCGCTCGAACTGCTCGAGAACGTGCTTGAGAATGGCGCAACCCCGCTGCTCGTCGCGCTCGACGGCATCACCGATCCCCGCAACCTCGGCGCGATCATCCGCTCGGTGGCCGCGTTCGGCGGGCAGGGTGTGATCGTGCCGCAGCGCCGATCGGTGGGGGTGAACTCCGCCGCGTGGAAGACCTCGGCGGGTGCCGCCGCACGCATCCCGGTCGCCATGGCCGCGAACCTCACCCAGACCTTGAAGGCGCTGAAGGAGCAGGGCGTCTTCGTGGTCGGGCTCGACGGCGACGGCGACGTGAGCCTGCCCGGGCTCGACCTCGCGGATCGGCCCCTCGTGGTCGTGGTCGGCAGCGAGGGCAAGGGGCTCTCGAGGCTGGTCACGGAAACGTGCGATGCGGTCGTCTCGATCCCGATCTCGGCGGCCACCGAATCCTTGAACGCGGGCATCGCGGCGAGCGTCACGCTGTACGAGATCTCCCGCCTCCGTGCGGAGCAGGCCGCCGCCCAGGAGTAACCTCCGCATCGGTATTCGTGCCCGTAGGGGCGCGGTTCGCAGCCGATCGGGCGGTCAGAGCCATCGGCGAAGGAGAACCCGGAGCCCTCGTCGTCACAGCACGGTGAGCGAACTCGCGCGCCAGCGTTCGCGCGACCACTCGAGACGGATGGCGACCGCGTGGGTTCGCTGCTCGAGGTGCAGCACGACAGAGGCTTCCGAAGCGCGGTCCGTGACCCGGCACAGGTGAATCCTGCCGAGTCGGGGCACGACGCGGCGGGTATCGCGGTAGAGCTGTCGTCGCTCGTGGCGCGCCGCGCGCACCTGGCTCAGGTGCGCGGCGAGCTCGAGCGTCACCGCCCCGGCGAGCTGGGCCACCGTGCGCGTGCCGTCGAGCACTTCGAAGCCCTGCAGGGCGAGCGCACCGAGGAAGCGTTGCGACGGATCGGGGATCGGCGAGACCGCATCTTCGCCGCGCGCCGGGGGTCGACCGGGATCCACGGCTGGCTCGGGCGGAGGATCGAGCCGCGGAACCGCGACGAGCCGCGGCCGGGTCTCCGGGACCGGCTCGAGGTGCGATGGGCGTGCCTTCAGCGGGGATGCAGGGGGCATTGCGGGCTCCATTCAGAGTCGCGCATCGGCGGCGGCGCCCCCTGATAAACCCCTGGCTGAACCGGTGATGCTGAGTGTGTTCGTTGGAAGATCCACGTTAATCTGCGGCCTCCGAACACTGTCAATGGGCGATTTCGCCCAGGGTGCGCACGGAGCGGCCGATGGAACGGATCGCGTGCCGCGCACCTCGATCCACGATGCCGCTCAGTACACTGAATGCTGTGTCTACGCTGCGCAACCTCGCCACCAAATACGCCACGCTGAGCGAAGAGCAACTCGAGTGGTTGGAATCGCTGATTCCGGACTGGTCGCTCCTCGCAGATCTGGCGCTCGGCGACGTGGTGCTCTGGGTTCCCACGGCTGACGGCAACTACATCGCCGTCGCGCACGCACGGCCGGCCGGCTCCATCACACTCTTCTACCGCGACGTCATCGGCGACTTCCTGCGCCCGGATTGGCGGGAGGTCGTCGGCGAAGCCATGGCGTCGCGCCAGCCCGCGTATTCCCGCGCCCCGATCTGGTACGAGGAGAACGCGATGAAGATCACCGCGTACTCGGTGAGCCGCCGCGACGACGGCGGAATGACCGCCTCGACCGCCCGCAACACCGACACCGGCGTGATCACGACCATGCCCGGCCTGCAGGGCGAGCCGTTCGCGGTCGTCACCGTGCACACGAGCGCCGCCGACGTGCAGGGGGAGTCGCGCATCGGCGCCGCGTTCCGCGAGGTCGCGGCGGATCTGTTCGTGATGATTCAGCAGGGGCTCTTCCCGTCGCCCGGAGCGAGCCGGGGGGCCGAGCGCGGCGCTCCGCGCGCATCCGACGGTCTCGTGCGCATCAATCCGGAGGGTATCGTCACCTTCGCGAGCCCGAACACGCAGACGACCTTCGCGATGCTCGGCCACCGCGACGAGCTCGAGGGCGAGAACTTCTCGGAGGACATCGCCGACCTGGTCAAGGGGCAGGACGACACCAACGAATCGCTTCCGCTCATCGCCCAGGGCAAGGTGGCCAAGCGCGCAGACATCGAGGTGAAGGGCCGCACGATCACCTTCCGGTCGATTCCGGTGATCCGCGACGAACGCCGCATCGGCGGCATCGTGCTCACCCGCGACATCACGGAACTGCGTCACCAGGAGCAGGAGCTCATCACCAAGGACGCGACCATCCGCGAGATCCACCATCGCGTGAAGAACAACCTGCAGACCGTGGCCTCGCTGCTGCGCGTGCAGGCCCGTCGCGCGCGCAGCGAAGAGGCGAAGCAAGTGCTGGGCCAGGCGATGCGCCGGGTCGCCGCGATCGCCGTGGTGCACGACACGCTCTCGACCGGTCTCTCTCAGATCGTCGACTTCGACGTGGTCTTCGACCGGGTGCTCGGGCTCGCCGCAGAGGTCGCGAGCCTGCACAACACGACGGTGCACCCGCGCAAGGAGGGGCGCTTCGGCGAGCTGCCCTCGGGGTACGCGACCCCGCTCGCCCTCGCGCTCACCGAGATCGTGACGAACGCTGTGGAGCACGGTCTTGCGGGCCGGGAGGGCGAGGTCATCATCGAGGCCGAGCGCACCGACAGCCGCCTCGCCGTCGAGGTGATCGACACCGGCACCGGTCTGCCGGGCGGCACCGTGGGCGACGGACTCGGCACGCAGATCGTGCGCACGCTGATCGAGGGCGAGCTGGGAGGCTCGATCGCCTGGGGCCCGCACGAGGGCGGCGGTACCCGCGTGTCGATCCAGGTGCCGCTGCACTGGATCAACACCGCGGAGTAGCGTCGGCGGGGTCTGCGACTGTCGCGTCGGGGCCTCTGTTCGCGGCGTCGCGCCGATTCCCGCCCGTCGTCGCGCGGGAACGGTGCTACCGTTCCCGGCCTCCGCGGATGACGACGGCTACCCCGACTACCAGGAGCAGCACTCCGAGGCCGATGACCGTTGCGGTGATCCAGCCTGCGGCATCGACCGCACCGGGCGCGAAGGCCCGCTGGGTGAAGTAGGCGCACGCGACGAGGAACAGGGCGCCCCAGACGATCGGGCCGGTGAGCGGTCGACGTCGGGTCTTGGGAGGGTGCGGATCGGCAGCCGCCTGCGGCCCCTGCCACTGCGGCGCTTGCCACTGCGGCCCGGTCGCCCCCGTGCTTCCCGTGGAGCCCGGTGCGCTCGGCGTGCTCGAGGCGTTCGGTGATGCGTCTGCAGGCCGCTGCATGCCGTCACCCAGGTTCTCGGCGCCGCTCTCGGGGTGATTCTCGGTGTGGTCCTGGGCGCTCATCGCGTCTCCTCCAGCATTCGGGCGCCACTCGACGCGTCGGTGGTGTCGAGCACCGTGGCGTTGCCGGCCATGATGCGCACCCGTACTTCGGTCGTGTCGGCGGGGTCGGCCCCGCGCAGGTTCGCCCCGGTGACCCGCACATGGAACGGGCCCGAGCTCACCTCGCTCTGGCCTCCGACGCCGACCTCATCGGTCCTGCCCGCGAGCAATTCGACGCGCACGCTGGTGGGATGGCTGCGGGGCAGCTCGATGGTCGCGTTGCCCGCCAGCACCCACACCTCGACGCGCTTCGGCGCATCGGCGGCGGTGAGCCTCGTCAGGTCGACGGTCGCGCTGCCCGCGAGTACCACGATCCCGTTCTCCTCGGGGGAGTCGCCCGTGATCTTCGAGGTCACCGGGCCAAGCACCTGCACGTGGGTGTTCTCCGGCATGATCGTGGAGAACGGCGCGAAGACCAGCACCACCACGCCGATGAAGGCGAGGAAGCCGATCCAACCGCTCTCCCTGCCGCGAATACCCGCGACGATCATCGAGAGGGAGAGCATCGCGACCGCGGCGGCCACGCTGAGTGTGAGCACGAAGCTGTTCTCGGCACCCGTGGAGAGCCCCCAGGCTGCGACGATTCCGCCCGCGAGCAGTGCGAGCGCGAGGCTGAACACTGTCTGGGCGGCCCCAGGCCTCCGGCTCTGATGGCGTTCGCGTTCGCGTTCCGCCCAGGCCGCGGCGTCGGCGCCGACCTTCTCGCCCCAGGCGCCCGCCTTCTCACCGACGTCCTGGCCCCACGCCCCGGCCTTCTCGCCGAACTCCTGTCCCCAGGTGCCTGCCTGTTCGCCGACGCGCTCGGCCCAGGTCTCGGGGTTCGAGCGAGCAGAGGCGGCGTCGGGGTTGCCGGCGCTGGGTCGGGTCGAGTCGGGTCGGGTCGAGGAGCCGCCGCGCATGCGGCCGGTCGCGATCCACCAGATGACCATGCCGATACCGACCGGCACGACCACCGCCCACCAGATCACGGTGAGCGTGACCCGCAGCCACTCGGGAACGCCGAAGAGGTTCCAGGCGAACACGTTGCCGGCTCCGACGAACAGCGCGGGGGCGAGCCCGAAGACCAGGGGCACGACCACGAGGAGGCCGAGCGCGACCGCCGCGACGATCACCCCGGCCGATGCTCGCCCCCGGAACAGATCCTCCAGGTGGATCCTGCCGCGCGCGTCGGGCAGCAGCAGCCACCCCGCGAGGTAGAGCAGGATGCCGGGGCCGCCGAGGAGCGCGAGCACCACGAAGACGCCGCGCACGATCAAGGGGTCGATGCCCGCCTTCGCCGCGATGCCGCCCGCTACGCCGGCGAACCAGCGCTCGCTCGCGCTGCGCTCGATGCCGAGCCCGCGCACCCACTGGAAGAAGCCGTTCGCGCCGTGAGGTCGATCTTCGGGTCGGTGCCCTGAACCGGTTGCGCCGTTCGCACCGGGAGGGGGAGTTGTTTCATTCATGCTTCGATGCTCGCGGAGATGGGTTCGACCCGCCATGGGGGATCCCCCTGATTCGACCCTGATTCCCCGCCTGCTCCGCCCCGGATGTCGGTGCCGGATGGTTTGATGGAAGCATGTCCGGGGCCACCTACACGCGAAGTCGCGACGAGCGGCTGATCGCCGGTGTCTGCGGGGGGCTCGCGGCGCATCTCGGGGTGCCGGTGCTGTGGGTGCGAATCGCTATGGCGACGCTCGTGCTCCTCGGCGGTGCCGGCGTGCTGCTCTACCTATGGCTGTGGATCTTCGCGCCGTGGAGCGACGCGGCCTCGGCTGCCGAACCGAGGCCGATGCGCAGCGTGCTCACACGACCCGCTGAAACGCGTGCGTCCGCTGACGAGGCCGGGCCGCAACCCGGGGTGGCGCGCGAGACCGTGCGCGAAACCGCGAGTGCGTCCGCGGGTGTCGGTGCTGAGGGCGTCGGTGCTGAGGGTGTCGGTGCTGAGGGTGTCGGTGCTGCTGGCCTCGGTGCTGCGGGTGCCCGTGCCA